>CBFGTW010000015.1:0-49371 GCA_965651855.1 uncultured Verrucomicrobiales bacterium
CGAGGATGATCACGACGAAAATGAGCCCGAGGCAGGATTTCATGCGCGGAGTCTAGGAAATGGCGGACCGGCTCAGCCAGCCGGAATCTCGCGTCGCTCGATCCGCGCGGCGAAGGCTCCGTCCGTGCCGTCGCGGAACGGCAGGGCGCCGCGGGTTTCCACCAGCCGCAGTTCCGGATGATCGGCGAGGAAGCTCTCGACCAAGCCGAGGTTTTCTTCCGCCTCGATCGAGCAGGTCGAGTAGACGATCCGGCCGCCGGGCGCGAGGCACGGCAGGGCGTTCTCCAGAATCTTCCGCTGGGTTTGGGCGATGCGCTCGATGTCCGGCGCTTGCAGCCGCCAGCGGACGTCGACGCGGCGCCGGATGACGCCGGTGTTCGAGCACGGGACGTCGAGCAGGATACCGTCGAACTTTCCATGCCACTCGGCCGGCGCGGGTTTCGTCCAATCGTGGACCTGCACTTGGCAGCCGCCGGCGTGCAGCCGCGCGAGGTTCTGCTCGAGCCGCGGCAGGCGCTTCTCGTTGGAATCCGTGCACAGCAAGTTCTCGGCGGACCCGAGCGCCGCGGTGATCAGGAAAGCCTTCCCACCCGGGGCGGCGCAGGCGTCGAGGATCCGCTCGCCGGGCTTCGGCGCGAGCAGATCGACCGCGTGCCGCGTGGCGGCGTCCTGGATGTAGATCGCGCCAGCGGCCAGCAACTCGGTCGGCAAGGGGCCTTCGAGCTTGTGGAATCCCGGCGCGCCTTCCACCGGCGGACCCGGAAGCTCGGCCGGTGGGTCCGCGAGCGGGTTGAGCCGGAAAAACGTCTCCGCCGGCTGGTTGTCCCACTCCATCAGGGCGATCGCCTCCTTTTTGCCGAAGGCCAGCCGCCAGCGTTTGAAAAGCCAGTCCGGATGCGAGTGCACGATCGCCGGAGGGAGATCGTCGATTTCCTCGAGCAGGCGCTTCTTCGAACCGGTCGCCCGGCGCAGGACGGCGTTGACGAGGCCGCGCACCGCCGATTTTCCCGCCTCCACCGTTTCGTTCACCGCCGCGTGGTCCGGCAGGCCGAGGATAAGAAGCTGGCACAGGCCGACGCGCAGGACGTCGCGGGTCTCCGGATCGAGCTTCCCCTCGCGCAGCTTGCCGATCCAGTGGTCGAGCAGCCGGCGGTGGCGCAGCACGCCGAAAAGGATCGCCTGGAGGAGGTTGCGGTCCGCGGAGGAAAGCATCCGCCGCTGGGCGTGGCGTTCGATCAGGGACTCGGCGTAGTCGTGGCCCTTTGCCCAGGCGCGGAGGGCGGAAACGGCGGATTGGCGGACATGGTAGTTCTTTCCGGACATTGGGGAAAACGGGAGTTTACGCGATCACGTAATGGTTGCCGGCGCGGCGGCCGGTTAGGGTGGCACCGTTCCCCACAGCGGGACAGCACAATTCCTCCCCCCGGAAACAAGTCGGCGGGCTCCAGGATTCTCCCCCTCTGGAGCCCGCCGGTTTTTTTGTGAAGGGAAACCTCGGGCTCACTCGGCCGCCGGCAGGGATCGACCTCCGGGCCGTCCGGTCGGGGATGCGGCGGCACATCCCGAAGATTCCATCACTCGTCCGTGGGGCGGAAAAAGGGCAAGCCGCTCCGGTCGCCTGCCGCCTCCGGACCGCCCGGACGTCGGGTCCCTGCGTGGCGCGACGGCTCGCCACTCGCACCTCGCGCCCTTGGCGACAAGTGGGCGGGCACGGCTACGAATGCAAAGTGATGAATGATGACTGAAAAATGAAGAGATCCTCGCGCTCCGCGCCTCTTCCACCCGAAATCCTCTTCCACTTCGCACTCGGCACTTCGCACTTGCCACTTCTTCCGCACCTCACGCCGCGTGCAGCTCCTCGGCGGTCTCGATCTTTCTCCCCGTGAAGCCGAGGAGCGAGTTCTTGTCGTGGAGCCGCGGTGCGGTGCGGAGGTGCGCGCGTTCCGTGAGGAACGAGACCAGGTGGTCGAGGTAGCGGTAGAACATCGGGTCCTGCATGATCTCCGCGCGGTCGCGCGGCTTCGGGAAGCCGATCTCGAGGATCTCGCCGATGGTGGCGGCGGGGCCGTTGGTCATCATCACCACGCGGTCGCAGAGGAAGGCGACTTCGTCGACGTCGTGGCTGACGAGCAGGGTGGTGATCTTCTCGCGGTCGAGGATGCCGAGAATCACGTCCTGGAGTTCCATGCGGGTGAGCGAGTCCAACCGGCCGAAGGGCTCGTCGAGCAGCAGCACGCGCGGCTTGAGGGCGATGGCGCGGGCGATGCCGACCCGCTGCTGCATGCCGCCGGACATCTCGCGCGGGTATTTCTTCATCGCGTCGGCCAGGCCGACGGAGGCCAGCGCGTATTCGACGATCTGGCGTCGTTCGGCGCGCGAGGCGTGCGGATAGACGTTCTTCACGCCGAGCATGACATTGCCGAATGCGGTCATCCACGGCATCAGGCACGGCGCTTGGAAAACCACGGCTCGGTCCGGGCCGGCGCCATCGATTTCGCGGTCGCCGACGATGATGCCGCCGTCCGAGATTTCATTGAGTCCGGCGAGCATGGTGAGGACCGTGGATTTCCCGCAACCCGAGTGGCCGATCAGGCCGACGAATTCGCCTTCCTGGATGTTCAGGTTGAAATCGACGACCGCCCTGAACGGCTCGCCGTAGGGGTTCGGATAGAACTTCGCGAGGTTGAAAATTTCGACGGAACGCATGGCGGTCAGAGTTCAGTGATGGCGGGTGGAGCCGCGGCGGCCAGCCGCTTGAGAAGCATCACGGATGCGAGAAAGGCGGCGCACGCCGAGACGGTCAGGGCGAGCTGGGGGAATGAAGGCGGAAAGATGGTGAAGTAGCCGCGGTCCTTGATCAGCCCGGAGAAGCTCGAGACGCAGAACGGCATCAGGAAAAGCCGGAAGGTCTGCCAGCCGTCGCGGCCGGCGGGATTGACGCTCAAGAGCAGGGCTGTGCCTATCACCCCGCTGATGCCCAGCGCGTTGAGCCAGAGGCGCAAGTTGGGTGAAAACTCGTGCGCGACCGTCACGAGATACCACACGAGATAACACCAGAGCGCGAGTCGCGCGGCCCGGAGATTCGCGAAATAGCGGAGCGGCGGTGGCATGGCGGTGGCTCACGAGCTGAGTTTCCATTTCAGACCGAGGATGCGCGACGGCGCCCGGAAGCTCTTCGGGGCGATTTCCGGCATGCGGAGCACCGGCACGGGCTCGCGCGACTTCGCTTCGCGGTTGAGGCGGATCAGGAAGGAGGTGATCTCCGCCTTGAGCCGCTGGTAGTCCGGACATTCGTTGAGTGTCCGGCGGTCCCGCGGGCGGGGCAGGGGAACCGGAAACGCCTCCGCCAAGGTCGCCTCGGGGCCGCGCGTGAGCGGGATGATGCGGTCCGCCATGAGGATCGCCTCGTCCACGTCGTTGGTGATGAGGACGACGGTGATCTTCTCCTGCTCGCGGATGCGGAGGATCTCATCCTGGAGCACGGCGCGGGTGAGGGCATCGAGGGCCGAGAGCGGCTCGTCCAGCAGCAGGACCTTCGGTTGGAGAGCCAAGGTCCGGGCGAGCGAGACGCGCTGGCGCATGCCGCCGGAGAGTTCGTGCGGTTTCTTGTCCTTCGCCGGCGTGAGATTGACCATCTCGATGTAGCGCGCGGCGTGTTCCCGGGCTTGGGATTTGGAAAAGCCCTTGAAGACCGACTTCACCGCGAGTTCGACGTTTCCGGCGACGCTGAGCCACGGCAGCAGCGAACAGTTCTGGAACATGATGCCGCGCTCGGGGCCCGGGCCGGGGATCGGCTCGCCGTTCATCAGCGCGCGTCCGGCGGTCGGCCGCTGGAGGCCGGCGAGCAGTGAGACGAGCGTGGATTTTCCGCTGCCGGAAAACCCGATGACCGCGACGAATTCCCCGGGCGCCACGGCGAGGTTCACGTCCTTGAGCGTGTCCACGCGGTCGTTCGGCGGGCCGAAGCCGATGGCGGCCGAGTCGAGTTGGAGGATCGGGGTTGCCATGACTTCAGATGGTGGCGCGGCCTTCGTCGAAGGAAACCAGGCGCTGGAAGACAATCATGATGCGGTCGAGGACCATGCCGATCGCGCCGACGATGAAGACGACCACGAACATCTGCGCGAAGGACTGCGAGGAGCCGTTGGTATACATGTCATTGACGAACTTTCCGATGCCTTGGGAGGTCGAGAGGATCTCTGCGGCCACCAGCACCATCCAGCCGACACCGAGCGAGATCCGCAGTCCGGCGAAGATCAGCGGCAGGGCGGTGGGGATGATGATCTTGAACAGCCGCGATGGCAGGTTCAGCCGCAGCACGCGTGCCACGTTCAGGTGATCCTTGTCCACGGAGGCGACCCCGAGCGCGGTGTTCACCAGCGTCGCCCAGAGCGAGCACAGCGCGACGGTCAGCGCGGAGGAGAGGAACATCGGATCGATCTTGTAATCCGCGAGCACCGGGACCTTGCCGAACAGCACGATCAGCCAGTGGTTCTCCGGATCGGGCATGAAGCCGCCGACGATGATCATGATGATCGGCAGCCAGACGAGCGGTGAGACCGGCTTGAACAGCGCGATGAAAGGCGTCATCGCCGCCATGAAGGTCGGGCTCAGGCCGCACAGCATGCCGGCCGGGACCGCGATGGCGGAGGCGATGAGGAAGCCGGCGAACACGCAGAGCAGCGAGCGGACGATCTGCTTCGGCAAGGTCCAGGGTTTCGCGTATTGCGAGGTCTCGGTCGTGGCGAGCAGACCTTCGCGTTTCACGATGCTGGTGGCGAGCCGGTAGAGGTCGCCGTCGTTCGCGGCGAGATATTCCTCGCGCGCCGCGGCGAGGGATTCCGCGGCTTCGCCGGCCTTCGCCTCGCGCGATCCGCTGCCGAGCATCTCGATGTATTTGGTGAGGAACTGGCGTTCCTCGGCCAGCAGGGTCACCGCGCGCAGGGCATCCTTCACTTCGGGAAACGCGACCGCCGCGGCGTCCTCGTAGGCGGTTTTCAGCGTCTTGATTTCCTCCTGCTCGGCCGCGTCGAGCGCGTCCTGGGCGCGGACCTTCTCGAGGAATGCCAACCGCTCGTCCGCTCCGGCGGCGGCAAGGGCCGCGGCTTCTTCGGTGAGCGCTTCGGTGCGTGCCCGCCGCGCGTCGCGGGATTCGGAGCGGCGCTTCTCGTAGGCGAGCTTGGACGGCGCGACGAGCTTCTCGTGGCGTTCCTTCGAGGACGCCTCCACCTCGGCGAGGTGCTTTTTCGCCAAGGCCTCGAGTTCATCCAGCTCGGCGAGCAGGGCCTCGGCGGCGGCGCGCTGGGACGAGCGCTCCGCCGCCGGGGCGAGATAGGCGTCCGCCTTGGCGCCTTCGCGTTCGTGGAACATCCAGATCCCCCGCGCCGCATCCCAGACCACCGTCGGCGTCGGCACCTCGCCGGCCTTCGTCCGGTGCTTCGGCGCGATCACCGACCACAGCCAGAGAAACGCGGCGAAGGCGAGCAGGGGCACGACGATGAACCGGCCGATCTCACGGAGCTGCTTGCGCGGCTCCTCGCCCGTCGCCAGGCGGATGACCGGGCTGAGGAAACTGAGGCCGGCGAGATCGGCTCCCTTGAGAAGCTTGTATTTCAGACTCATGTGCGGGTGGTGGGTTGCGGCGGCGGATGGATGTCACTTCGCGGAGAGCGAAGGATCGTCCTTGATGCCGATCTTGAAGGAGTTGAGGTATTCCAGCGGCTTGCGGCCGTCGTATTCCAAGCCGTCGATGAAGTCGGTGGTCGCCGGGCGGTAGCCGTCGGTGGTTTCCGGGATCTCCGAGGCGCTCAGATGCCCTTCCTCGACCAACATCTCCGCGGCCGTCCGGTAAACATCGGGGAGATAGATCTTCCTGGCGGTCTCGTCGTACCACGAGGCCGGTTTGGCTTCGGTGATCTGGCCCCAGCGGCGCATCTGGGTGAGGAACCAGACACCGTCGGAATACCACGGATAGGTGCAGTGGTATTTGAAGAAGACATTGAAGTCCGGCATGTCGCGCACGTCGGTTTCCTGGAAGATGAAGGTGCCCGTCATCGAGTTCTTGATGATCTCGAAGTCGGCGCCGACGTAGTTCGGCTGCGCGAGAATGCGGCAGGCCTCGATGCGGTTGACGAGCTTGCCCGCCTCGTCGGTCTCGTCGAGCCACTTGCCGGCGCGGATCAACGCCTTGGTCAGCGCCACGAGCGTGAGCGGGTTCTCGTCGGCGAACTTCTTGGTCACGCCGAAGACTTTCTCCGGGTTGTTTTTCCAGATGTCGTAGTTCGTGGTGACCGGCACGCCGATGCCCTTGGCGATCGCCTGCTGGTTCCACGGCTCGCCGACGCAGTAGCCGGAGATCGTGCCGGCCTCGAGCGTGGCGGGCATCTGCGGCGGGGGCGTGACGGAAAGTTCCACCTCGGCGTCGATGCGACCCGAGACGTCGGTTTCCGAATAGAAGCCGGGATGGATGCCGGCGGAGGCGAGCCAGTAACGCAATTCGTAGTTATGGGTCGAAACCGGAAACACCATGCCCATCTGCAGCTTCTTGCCGGAGGCGAGCAGGTCGTCGACGACCGGCCGCAGGGCGTCCGCCTTGATCGGGTGTTTCGGCTTGTCGGTGTCCAGATCCGGATCGTTCATTTGCATTTGTTCCCAGACGGAGTTCGACACCGTGATGGCGTTGCCATTGAGGTCCATGGTGAACGGCGTGACCACGTGGGCCTCGGTGCCGATGCCGATGGTGGCGGCGATCGGTTGGCCGGACAGCATGTGCGCGCCGTCGAGGTTTCCGGTGATCACGTTGTCGAGGAGGACCTTCCAATTCGACTGGGCGACGACTTCGACTTGCAGGCCCTCGTCGGCGAAGAAGCCCTTTTCCTTCGCGATGACGATCGGCGCGCAGTCGGTGAGCTTGATGAAGCCGAGCGTGAGCGTGTCCTTTTCGACCGCGAGTTTCTCGGCGTGGAGGGTCGCGGCGCTGAGGCCGACGACCGCGGGGAGCAGATATCTGAATCTCATGATGAATGTGGAGTTGGAGTCGCCCGTAAACTAGCGGCGGACGTGCCAGCGGACCGGATTCGGATGAATGTGGGAGTGCGTGATTTCATCGTTTCGCTGAAGCCCGCTCATTCCGAGGGGGGCGATATGAACTCACGGCATCCTGCGTCGGGCCGGAAATGAGATTGCCTCATTCGGAGCCGTGATCGGTCAACGCAGGACGATCCACGTGACGATCCAGCCTCCAAATCCGAGGGCGGCGAGGAGTTTCCAGAACAAGAGCGGGTCGCGTTCGACCAAGGGCAGCCGTGCCGCGGCCGGAAGGAAGGCCGGATCGGGATGGCGGAGGTTGTGGAGAAATTCCGACATTGATTCCTGGCGAGCCTCGGGAACGGTCGACAGCGCCTTCTTCAGCGCGCCGTCGATCCAGGCCGGCACCATTGGATTGAAGGTCGCCGCCGGACGATAGCGGAGCGCGAGGAAGTCGCGCAGCCCGCGGGCGCGCTCCCAGCCGGCGCCGTAAGGATGCTTTCCGCCGGTGAGCAGATAGTAGGCGATGACAGCGATCGAGAAGAGATCCGAGCGCGTCGTGGGCTTCACGTTCAGCCGGTATTCGGGCGCGGCGAAATCCAGCGTCCCCAGCGCGGCCTGCCGCTCGAAGGGCGTGGCGATCTCGCCGATCCCGCCGACGAGGCACGATCCGTAATCGACGATCTTCAGCGTGCCGTCGGCGGCGATGACGATGTTGTCCGGCTTGAGGTCCTGGTGGAGCGTGTCCTTGCGGTGGAGCGCGCGGGCTCCCTCGACAATCTGCCCCACGAGACGCAGCACCGTTTCCACGGACGGCGCCGGATTTTCCTCGATCCATCTCCCGAGCGGGATGCCTTCCACGGGCTCCATCAGGAAATAGAGAAATGTCGGCCGCCGCTCGCGCCGCACCGCCTTCGCCAGGTGCGGATGATCGCTGCGCAGGCCGATCCACTCCTCCAGGGCGAAGCGTTCGAGATAGGCGGGATCGTCCGCGAAGTTCACCGACGGGGCCTTCAGGACGTATCGCGCGCCGTCCCCGACGTCCGTGACCTGATAGAGCTGCGAGCGGCTCGACTCGGCGAGGACGCGCTCGACCCGCAGGCCGTCGATGGTCTGCCCCGGCGCGAGGTCCGGGGGGAAGGGAAGGGCGGAAAGTTGGCGGAAAACGTCGTCCTTGTCCGCGTCCGGCAGCTCCCGGATATCGAGGACGAGACAGGAACGGTTGTCATCGGCATGCGCGGTCGCCGCGCCGATGCGATCCGCGGTTTCCTGCGCGCCGCCGGGCTCGGCGAGCAGGCCCGCGAGTTGGGGGTCGGCCAGGAAACCGTGGATGCCGTCGGTGCACAGCAGGAACCGGTCTCCCGGCTCGAGCGGGAGCGTGTGGTAGTCGATCCGCGGCGCGAGCGTCAGCCCGAGCGCACGGGTCAGCTGGCTGGTCTCCGCCGAAATCCGGGCGACGTGGTCGCGGGTGATCGGCTCCAGCCCGCCACCGCGGAACCGGTAGAGCCGCGAGTCCCCGATGTGGAAAACGTGTGCCGTCCGGGACTTCAGGACCACCGCCGTGAAGGTGGTGACGCAGCCTTTCTCGGCGGCGCTGAAGCCCTGGCCCTGGGAGAACAACCAGCGGTTCAGCGCCGTCAGCACGCGCTGGCCCGCCGTTTTCACCTCCCAGGATTCCGGCGTCTCGTAGTAGTCGGCGGTGAAGCCGAGCACGGAGGCTTCCGCGGCTTCCTTTCCCGCGTTCGCCGCGGAGACGCCGTCGGCGATGCAGGCGACGATACCTTTCGTCGGCAGCAGACCCGCGTCGGGAATCCGCACCGCCAGGCTGTCCTCGTTGCGGGGTTTCGGGCCGGCATCGGTGAAATGCCCGCTGTCCAGCCCGATCCTGCCGCTCAGGTGCATGGAACGATCGATAGCGGATCGGCCGCGCTCAGGCGACCTCGATGAGCTGGACCGACCCGTCTTCGGCGACTTCCGTGATGTGGCCTTTCGGCTCGATCAGGAACCACGAGGCGATGAACCCGACGATCGAGGACGCGGCGATGATCATGAAGAACGTCGGGGTGCTCACCGAGGCGTAGATGGTCAGGAAAATCACGCCGCCGACATTGCCGTAGGCTCCGGCCATGCCAGCGATCTGGCCGGTCATGCGGCGCTGGACGAGCGGCACCATCGCGAACACCGCGCCCTCGCCGGCCTGGACGAAGAACGAGCAGCCCATGGTGGCGACCACCGCGAGCCAGAGCGGCCAAGCCGCGTCGATCCGGGAAAGCATCAGGTAGCCTGCCGCGAGCCCCGCCAGGAGGATCATCATCGTCTTGCGACGGCCGAACTTGTCGGAAATCCACCCGCCGCCGGGGCGGGCGGCGAGGTTCATGAAAGCGAAGCCCGCCGCAAGCAGGCCGGCCTTGACCGGGGACAGGCCGAAGGTGTCGGCGAAGAAGGCCGGCAGCATCGAGACCACCGCCAGCTCGGAGCCGAACGTGATGAGGTAGTTGATGTCGAGAATGGCCACCTGTCGGAACGAGTAGCGCTGGTATTCCGGCACGCCGCCGGATTTCAGCATATCTTCGTTCACCTTGTAGATCTGCCAGCTCTGGAAGAGGAAAAGCAGGACGAGCAGGCCGTAGATGAGATTCACCAGTCCGCCCGGCAGCAGATCCACGCCGGAAGGCGAAAGCTTCCAGGCGAGCACGCCGAGCGCGGCGAACATCGGGACGTTCATCGCCAGCAGAAACGCGAAATCCCGCCGCGTGGACACCTCGAGCCCGCCGGACTTCTTCGGTTTGAAATAGGTCGAGCCCTTCGGCGTGTTGCGGGCGAAGCGATAAAAGACCAACCCGTAGATGATGGCGATCGCGCCGATCGACAGCAGCGCGTACCGCCAGCCGTTCTCGCCGCCGAAGACGAGCGCCACCGTCGGCAGGCTCATGGCGGCGGCGGCCGAACCGAAGTTCCCCCAGCCGCCGTAGATGCCTTCCGCGAGGCCAACCTGACGGGCGGGGAACCATTCGCCGACCAACCGGATGCCGATGACGAAGCCGGCGCCGGTGAAACCCATCAGGAAACGGGCCAGAGCCAGCATTTCGAACGAGGTGGCCAGCGCGAAGAATCCGCACAATACGCCGGCGGTCATGAGCAGCAGCGAGAACGTCAGCCGCGGCCCGTACTTGTCGACCAGGATGCCGATCACGATCCGCGCGGGAATGGTGAGCGCGACGTTCAGGATGAGCAGGGCTTTCCACTGCTCGCCGGTCAGGTCGAAGGCTGTGGAGATCGCGTCCTTGAGCGGCACGTGACTGAGCCACAGCACGAATGTCAGGAAGAACGCGAACCACGTGATATGCAGCGTGCGGATCGCGGGAGACTGGAAATCGAGCAAGCGGAGCTTTCCGCCGGGACCGTTGTTCGTGACGTGGGAGTTGGACACGTGGACGGATGAGCGCACCTCATGCCAGCGGCCCGCGGAACGATGAATGCGGGCGCGCTTTCACTGTTGGTCCGGATGAATGCGGTTCATGCGGGCACGGCCATCTGGAGGATCCGTTGTTCGGCCGCATGGAACAAATCCTCGCGATAAATGCGGGAAAGCGAGCCGCAGGTGGCCTCGGGGAAGGTCCCGGTGCCGCGCAGGCCGGCCAGCACCCAGGAGGCCTTCTCGATCGTGGGCCGGTTCACCGAGTCGCCGTAGAAGATATGGAACGCGCCGGAATTCTCGCGGCCGTAGCCGGTGTTGAAGGTTGGCCCGAGGCTGTTGCGCAGGACCTTTTCCGGGGCGCCGGTGTATTCCGGCCGGGCGAGAATCTCGATGAGTTCGTCGCGGAAGTCGAACGATTGGCAGAGCTGGCAGGCCTCGAGCAGGGCGGCCACCAAGGCGATCGATTCGTCCTTCCGCTCGTTGAGGAAACTTCCTGAAATGAGCAGGACCTTTTCCGGATGGCCGTGCGAGAGATCCGCGGAGGTGACCGGACACCAGCCGGTGCCATCGAGCACCGCCACCGAGTTCCACGGCTCGCCGACGCAGTAGCCGTCGATGTGCCCGGCCTTCAGGTGCCGCGGCATCAGCGGGGGCGGCAGGAAGACAATCTCGACGTCCGCCGGCGGATTGAGCCCGTGACGTTTCAGCCAGCCATGCAGCAGGATGTGATGCGATGAATAACGATGCGCCGCCGCGAGGGTCAGCGGGCGCTCCTTTTTCCAAGCGTGCGTCACGTGCGCGGCGAGACCTTCACCATGGCCGATCTTCGCGGGGTCGAGTTCGTTCGACAGCGTGATGGCATTGCCGTGGAGATTGAGGATCAGCGGCACGGCCACCTCACAGCGCAACTCCGTGAGACCCAGGCCGAGCGCGAAGGCGATGCCCGAGATCGACTGCGCGGCGTCGAGATCACCGTAGAGCATCTTGTCGCGGACGGAGGCCCAGCCGAGTTCGCGCGAGAGACTCACCTTGAGCCCGTGCTTCTCGAAGATGCCGGCTTCCTGAGCCGCCGCGATCGGTGCACAATCGCTGAGCGGCACGAAGCCGAGACGGAGTGACGACGAGGAAATGTTCGGGCGCATGGACGACAGTAAGCGGCTGGAATGCCAATCCCGCAGGGGATTGGCATAAGCTCTGCTGATTTCGGGCAGCCTCCCGAATGAGGGACGTTCATCATGGATTGGGTACCGGATTTGCGGCAGTTGCGCGCATTCGTGGCAGTGGCCGAAGAGGGAAGTTTCACACTTGCCGCGCGGCGCATCTTCGTCACGCAGTCGGCCGTCAGCCACTCGCTGCGGACGCTCGAGGAACAGCTTTCGTGCCGCCTGCTCGACCGCAGCGGCAAGCGCATCACCGTCACCGTCGAGGGCGAACTGCTGCTCAAACGCTGCCGCCGGGTGATCTCGGAACTCGACCAGGCGACGCGCGATCTCGACGGCCTGCGCCGCTGGGGCCAGACGCGGATCCGGATCGGCGCGCCGCACAGTCTCTGCCATTTCGTGGTGCCCTCGGTGCTGCGCGAGTTCCGCGACTGCTTCCCCCGCTGCGAGCCGTTGATCGAGGCGGGGGACACGATGGTTCTGTTGGACCGGCTCGCCGCGTCCGAACTCGACCTCGTCCTGGGTCTCAAGCCGCGCGGCCACTCGGACGGCGGCTACCGGCCGATGTTCCGCGACCGGCTGGCGTTCGTGATCTCGCCCTTCCATCCTTGGGCCAAGAAGGGCGGAGACGTCGAGGGCACGCTCGACGACCAACAGTTCATCATTTACGCGAAAGCGACGGAAACGCACCGGCTGATCGAGGAGTGGCTCGAGCAGAAGGGCAGCAAGACCCGCAAACCGCTCGTGCTCGGAGACATGCAGGCAATCAAGGAAATGGCGAAGCTCGGCATCGGCGTCGGTGTCGTCGCGCCATGGGTCGCGGCGCGCGAGATCAGCGAGGGCTCGCTCCAGACCGTCCCCATCGCCGATCCGGAGATCGAACGGGAATGGGGAGTCTTCCATTCGCCGAAACGGGAGCCGAGTCTGGTCGAGGAAGCCTTCATCGGCCTCTGCGAGACGACCTTCGCCGCGATGCCGAGATAGGGGTAAATTCAAAATTCATAATTCTGAATTGCAAAAAAAACGCCGCCCCGGCGCAACACCGGGACGGCATTTGCTGGGACCAACCGAACCAAGAATCAGAAGGCGCAGTTCAACTCGACCGAGAACCGCGTGGTCGTCGGCAAGGCGCCCTCGGACTCGAAGTGCGCGAGCTTGGCGATGCCGGTGAAGTTGTCGTTGAACTTCTTCGCGAGCACCGAGTCATATTCCCAACCGTAGCCGGTCGAGATCTCGTTGTCGCCGAAGGCGTGCAGGACATTGGTCCATTTCATGCCCCAGAAGATGGGAAGGGTATGCGAGAGATAGAGATCCGTGATGCCCCCGTGGCCACCGGTGAGACGCGGCCCGAGGAAGACGTCGGCGAAGCCGTTGAACGCGTGCAGCGTGGCGAGCGGCGTCTGGAAGCCGGCGTCGAGGTGTTCGAGGCCGAGCGTCAGCGACTGGCTGCCAAAGGCTTTCGTGGCGGTGACGTGGGCGTAGAGCGCCTCCGTCGCGTTCGTCGGACCGGCCTCGTCCTGCCAGGCAAGTTCACCGTAGAGGTCGATGCCGCCCACTTTCCCTTTGGCACTGAGACCGAAGGTGTCGTTGTCCCAACCGGGGGCGTCGTCGAACTCCATCAGATAGGCGTAGCCGCCGAGCGTCACGCCGGGGATTCCTGTGTAGGACGCGTTGAAAAGATGGATGTCTCCCGGCGAGTTCGAGGCAATGCCGACCGCGTCGGAACCGAAGATCCGGTTCACTTGGTTGATGTAAGCATAATTCAGCGTGAGGTTGCTGAAATAGGTGCTCGAGAGTGAGACGGCATCGTAAGTTTGCTCGTTCTGGCGCCAGCCGACGTTGCCGACGAAGGCGGCGTTGTCGTAGATGATCCGCTGGCGGCCGAACTTGAGCGTCGTGTCCAGCCGCTGGTACTGTGCGAAGAGTTGGTTGAGCTCGTTCGTCTCCGGATCGGCGATCGGAGTGTTGGCCGGATCGAATGGATCCACGCCGCCGGCGCCGCCGTGGAAGTCGTCGATGACAGCCTGCGAAAACTCGCCTTCGACGAAGAAGCTCAGGCCATTCCAGGCCATCGTCTTGAGGCCCACGCGCTCGCGGATGGTGAAGGCGTGGGAAACGTCCAGTCCGTCGACATCGGCGATTTCGTAGCGGGCGCGGATGTCGAGGGTCGGCTTGATCCACGGTTCCTTGGCCGGAAGCGTGGCGGCGGCGTCCGGCGGACCGGCGTGCGCGACGGGAAGCGGAAGCGTGAGGGCGGCGGCTAACAATGTGGCTTTGGTTTGCATGGCAATGGTGGGAGTCGGTTGGTGTTCAGCGCGCCGCCTGCCAGAAGTCCCGCCGTTCTACCCTCCGCCGGTGAAGAAGCCTACTTCAGCCGATGAAACGCGGTCATGCCGGGACGAGGCGCAGGCACGCGGGATAGCGGTACCACTCGCCGCGGCTGGCGGCCACGGTGGCGATGATCTCGACGACAAGGGCGAAGATCCCGACGCCCCAGATCACCGGCACGAGAAAAACTCCGATCAGGACAAACATCAGCACCAGGGTGGCCACACCGAGCGCGAGCATCGCCAGCATGACCGTGATCTGGAAATTGAGCGCCTCGGCTCCATGATGGGCGACGAAGCGCGAGGTGTCCCGTTTCACCAGCCAGACGATCAGCGGCCCGAGAAACCCGGTGAAGATCGAGAGCAGGTGGCACAGCATGCCCAGCATCCGGTCGTCCTGGGACACCACCGGCACGGGCAGGACCGGCGGCGAGGCGGGCAGGGCGGGGGGCTGTTCCGGAAAATCGCTCACGGATTCGCGGACTGGATGAATTCGAGGAGGTCCTCGCGTGTTTTTTCCAGGTCGGGCGGGTTCAGGTAAAACATATGTCCACCGTCGTAATAAGTGAATGTCACGTTCTTCCGCAGCGGTTCCGGGAGGTTGTACATGTGGCGGATGGAATAGGCGACGCCCTCCGGCGGTGTGGCGAGATCGGTGTGGCCGCCCATGACGAGCACCTTGAGATGCGGGTTGTCGCGCATGGCGGTGGCCAGGCGGCCGCTGAGGTTGACGATCTGGTTGTTCGCGTCCCAGCGCCACGGCTGGACCTTGGGCGTCAGGATCTCGTAGGGCTGGTCTTCCTTCCAACCGAGTTCGCGACCGAGATAGTCGAGCATCGCGGTGGAAAACGCCCCGAGCACGAGCGAGTAAGACGGATCGTATTCCGGATAGGGCGCGGCCTGATCGGTCGAATCCCAGGCGACGCGCGCATCGAAGCGGCCGAGCACCTTGCCTTCGTCCCGCAGCAGCTCGCCGCGGAAAAGCGTGGGGTGGATCCGCAGATGGTGGCGCTCCCAGGTCTCCGCCGGAATCCCGGTGAACCGCGCGAGATCCTCCGCGGTGGCGGATTTCACCTCGGGGTCGATCGCGTGGCCGGCCAGCAGCGCGCTGGCATACGGGCCGAACGCGAACCCGGCGGCCTCCTCGACCAGCGCGTCGCGATCGCCCTCGATCCGCCCGTGGAAATGGGCGGTGCCGGCATAGACCGGCAGGAAGACCTGGTAGGCAAGATCGCTGCCTTGGCCCGGCTGCAAGGTGCGGAAATCCAGCAGCGACGAAAGCAGCACGACGCCGTTGAGGCTCATCCCGTAGCGGGACTGCACGTGCTCCGAAAGTCCGGCCACGCGCACGCCACCGTAGGATTCTCCCAGCAGGAATTTCGGCGAGGCCCAGCGGTCGTGCTCGGTGACCCAGCGACGGATGAAATCGCCAATCGAATCAATGTCGGCGTTCACGCCATGGAAATCGCCGGCTTTGACGTCTTTTTCGGCGCGGCTGTAACCGGTGGAAACCGGATCGACGAAAACCAGATCGCACACGTCGAGGATGCTCCAGGGATTGTCCACGAGCCGGGCCGGTGGTTCCGGCGGACGGGTGCCATCGCCGGGCAGCTCGACGCGTCGCGGGCCGAGCACGCCGAGGTGCAGCCAAACCGCCGAGGAGCCCGGACCGCCATTGAACGCGAACATCACCGGACGCGATGCCGGATCGGTCACGTCGGTGCGCTCATACGTGACGTGGAAAATCGAGGCGCGCGGTTTTCCTTCGTCGTCCTTGAGCTGCAGCTTTCCGGTGGTCGCGCGGTAAGGCACCGGCTTGCCGCCGATCTCGACGGTGCCGTCGCGAACGACCGGCTCGACGGACTTGTCCGCCGCCGCCGGCGTTTCGGGAGCTTCTTGCGGTGTGTCCTTGGCCGCGGGTTCCTGGGCGACCGCCGCCAAGGCCGTCCAAGCGAAAACAAAAGGCAGGGTGAAACGCATGGTGCGGAGACTAGCGGCGCGGACCGGCTTGTCCATCTGCGAGGAATTCCGCGAATCGGGAGAGCGGGAGTCGTATACTTGTGACAATGCATGTAATCCGGAGTGCGCACCAGGCATGCTCCGGCCCGGAATTATCGCGTTCAGCCCCCTGCCGCCCGCGGTCCGGCTGGCGGAGGCTCAGCCGCCCTTCAACTGCCGGACCACCTCGGCGTCCACGGTGAAGGTGGCCGTGTCGTAGTTCTTGAGCGTCTCGCCTTCGTTGATCTGGTATTGGTAGACCTTGATCGGCATCACGCCCGGCGTTTCCGACATCAGGTAGACGCGGATCGCAAGCGCCTCGGTGCCGGTGCCGCCTTCGAGCGGCCGGACGGAATACTGGATTTCGTTCGCTCCGTCCACCGCGCCGCCGATGACCACTTCCGCCTCCTTGGCGTTGGCGAATCGGTGCCGGCTGCGCTTGTTCACCTGCACCTGCACCTCGCGGCCCGGACAGAACACGTAGACCTTGGCGATGTACTTCGCCGGGCCCACTTCGATCGGCCGCGGCGGGAGCTTGCCGGACGGCTGGGCTTCCGGTGTCTCCTCCAGGTAACTCACGTCCCCTGCCGCCAGTTCGGCGCGGACGTCGGGCAGCGCCGCGAGATTCACGAAGTCCGCCTTGTCGTAGCGCCACGAGCCGGCCTCGAAGGCGAAGGAAAGCACCAGCAGGTTGTCGGTGGGCGTGCCGCCACCGAAGTCGATCCTGCCGAAGTAGGAAGCCTTGGCCGTGGGGCCGTCCTGTTTCGCCTGCAGGAATTTCAGGCCGTCGAGCGACGGCGGCGGCGCGGGCAGCTCGAAGACGCTCGCGGGAAACGGCCGCTTCTCGGAGAGGATGCGGTTCTTCACCTCGATGTGGCGGTGGCTCGCGGTGATCGCCTGCCAGGCGCGCGCGTCCTGACGGAGCATGGATTCGCGCCAAGCGCGGTAAGTGTTTTCCAAAGCCGGGCGGAGATTCTCCTGGGCGAAGGCGGCGGCCGGGCAAAGCACCGCAGCCGCGAAAACGAGGGATTTCATGCGCGAAACGATTGGACAAGAGGACCGGCGCCACAACAAACAAATCCCGCGCCGGTTTGACCAAGCGGGCTAGATTCGAGGCATGAGCAGTATTTTGCAGAAGGTGGCGCCGATCGGCGAGGCGCGCGAGCGCGAGATGTTGCGGGATTCCTGCTCCTACGTTTACCATCGTGCGCCTCAGGGCGACGTGATGGCGCACGTTTTCCTGCCGCCGGACAAGGCGTCCGCCGGGCCGCGGCCGGTGGTGGTGTTTTTCCACGGCGGCTTCTGGGAAAGTCCGATGCCCACCCAGTTCGTGCCCCACTGCCTGCACTTCGCGAGCCGTGGAGCCGTGGCGGTGGCGGCGGAAACCCGCGTCGGCTCCAAACACGGCACCGGCCCGCTCGAGGCGATCGACGACGCGCGCGAGCTGATCCGCTGGCTGCGCGAGAACGCGGACACGCTGAACCTCGATCCGGCGCGGATCGTCACCGGCGGCGCGGGTGGTGGCGCTCTGCTCGCCCTGCTCACGGCGATGCCCAAGGAAAAGGACCTGCCGCCCGTCAACGGGACCAGCTGCCGGCCGCAGGCGCTCATTCTCTTCAGCGCGCTGGTCCACGCCGGGCCGAGGAACGCCGCGGGCGCGAAGTTTCCGACTCCCAGGGACGCCAAACGCCACAGCCCCCTCGCCCTGGTTCGCGGCAAGCTGCCGCCGATGCTCTTCTTCCATGGCCGCGCCGATCGCGTCGCTCCCTTCGACGAGGTGGAAAAATTCCGCCGCAAGATGCGCTGGCGGCGGAACGCGTGCGAGCTGGTGGATTTCGAACGCGCGGACCACAGCTTTTTCAATTTCAACGTCAGCCACCAGCACTTCGAACTGACGATCGCCGCCGCGGACCGCTTCCTGGTGAAACACGGAATGCTGCAGCCGGAAGCCGATCCCGCGGCGGCTTCCCGCGAGCCCTGAAAGCTCCCTCCGGGCCCCTCCGGAACGGGAACAATTCCTGCTTGGCAGTGTCATGCGCCTGCCGTTTATTGCGCTCCCCCGGCGCTTCCGGGGGCTCTTTTTCCCAGATGAACGCGTTCTACCATCCCAGCACTCCGCTCATCGCCGGCTCCTTGCACCGGCTGTCCGAAGAACATGACAACTGCGGCATGGGCGCCATCGCCCACCTCAAGGGAAAACGCAGCTACCAAGTGCTGGACTACGCGCTCACTTCCGTCTGCTGCATGACCCACCGGGGTGCCGTCGACGCCGACATGAAGACCGGCGACGGCTCCGGCGTGCTCACCCAGATCCCCTACCCGCTGTTTCGCAAAGCCGCGGAAAAACTTGGCCAATCGCTTGAAAATGAAAGTGATCTGGCGGTCGGCGTGTTCTTTTTCCCCGAGCCGAACGGCAAGCGGGTCGACGAGATCAAGTCGATCGCCCGCGACGTGCTTTCGAAGCGCGACATCCCCGTGATCGGCTGGCGCGAAGTGCCCGTGGACGTGGACGCGCTCGGCAAGGTCGCGGCCCTCAGCCGGCCGCACATCGAGCACCTGCTGATGCTCAAGCCGGCCGGCGTCGACCCGGACCGCTTCGAGCGCCAGCTCTACCTCTGCCGCCGCGAGATCGAGCACCGCACGAAGGAGATCCTGCCTTTTTACATCCCGTCGTTCTCGAGCCGCCTGCTTTCCTACAAGGCGCTCGCGATGCCGGCGGCGCTGCGGGCCTTCTACCTCGACCTGCAGGACTCGGACTACGAAACGGCGATCTCGCTCTACCACCAGCGGTTTTCGACGAACACCTTTCCCGCCTGGCCGCTCGGGCAGCCGTTCCGGATGATGTGCCACAACGGCGAAATCAACACCGTCGAAGGCAACCGCAACTGGATGACCTCCCGCGAGGAGTTCTTCGCCTCGGAGGTCTGGGGCGACGACATCGACCTGGTGAAAGACCTGATCCGCCACGGCGAGTCGGACTCCGCCTCGCTCGACCACGCGCTCGAGTTGCTGATCCTTTCCGGTCGCTCGCCGGAGCACGCGATGTGCATGCTCGTGCCGCCCGCTTATCGCAACGACGAGGACATTTCCGACGACCTCCAGGCCTTCTACCAATACATCCGCTCGTTTTCGGAACCTTGGGACGGCCCGGCGGGTCTCGTTTTCACCGACGGCACGAAGCTCTGCGCCTCGCTCGACCGCAACGGCCTCCGCCCGTCGCGCTACAAGATCACCGAGGACGGCATCCTTTACATCGGCTCGGAAGCCGGTGCCGTGATCCTCGACGACGCCACCATCATCCGCAAAGGCCGGCTCGGCCCGGGCCAGATGCTCTCAGCGAACACCGCGACCGGCGAGTTCAAGCTCGACCGCGAGATCAAGGAGGAACTCGCCCGCCAAAAGCCCTACCGCCGCTGGATCGACGAAAACCGCCTGGAACTGCGGAAGTTCGTCTCGCCCTCCGCTCACGTGCCGGAGGACGACTTCGAGCCGCTCGACCTCTCGCGCCAACAAGTCGCCCACGGCATCTCGCTCGAGGAGCTGGACATGGTCTTCCCGCCGATGATCAAGGGCGCGCAGGAGGCCGTCTACTCGATGGGCGACGACATTCCCCTCGCCGTCCTCTCAAGCTACCCGCGGCTGCTTTACACCTACTTCAAGCAGCTCTTCGCGCAGGTCACCAACCCGCCGATCGATCCGATCCGCGAGTGGGCGGTCATGTCGCTCGGCGCCGGCCTTGGCCCCGAACGCAACCTGCTCGAGGAAACGCCGCAGCATTGCCGGATCGTCAACCTCGAGAGCGCGATCCTATTCGAACACGAACTCGAGCGGATCAAGCACCTCGAGGAGCACGGCTTCCCGGCCATCGTCCTCGACTGCACTTGGCCGGTCGCCTCCGGAGCCGCCGGTCTCAAGGCGCGGCTCGACGAGCTGTGCGCCGAGGCGGAAGCCGCGGTCGATGAAAAGCGGAACGTCATGATTCTCTCGGACCGCGGCACTTCGGCGGAACGCGTCCCGATCCCCACGGTGCTCGCGATCGGCACGATCCACCACCACCTCAACCGCATCCGCAAGCGGATGCGCGCCTCGCTCGTTGCCGAAACCGGCGAGGCCCGCGATGTCCACCAAGTCGCGTGCTGCTTTGGCTTCGGCGCCACCGCCGTCTGCCCGTATCTCGGCTATGCCACCGTCCGCCAGCTCATGGCGGCGGACAAAGGCAAGGGCAAGCTCGGCGAAATGACCGTCGAGAAGGCCATGACGAACTACCGCAAGGCACTCGAGAAAGGCATCCTCAAGATCATGTCGAAGATGGGCATCTCGGTGCTCAACTCCTACCAAGGTGCCCAGACCTTTGAGGCGATCGGTCTCGGCAAGGAGGTGGTGGACTTCTCGTTCACCGGCGTTTCCTCGAAGATCGGCGGCATCGGCTTCACCGAAATCGCCGACGAGTCGCTCATCCGGCACCGCGCTGCGTATGAAACGACCGTTCCAGAGGGCGAAACCCTCGACCTTGGCGACCCGGGCTACAACCGCTACCGGAAGGCCGGCGAACGCCACGCGGTGACCACGGAGGTGATCAAGAATTTCCACACCTACGTGAAGTCCGGCCGTGCCGAGGATTACGAGGAATATGTGCGTGTCTCGTTGGAAACCAATCCGGTGGCAATCAAAGACCTGCTCGAATTCGTGCCCGCGACGAGCGGTCCGATCCCGATCGATGAGGTCGAGCCGATCGAGTCGATCCGGAAGCGTTTCACCACCGCGGCGATGTCGCTCGGCGCGCTTTCTCCCGAAGCACACGAAACACTCGCCATCGCGATGAACCGGATCGGCGGGAAGTCGGACTCCGGCGAAGGCGGCGAGGATCCGGTGCGCTACAAGCCTTACCCGAACGGCGACCTCGCCCGCTCGTACATCAAGCAGGTGGCCTCCGGCCGCTTCGGCGTGTCCGCCTATTATTTGGTCAACGCCGACGAGATCGAGATCAAGATGGCGCAGGGAGCCAAGCCCGGCGAGGGCGGCCAGCTTCCCGGCCACAAGGTGAACGCGCTCATCGCCCGCCTGCGCAACACGCAGCCCGGCGTGCAGCTCATTTCACCGCCGCCGCACCACGACATCTACTCGATCGAGGACCTCGCCCAGCTCATCCACGACCTCAAGGAAGTGAACCCGCGGGCGCGGGTCACCGTGAAGCTCGTCGCGGAATCCGGCGTCGGCACGGTCGCCGCCGGCGTGGCGAAGGCCTCGGCCGACAACATCCTCATCTCCGGTCACGACGGCGGAACGGGCGCCTCCCCCCTTTCCTCCACCAAACACGCCGGCTCGCCGTGGGAACTCGGAGTCGCCGAGGCGCAGCAGACGCTGCTCATCAACAACCTCCGCGACCGCATCATCCTCCGCACTGACGGCGGCATCCGCAACGGCCGCGACGTGGTGATCGCCGCGATTCTCGGAGCCGAGCAGTTCAATTTCGGCACCACCGCGATGATCGCGATGGGCTGCGTCTACGTCCGCAAGTGCCACTTGAACACCTGCCCGGTCGGCATCGCCACCACCGATCCGAAGTTCCGCGCGAAGTTCAAGGGCACGCCGGAAATGGTGATCAACTACTTCAATGGCGTGGCCGGTGAAGCCCGGGAATGGATGGCCAAGCTCGGCGTCCGCACGCTCGACGAACTCATCGGCCGGCCGGAGTTCCTCAAGCAGCGCCACATCCCCGACCACCCGAAGGCGAACACCCTCGACCTCGGACCGTTGCTGATGGACGTCGTCCCGCAGCTCGCCCAAGACCAGGGCGTCGCTCCCGAAAGCGTCTCCCGCATCTGCGCGAAAGACCGCAACGACGGCATCGCCAAGACCGCGCTCGACACCAAGATCCTCGCGGATGTCGTCGCCGAAATTTCGGGCACGCCCCTGCCCGCGGACCTTCCCGAATACGGCGCTGAAGCCGTGCCGGCCGCCGCGCACGACGCGCTCCAGCTCCTGCCCGACCGCCCGCCGATCTCGCTGAACTACGACGTGGTGAACACCGACCGGAACATCGGCACCCGCCTTTCCGGCCGGATCGCCGAGGTCCACGGCGACCGCGGCCTGCCGGACGGCGCGATCCACATCACCTGCACCGGCACCGCCGGCCAGTCGTTCGGCTGCTTCCTCGTCTCTGGCATCAAGCTCGAGCTGATCGGCGAGGCGAACGACTACGTCGGCAAGGGCATGGCCGCCGGCGAAATCGTGATCCGCGTTTCCGAGCGTGCAAAGTTCGAGGCCGCCACGAACGCCATCTGCGGCAATACCTGCCTCTACGGCGCCACCGGCGGTCGCCTCTTCGCCAACGGCCGCGCCGGCGAACGCTTCGCGGTCCGGAATTCCGGCTCCACCGCCGTCATCGAAGGCGTCGGCGACCACGGCTGCGAATACATGACCAACGGCACCGTCGTCATCCTCGGTCGCACCGGAAAGAACTTCGGCGCCGGCATGTCCGGCGGCACCGCCTACGTCTATGACGTCGACGGCCGCTTCTACTCGCGCGTGAACCCGGAAATGGTAGTCGCCCTGCCCGTCAAGCGCGCCCAGGACATCGCCGAGGTCCGCTCGCTCATCGAAACGCACCTCGAGAAAACCGGCAGCCCGCAGGCCAAGAAGCTCCTCGAGAACTGGGAGGAAACGACCCGCAAGCTCGTCCGCGTCATCGCCAAGGAACGCGCCGCCCTCGAAGCCGCCGAAGAACAGCACGAGTCGGCGTCCACGCCCGTGAGCGCTGTTTGAAGCACTAAATCCAAAGCATTAAATTCTAAACGAAGAGAGGGCCGATTGGGCGCGCAAGCGTTTAACCGGCTTTTTCTTTTATCTACGGAGCAACTCCACGTTCGGCTCCGCCCGCCAATCTTCCGTTTAGAATTTAATGCTTTAAGATTAGTGCTTTCTTCTCCAAGCCGGTTCCTTCGCCTTCCACGTTGACGCCGGCAGCTCGTCGTCGAATTCAAAACGAGCTTCGATCCCGCGTAGCAGGCCGGCGATTTCCTTCGCCTCCTGCAACAACTCGAGCATCCGCTCGGTGGAGATCCCGGGTTCCTTGAGCGCGGCTTTCACCGCCGCGTCCCGCTTCTGAAGCACGATCGCCGAGAGCAAGCCGAGCGCGAACTCCGCGGCTTGCACGCCGTCTTCCGGCGCGCCCTCGAGCGGCGAATCCCCGCGCGTCAACGCCATCCGATCCGGCTCCGGAAGGCTGCCGATGAACGCGTTCACCGCCGCTGCGGACGCGCAATCCGGAGCCGCGGCCAGGATCCGTTCGAGCAGGCCGATCCCCTCCAGCCAGCGACTCGCTTCGTGGAGCGTTTCGAATTGCTCGCCGAGAAAATGCTGCGCCGGCGCGGAGTGTAGTGCCAGATGACAAAGAAACGCCACCACCCGATGCAGCGCCGAAGGCTCGACCGACGGCACCTCCCCCGCTCCGTCATCACGCGGCTCGTTCGTCCGACGCGGCCGCTTGAGTTCCCGCGCGATGGCTTCCCGCAAAGCCGCGCCCGACGTTTGCAGATACGTCGCGGCGACGTTGATCTGGTGATCGCGCGCCACCTTGTCGGACATCGCCGCCAGCAGCTCAACCGACTCGGAGGTCACCGTCGACCGCGTCGCCGCCGACTCCAACAGCCCGGTTTCCCGCGCCCGCCCGAGCTTGAAATCGAAAAACTCCCGCGCCTCCTCGAGCCGCTTCCGGAATGCCTCCACGCCTTCGCGCTTGATGAACTCGTCCGGATCGTCGCCCGCCGGCATCGTCACCACCCGGACGCTCAATCCCTCCGCGGCGATCTCGCGGAACGCCCGCTCGGCGGCGGCAAGTCCCGCCCGGTCCGCGTCATAACAAATGAGCACCTGTTTGGTATATCTTCGCAGGATTCTCGCGTGTTGCTGCGTGAAAGCGGTGCCGAGCGGAGCCAGGGCATGCTCGACCCCCGCCTCATGACACGCGATGACGTCGAACTGCCCCTCGCACAGCAGCGCCGCCTTTTCGTTGAGGATCGGCTTCTTCGCCCGGTCGAGCGCGAACAGGACGCTCGATTTCTTGAAAACCGCCGTCTCCGGCGAGTTGATGTATTTCCCCGAGCGCGGGTCCTCGCGGAGCTGCCGGCCGCTGAAGGCGATCACATCGCCGATCTCGTTGCGCACCGGAAACATCAGCCGGTCGCGGAACCGGACGTAAAGGCCGGCCCGCGCGTTGTTCTCATCGCGCTGCGACGCGATCCCGGAATCGACCAGCTCGCGGCCGGTGAACTTCCGTGCGCGCGCCCAGTCGAGGAAGGTCTTCGCGTTCTCCGGCATCCAGCCGACCGACCACCGCGCCGCCATTTCCCGGCCGTAGCCGCGGGATTTCAAATACGCCCTCGCGTGCTCCGCCGCCGGGTCCTTCAGAAGCAGCTCGTGGAAAAACGCGGCCGCCTCCCGGTGCAAATCCAGCAGCCGCCCGCGGCTCTTCCGCCGCGCCGCCGCCGCCGGATCCTCCGCCTCTTCGATCAGATGAATCCCCGCCCGCTTCGCCAGCGTCCGCACCGCTTCGACGAACGGCAGGTTTTCGTAATCGCGCACGAACGTGATCGCGTCCCCGCCCTTCCCGCAGCCGAAGCAGTGGAACCGCTGCATCGACGGCGTCACATGGAACGACGGCGTCTTCTCATGGTGGAACGGGCAATTCGCAACGAACCCGCTGCCCGCCCGCTTGAGCTGGATGTACGACGAGACGAGGTCGACGATATCCGTCGCCTCGAGCACTTTCTCGACGCTCTCCTTCGGGATCTGGGCCACGTTCCGCAGGCCGATCCTGTGCCCTCCCGGAGCCCCGCGCGAAACGATTTTTCGAAATCCTCGTCCCTCCCATGGAATTTCTTGCCATCCGCCGGCCCGGGCGTTAATCGTCCCGCCCCGACGCCGCCGGTCCTCCGGCCGTCGCACCGGAAGCGCGCTTAGCTCAGTGGTAGAGCACATCCTTCACACGGATGGGGTCGCAGGTTCGAACCCTGCAGCGCGCACCAGGCCTAAAATCAACGAGTTGGCACCCGTGCCGCTTGAGACTGTGACCTAAAGCGTGGCCTGGTCCGATTTCGAGATCCATTCCCCGACAGTTACCTCCATCGGCGCCCTCCTCTCGAATGAACGGTTACGGCTCGGCGCCGGTCTATCCAGGGAGAGCTATGGCCACCACCCGGGGTGCCGGAACCGGCTCGAAGTAGGGTGAGCCGGTTTCGAGCGGCTGGGTTCACAGCCTCCTCCCCGGCTTCCGCGTCGGCATTCGGAATTTTTTCCGAACGAATCCGCCGGCAATTGGATTCCCTCCTGTCCGCAACTCCAGAATGATCCACCCCGGCGCACTGATTGCCGGAGTGGCCGGAACCCAGCCATGAACCCACGCTTCCGTGTCCCCGTCTGCCTTCTGGCGGCAACCGCCTTGTCCACTGGTCCTCTCGCCGGGCAGGCTCCTCCCGTCACCGAAGGACTCAAGGTGCACCTCGATGCCGGCGAGATCGCCGGCTTGGCCGACGGCGCGACGGTCACGGATTGGCCGGACTCCGCGGTGGGCCTGGTGCCCGGGGACGCGGCGCAGAACGCTTCGCTCGCCCAAGGTGCCGGTGCACCCACGCTGGTGGCGGCGGATCCGCTTTTCGGCGGGCGGCCTTCGGTGGCGTTCGGCGGCGCCGACGCCCTGCGCTTCACCGGGTCCCTGGGCCTCGCCGCAGCCGAGGGAGCACAGGCGTTCACCATCTTCATTGTCGCCACGAATTCCAAGGCCGGCATTTCCCCCGGCTTCAGCATCGGTGACGTGGCCAATGGCGTGGGAGACGGCTCAGGCGGCAGTAGCGTGAAATGCGACCTGAGCACCAGCGCCGCCGGCTTGCGCTTCAACGATGGCAACCGCCTCTTCACTCCAGCCTTCAGCCCGACGACCGCCCGGATCGGGATGTTCCGGATGGGCGTCGGCGATACCTACGGCGAATCCAATTTCCGCAGCGACAACCGGGCCTCCGTCCAGAGCAGCGTGACGAATGCCGGCAACACCCTGAATTTCCTGGACGAAGGATACTACGTCGGCGCCGGGCTCGTCGGAGGATCGGGCGCGCTGGGCGAGTTCGCGAACGGACACATTGCCGAAATTCTCTTCTACAACCGCGAGTTGAGCGACGCCCAGGCCAACGCGGTCGGTTACCATCTCGAGCAGAAGTACGGCTTGGACACCGACTACTTCCCGCCTCCGGACGACGGACCAAGACCGAACATCGTCGTTTTCCTGTCGGACGACCACACCTGGCGCGACTCGTCGCTTTACGGATCCACCGAAATCGAAACGCCGAACCTCGACCGGGTCGCGGCGCTCGGCATGACCTTCAACCGCGCCTACGTCAATTCGCCCGCATGCGCGCCCGCCCGCGCCGCCTTGCTCACCGGTCTCTACCCCGCCCGCAACGGAGCCGAGCCGAACCACGCCCGCCCGCGCGCCGACATCAAGAAGCTTCCCGCCTATCTCCAGGAGCTGGGATACGAGGTCGTGTCTTTCGGCAAGGTCGGCCACTACGCGCAAACCTCCGAGTACGGCTTCGATATCGCCCGCCACTTCGGCTACCACGAGGATGTCGCCATCCCCAATGCGGTCCAATGGCTGGAGGAGCGGCAAAGCGAGCAGCCGCTCTGCATCATCGTCGGCACCAACTGGCCCCACGTGCCATGGCCCCAGGATGGCAGCGAGTTCCCTACCGAAGAAATCGAAGTTCCGCCCCACCACGTGGACACGCCGGGCACGCGGCTGTGGCGGTCCCGCTATCTCGCCGCCGTCCGCACGATGGACGACGAGCTGGGCATGGTCTTCGACGCCGCGCACGCGAAATTCGGCGGCGACTTCTTCTTCCTCCACACCAGCGACCACGGCGCGCAGTGGCCGTTCGCGAAGTGGAACCTCTACGAGGACGGGATCCGCACGCCGTTCATCGCCACTTGGCCGGGCGTGATCGAACCCGGCAGCCAGACCGACGCCTTGGTCTCGTGGGTGGACATCCTGCCGACGCTCGTCGACGTCGCCGGCGGTCCGCCCCCCTCCCCGGGAATCGACGGCCTCTCGGTCCTGCCGGTTCTCCGTGGCGAAACGACGGTCCACCGGGAGCATATCTTCGCGACCCACAGCGGCGACGGGGACAACAACGTCTATCCCATGCGCTCCGTCAGCACCACCGACGGCTGGAAATACATCCGAAACCTCCACCCGGAGTTTCTCTTCACCACCCACATCACCAACTTCGACGCCTACTGGCAAACCTGGACGACCGCCGCCCAGAGCGATCCCCACGCGCTGCAACGGGTCGCAGCCTACCAGCAGCGGCCGGCCGCCGAACTCTACGACCTGGCCAGCGATCCATGGGAACTCGACAATCTCATCGACGATCCGGCCCACGCCGCCCGGGCCGCCGAACTCGCTGACGAACTCGACCAGTGGATGCTGGAGACAGGCGACACCCAAACGGTCTTCGGCAACCCGACCCGTCAACCCCCTCCGCCCCCGGCCTCCCTCGACAACGATCTGTTCGTCGACACGTTCAACCGCCCAACCTCGACCGACGCCGACGCATCCGCCGCCGGCATGTCCGGCAGCCGGGTCCCGCCCATGGGCGCCGCCAACGCCTACTACGAAGGCTTCGAAGGCAGCGGCAGCGCGGACTCGATCCGCATCTTCGGCGACCGCCTGCAGATCGCCGTCGGCAATGGCATGGCCGAGAACGGGTTGATGCACAACTTCGTCGGCCAGGACATCATCGATGCCGGCGGCTTCAGCGTGGAGATGACCATCGTCGAATTCCTCAACTCGGTGGACGGGCTCGCCGATCGGTATGCCGGCTTCGGCGTGGGGCTCAGCGAGGCCGAGGCGGCGGCAGGAGGCGACATTTCCGGCGCTCTCAGCTTCCGCGGCAGCACCGCCAACCCGACCGGCAAGGCCGACTTCTTCATCGACCTCGACGGCAACGGCAACCTCAAGGTCTGGAGCAAGGGACAGCTCCTCGACACCGTGCCGGTCGGCGCCAGCGTCGGGACGATCACGGCAAAGTTCGCGCTCGACGGTTTCTCAACCGTCAGCACCGTCGAAGTCGGCGTTTTCTTCAACGGCCAGCCTCTCGACATCAACACGGCCGATCCGGACTCCGCCACCCGCACGTTCTCCTGGGACGCCGAGGACACGAACTACATCGGGCTGAGCGCCCGCGCCAGCGGCAACGCCGGGATCGACAACCTCGCGATCCGCAAGCTCCCGCTGGCGGAAAGCCTCGCCGTCGCCTACGCCCTCGGCGCGGGCTTGCAAGGGAGCGACACCGCGCCGGGCGCGGACCCCGACGGCGACGGCCGGACGAACTTCGTCGAGTGGGCCTTCGGCACCGACCCCTCGCACGCCGACGCCGGAGCCGCTCCGGTCACGCCGATCGTCGTCGAACCGGGGCAGAGCCGGTTCCGATTCGAAGCGAGGCGGTTGTCCGGACACCACGCTTCCGACGTCAGTTATGTCGTCATGATTTCCTCCGATCTGGAATCCTGGCAGCCGGTGGATGCGACTGTGGTCTCACAACCCGAACCGGTTCCCGGCAGACCGGGCTACGAGTCGGTCGAACTGGAACTGCCGGGCGAAGCGGTCGCCGGTCAGGATCGCCTGTTCGTGCTCATCGCCCCTGCGCCGGCGTCCTGATCCCACTTCTCGTCCAAACCCCAAACCCCAAACCATCGATCCATCGAACAACCGATATGAAAACCCCAGCAGCCCTCCTCGTGCTTGGCGGATGCCTCGCCATGACCCCAGTCCACGCCGCGGTCCTCTTCGCGGACAGCTTCGACCGCCCGGACAACCGCAACATCGACGCCTCGCTCGCCGGCATCACCGACAACACCGGCTCCTCCTTCGCCGCGGACGGCGTCTACAGCCAGCCTTGGCTCGATCCCGAGAACGGACCGCCGAATTACGGCTCCCAGGACAGCAGCGCCGGTAATGGCGGCGGCGCGCAGATCCTGGCAAACACCCTCCAGCTCGCGGTCGGCGTCGGAACTTCCAACGCCTATATCAACCACAACTTCACCAATGCCTCGATCATCTCCACGGGAGGCTTTTCCGTGACGATCGACGTCACCGGCTACAACCAGTCCACCAGCGGGCAGGGCGGCGGCTTCGCCATCGGCATGAGCGCTGCGGAAGCCGCTTCCGCGGGCGACGCATGGAACGGCGCCACCAAGATGACCGAGGCCTTCGGCGAACCGGACGGCACCTTCGTCTCCGTCGCCGACTTCTGGGTCGCCCTCAGGGGAGATGCCACGGTCCAATGGGGTGGCATCGGCGACGACAACGTCTTCGGCACCGCCAGCGTCGCGGCGAAGACCGGAACCCTCTCCGCCACCTTCACCGGATTCACCGACTTCGATGCCGGCACCTCCGTGGATTACGAGGTATTCTACGACGGAACGGCGGTGGGCACTGGCTCGTTCCTGTGGAGCGGCACGAACGAAAACTTCATCGGCCTGGACGCCCGCGACAACACCGCCGTTTCGCTCGACAATCTCTCGATCGAGACCATACCCGAGCCGGCCGTCGCCACACTCGGCGCCGCCGGGTTGCTCTGCCTGTTGCTGCGCCGCCGCTGACCATCGACTTGAACTCCTCCCGTTCCAACGCCCCGCCCACGCCCGACGAAAGCGAGTTCGTCTCCTTGCTGATCCGCCACCAGGACCCGCTGCGGGCGTTCATCGGCCATCTCGTCCCGACCCGCGACGCCCGCGAGGACGTGCTGCAGGAGGTCAACATGCTGTTGTGGGAGAAACGGGGGGAGTTCGAGCGCGGCACGAACTTCCGGGCCTGGGCCTACACCTTCGCCCGCTACGTCGCGATGCGCCTCCGGGCGAAGATCATTCGCGACGGGCGCGTTGCCTTCCGCAGCGAACTCGTCGAGATCCTCGCCGACGAGTATGAACATGAAGATCCCGACCTCGCCGATGGACTCGCCGCCCTCCGCAACTGTCTCGAGCGCGTGTCCGGGAAGAATCGCGACCTGCTGCTCAAGCGCTACAGCGGGCACGGCGAAATCGAGCGCCTCGCCGGGGAAACCGGGCAAAGCGCCGCCTCGCTCCGCGGCCGGCTTTTCCGCCTGCGGACCGCCTTGCGGCGCTGCGTGGAGAGGGAGATGAACCACAACCCGGCCCTGCCATGAACGAATCCGAGTTCGAGCGGCTCGTCGAATCCGTCGTCGAAGGAGTGGCGACGCGGGAGGAAACCGAACGATTCGAAGACCTCCTCCTGGCCTCGGCCGCACGACGCAAGCAGTTCCGCCAGGCCACGCTGCTCCACCAGCGTCTGAAGATGGAACTCGGAGCCGGGCGCGAGATCAGCGGACCCGCTGTCAATATCGTCCCCGTGCGGGAAATCCTGCGGCGCCAGAACCGCCGCGGCTGGCTCGCCACCGTCGCCGCCAGCGCCGCGGTCATCCTCGCGGGCGTGTTCGTGATGCGTCTGGTCCTGTCCCGGGAAACCCCGCCCACGCTGGCCGTCACCGCCGCGCCGAACACCGCCTACGAGTTGATGGACGACGGCACGTCCGGTGCGACAACCGACCGGGAACTCGCGCTCGAGCCCGGCTCGCGTCTGACACTCCGCCAGGGCAGCCTGCACCTGAATTTCGCCAGTGGCGTCGAGGGTGTGGTCATGGGACCGGCGGAGTTGATCCTGCGCGGCCCGCTCGATCTGGCGATGCCCCGCGGCACGGCCCGCTTCCGCGTCGGGCGGAAAGGCACCGGCTTCCGAGTTGTCACGCCGCTGGCCGAGGTGGTGGATCTCGGCACCGACTTTGGGGTCGTATCCGACGGCACCCGCCCGCCGCAGGTGCATGTTTTCGGGGGCCGTGTGCGCGCCTCGGCGCAGAAGGGACTGCAGGAACAACGCGAGATCGCGGCCGGCCACGCTTTCGAGATTTCGGGAATCGGGAAATTCCATCCGCTGCCGCCCGACCCCGATCTCTTCCTCACCGAGCTGCCAACCGATTTGCCCTATCTTCATTTTTCATTCGATTCCCAGAGCCATGGCAAGCTGGAGGTGTCGGGCACCCATCCTGCCGTTGCGGGAACCATGGCCGATCTGGACCCTCGCGGCGGAAGCTTGGCGCCCGGGCGCGTCGGCCAAGCCCTCGCCCTGCCCGGGCGGGCCACACCGGTGAGGACCAACTGGAACGGCATCACCCACGATTCGCCGAGAACGATCGCCATGTGGATCAAACCCGCGCCGTCCGAGTCGCCGCGGCGAATGCGGTCGATGGTCATGTGGGGGACCCGAAGTTCCGCATATCCGTCGATGTGCGAGCTGCTCCTTTACTCGAAAGATCCGGGCGCGGGAGCCCATCTGCGCCTTTCGTTCGGCGACGTCTATTACACCGGCCGCACCAACATCGCTGACGGACAATGGCACCATGTCGCCGCTGTTTACCGCGGGAACCAGGTCCAGCCGGGAGAGAAAATCGTCACGCTGTACGTCGACGGTCGCGCCGAGGAAATCGACTCGGACGCCACGCGCGAGGCCGAGGAGCGTTCGCTTCCCAGCACCCTCACCGGAACCGGCTTCGCGGAGCCGATGAGGATCGGCTCCGCCGCCACCGGGGGGCACGACCACGGCTTCGCCGGTCTCATCGACGAACTCCACATCTTCGAGGCCGCGCTCGACCCGGAGCGAGTCCGTGAACTCGCCAACCCGTGAGGGCGTCACACGATCCGCAACTTTCCACGCCAAGCTCCTGATCGTTACCGGTCCAGAAAAACGAGCGATTGCAGCAGCCCTCCCCTCGCACCTTGGTGGCAGGCGGCGCGGTGCGACGGGTGCGCGAGCTGAAAGGTTCGCGAAGGTCTTCCGAAAGTCGGAGGAGGCGACAGTTGATGAAAAACTCGGGAGTTGCCCCCGGGGGCCGTCCTCGGAGCCCCGGGCAGTTCTTTCAGAGCGGCCGGAGCAGCAAACAGGGCCCCTCCGGTCGCGACCTGCTCCGCAAGCGCTTGGGCTCACTGCGCTGACCCACGCTTCAGCCGCGTCATGGCATCCGTCGTCATCGACCGCGCCGGGCCTCAAGCGGGCGGTGGCTCCGCCGCTGCGGCCGGCAGGCTGAAGCGGAAGATCGTGCCGGTGGAGGGATCGCTTTCAACCTCGAGCTTTCCGCCCAGCGAGGTGGCGATCGAGCGGCTGATGGCGAGGCCGAGGCCGCTGTGGCCGGCGGATTGGCTGCGCGCGGGATCGGCGCGGTAGAAGCGGTCGAAAAGTTTCGGCAGGTGGACCGGCTCGATGCCCGGCCCTTGGTCGTGCACTTCCAGCACCGCCTCCGCGTCGCGGACGAGGGTCCGCAGCGTCACCGGTGTTCCGGGCGGCGGGTGGGAGAGCGCGTTGGACAGCAGGTTCTCGGCGAGCGTTTCCAGCAGCCCGGGATGGCTGCTGACGGGCGCGGGGCAGAGAACGAGATGGATCGCCGACGACCGTTCCTCGGCGATCGGGGCCATGCGCGCGGCGAGTTGCGCGGCAAGCTCCGCGAGATCGCAGGGAAGCGATTGCTGGCGGAGATCGGCGAGGTCCTGGCGAGCGAGGATCAGGAGGGAGTCGACGATTCCGCGCATCCGGTTGGCGGCGGTCTGGCAGTGGGTGAGGAACTGCCGGTATTGGGCCGGCTCGCGCTCGGATTTCAGCGCCCGCTGGGTTTCCGAAAGGATGATCGTGAGCGGCGTGCGGAGTTCGTGAGAGGCGTCGGTCGTGAAGCGCTTCTGCAGCTCGATCGCGCTGGCGAGGCGGTCGAAGGTCTCGTTGAGCACGCGCGCGAGTTGGTCGAGCTCGCTGTCACCGCCGGCCAGCGCGATGCGGTCCTCGAGATTGCCCGCGGCGATCCGCGAGGCGGTGTGGGAGATCGAGCCGATCGGCTTCAGCACGCGGCCGGCCAGCCACCACCCGCCGGCGAGCGCCGCCAGCAGGATCGATGCCCCGCCGAGCGCAAGCAGGATGCGGAACCGGTAGAGCGCGGCGAGTTCGTTTGAAACGTCGCGCCCGACGACGGTGACCGTGCCCGACGGATGGCCGCGCTGGTGCTCGTGGAACGGGCCGCGGCTCACGAAGCGGGTGCCGTCCCGCGGCGGATCATCCGGCATCTCCAGGCCGGCCGGCGCGTTCGGCGAGATGAACAACGGCGCGCCACCGGCATCCCAGACGGCGATGTAGGTTCCTCCCGGCTCGTTCCGGAAGAGGTCCCGGAATTCCGGCGGCGCCACCGCCGGCTCGCCCACCGCCAGCAGCCGCGCGCGGATCTCCTCCAGCGAGAGCGGTCCCCCGTCCTTGCCGTCCGCCTGCGTGAAGACGCTGCGGAAAAACGAGCGCTCGTGCCGCGCGAGGTCGCGCTCGATGCGCTCCATCCGGTCGTCCGTCGCCAGCCGGTTGGCGAGGAGCGCGACGGCGACGACCAACCCCAGCGAGATGAGCGAATGCCATAACAACAAACGCCAGCGGATCGAGCGGAAAAGCCGCTTCATGCGATGCAGTAACCGTGGCCGCGGCGGGTGGTGATGAACGCCGGGCCGAGCTTCTTGCGGACGTTCGAAACGTGGACGTCGAGCAGGTTGGAAAGCGTGTCGTCGTCGTCATCGAACAAATGTTCGTACAACTCGCTGCGGCTGATGACCACGCCGCGATGCAGCGCGAGATACTCCACCAGCGCGTACTCGCGGGGTGTGAGCGGGACCGGCATGTCGCCGGCGAAAAGCGTCTTCGACGCCAGATCGAGCACCGCGCCATCCAAGGGAATCCGGCTGCTCCCCTGCCCCCGGTCGCGCCGGATCAAGGCGCGGAGCCGGGCGAGGAGCTCGTCGAAATCGAAGGGCTTCGTCAGGTAATCGTCGGCTCCGGCGTCGAGCCCGCGGATGCGGTCCGGAATGGCGTCGCGCGCCGTCAACATCAGGACCGGCGTGGCCTTCTTCTCGCGCAGGCGGAGGAGGAATTCCCAGCCGTCGATCTCCGGGAGCATGCCATCGAGGACGATCGCGTCGAAGTCGATCGTCAGCGCCATCGAGAGCCCTTCCGAGCCGTCGGCCGCGGTGTCGGTGGCGTAGTTTTCCTCCCGCAGCCCTTCGCGCAGGCTGTGGCGGAGCAAGGCGTCATCCTCGACGACGAGCAGTCTCATGGCAGCGCGTCATTCATGGCGAAGGGCGTCGATCGGGTCGAGCTTCGCGGCACGGCGGGCGGGCATGAAGCCGAACAAAATCCCGATGGCCGCCGAGAAAACGAAGGCGATCAGGTTGATCTTCGGATCGAAGATGAACGGCGCGCCGACAACTTTCACCAGGGCATGGCAAAGCCCGTAGGCGAGGATGATGCCGGCGATCCCGCCGATGCACGAAAGCGTGACCGCCTCGACCAGGAACTGCAGCAGCACCTCGCGGGCGCGGGCACCGATGGCGAGACGGATGCCGATTTCGCGGGTGCGCTCGGTCACGGACACGAGCATGATGTTCATGATCCCGATGCCGCCGACCAGCAGGCTCACGCCGGCGACCGCGCCCAGCAGCGAGGTCATCACCTTGGTGCTGGAACTGATGACTTCGGCGAGTTGCTGCGAGTCGAAGACGTTGAAGTTGTCCTGCTCGTTGGCGCCGACGTCGCGGCGTTCCCGCATCAAGGCGCCCACGTCGGCGACGATGTTCGCGCCGGGGTAGCCGTCCTGGCCGGAGATCATCATCTGGTTGATGAAGCGCCCGCCCTGGCGGCCGGTGAGGCGGCTCACCAGCGTGGTGTACGGCACCAGGATGTTGTCGTCGAGGTCGTCGCCAAATCCGCCCTGCCCTTTCGCCGCGGTCACGCCGATGACTTCCACCGTCAGTGTCCGCAGCCGGATTTTCGAGCCCACGGGATCTACGCCCTCGCCGAACAACTCCTTGCGGATCGTTTCTCCGATGACGGCCACCGGCGCGCCTTCCTCGACTTCGCCCTCGGTGAAAAACCGGCCGAGGCCGACCTCCCAGTTGGCGATCCCGAAGTAGTTCGCCGTGGTGCCCTGCACGTCCGAGTTGCGGTCGTTCTCCTGATAGACCGCGGAGACGTTGGTGGCCACGAATGGCGCGATGCCGGCGATCCCGGGCACCTGCTCGCTGACCGCCTCGACGTCGGCGAGCGAGAACTGCGGCGCGCCCCCCGAGCCCCAGCCTTGGCCGGGGCGGAGGACGAGGAGGTTGTTTCCCATCTTGGAAATCTGATCCTTGATCGACTGGGTGGCGCCCTTGCCGAGGGTGACCATGGTGACCACGGCGGCCACGCCGATGACGATGCCGATGACCGTCAGGAACGAACGGGTCAGGTTCCGGCGGATCTCCCGGATCGCGATGAGCAGGGCGTTGAGGATCATGTCAGTGGAACATCACGCCGCGCCGGAGTGCGGCCGGCCGTTCATCCGGTCGTCGGAAATCAAGCCGTCGCGCACGTGGATCACGCGCTTGGCGTGCGACGCGACCTCATCTTCATGAGTCACCATGATGATGGAAATGCCGCGCTCGGAGTTGAGTCGCTGGAGGAGCTCGATGATCTCGTCGGTGGTCTTCGAGTCGAGGTTGCCGGTCGGCTCGTCGGCGAAGAGCGTGTCCGGCCGGGTGACGATCGCGCGGGCGATGGCGACCCGCTGCTGCTGCCCGCCGGAAAGCTCGGCGGGTGTGTTGCGCGCCTTGTCCGGAAGGCCCACGCTGGCCAGCGCCTCGCGCGCGAGCTCGTGGCGCTCCTTCCGCGAGTAGCCGCGGTAGAGCAAGGGCAACTCGACATTCTCGAGCGCGGAGGTCCGGGCGAGCAGGTTGAAGCCTTGGAAGATGAAGCCGAGCGCGTGGCGGCGGATCAACGAACGCTGGTCCTTGTTCAGCGTTTCCACCGCGATGTTCTTGAAGCGGTAGGAACCGGACGTCGGCGTGTCGAGGCAGCCGAGCAGGTTCATCAAGGTCGATTTACCCGATCCGCTGGGCCCCATCACGGCGACGTATTCGCCGCGGTGGATGGTGAGGTCCACGCCGCGCAGGGCCTTGAAGGCCGCGGCGCCGGCGCCGTAGGTCTTGGTCAGCGCGCGCAGCTCGATCAGCGGTTCCGCGGTCATTCCGTGGCGACGGGCTTGAGGCTCAGGATGACCGGCGTGCCCGGGCTGAGCGAGTCGTCGAGGATCTCGGTCACGCGGCCGTCGGTGATGCCAGGCTTCACCTTGACCTCGACGGGCTTGCCATTTTCGAGGACCCAAACGTTCGGATCGCTGCTGGCGGCTCCGGGCCGGGCCTGGTTCATGCCGCGCCAGCGCCGTCCGGGCGCGAGACTCTCGACCAGCGTGCGGTCGGCCTCTTCCGGCTTGCCGACGGCCGCGGCGGCGACCGGATCGAAGCGCAGCGCCGCGTTCGGCACGACGACCACGTCCTCTCGGCTGGCGATGGCGATGTCCACGGTGGCGGTCATGCCGGGTCGCAGCGACAGGTCCTCGTTCGCGACCTCGAGCTCGGTGCTGTAGGTGACGACGCCGGTGCTCGCGGGTGCCGCCGCCCCGCCCGTGCCGGTGGCGGCGCTTTCGGAACCGAAGGCCACCTTGGTGACCGTCGCGCGGTACTCGCGACCGGGCCAGGCATCGACGCTGAAGGTGGCGGGCTGGCCCGGTTCGATCCGGCCGATATCGGCCTCCGAGACCGAGACGCGCAGCTCCATTTTCTTCAGGTCCTCGGCGATGGTGAACAAGGTCGGAGCTGTGAACGAGGCGGCGACCGTCTGGCCGATCTCGATCGAGCGCGCCAGCACCATGCCATCGACGGGCGAGCGGATCAGCGCCTTTTCCAGATCGCTTTCGAACGACCGGACCTCCGCCTCCGCGCCGACCACGGTGGCGCGGGCGCTCTCCAGATCCGCCTCGGCGCGGGCGACGGTGGCGCGCGAGGTTTCCATGGCGGCGCGCGACGGCGTCTTGCCGCCGCTGATTTTCAGAAGTTCCTCCTGGCGGGCGAGCGCGGCCTTGCTTTCGAGCAGCGTGGCCTCCGCCTGGCTGACGCGGGCTTGGGCGGAGAGCAGCGACGCGCGGCTGCGGCCGGTCTGCTGGTCGAGCTTCGAGGTGTCGAGCCGGAGCAGCGGCTGGTCCTTCTTCACCGTGTCATTCGTATCGACGTAAATCTCCTCGACCGTGCCGGAAAGTTCGCTGCCGACGATGATCTGATTGGTCGGTGCGAGGTTTCCGGCGGCGGTGACGATCAGGGAAATGTCGCCGCGCGAGACCGGGCTGGTGGCGTATTCGGGCTCGGGGGGACCGCTCTTGTTGCGCGAAGCCAAGGACCAGCCGGTGCCGCCGGCGGCGACCAGGACAACCGCGACGACCAGCCATTTCCGGAACGGGCGCGAGGCGGCGCGACCGACGATTTCCGCGAGGTCTTGGTCACCATTGGGACGGGGTTTGCTCATGATGATGAAAAGAGTTGGGACGTCACCACCCGCCGCCGAGGGCTTGGTAGAGGCGGATGTAGGCGGTGGTGCGGTCGGTGCGGGAGGCCAGCAGGCTTTCCTCGAGCCCGAGGAGCGTGCGCTGCGAGTCGAGCACCTGGAGGAAATCGATCTCGCCGGCTTCGTAGCGCTGGCGGGCAAGCAGGTCCGACTCGCGGGCGAGCGCGGTGGATCTCTCGAGAGACGCCAGCCGCTCGGATGAGCGTTGGCAAGCGATCAGCGCGTCCTCCACTTCCGAGAGCGCGGTCAGGATTGCGGCGCGGTAGTTCTGCAGCGCCTGCTCGGTCGCGGCGTCGCTGGCCTCGATGTTGGCGCGGATGCGGCCGGCGTCGAAGATCGGACCGGCCAGACCGGCGACCAAGCCGGCCGACGCCGTCTGCGGGCTGAAGAGCTTCGAGGAACCCAGCGCATTGATCCCGAGCGAGCTCGAAAGCCGCAGCGAAGGGAAACGTTCGGCCTCCGCGGCGCGGGTGCGTGCGCCGGCGGCGAGAAGTTGATAGCCCGCCAGCCGGACGTCCGGGCGCTGCCGGATCGTGTCCGCCGGAATCCCCACCGCAAGCCGCGGCGGCGGAGTCGGGATCGCGCCGCCGCCGGCCAGCAGGGCGTCGAAGGCGCCCGGCTCCCGGCCGGCGAGGCGGGCGAGGAGGTTGAGGCTTTGGGCGATCGACTGGCGCAGGGCCGGCACCGACGCCCGCGCCTGCTCGAGGCTGCCGGCGGCTTGGATCGCCTCGAGCGCGTCGCTCTCTCCGGCGTCGCGCCGCCACTCGGCGAGCCGGGCGGTTTCGGCGCGGGTCTCGAGGTTGCGCTCGAGCACGTCCATCCGGGCTTGGTCGGCGCGGAGGCGGGTGTAGGCGGTGGCGATCTCCGCGGCGAGCGCGGCATGGACGGCGTTGAGGTTTTCACCCGCCGCGCCGATCTCGGCCGTGGCGGCCGCGATGTTGCTGCGGTTCCGGCCGAAAAGATCCGCCTCCCACGAGGCGTCGAGACCCGCGGAATAGGAATCGCTGGTGACGCGACGCGAGCCTTCGTTGGCCACCGCGCTGGAGCTCGATGATCCGGAGCCCGAAACGGAGGGAAACAGCGAGGAGGCGACGGCCACCCGCTGTGCCCGCGCCGCGCGGACCCGCTCGGTGGCGGAGGCGATGTCCGGGCTGCCGGCGAGCGCGTCCGAGATGATCCGGGTGAGCGTGGGATCGTCGAACTGCCGCCACCAGCGCGCCAGATCCCGGTCTGGCGCCGTGGCCGGAAAATCGGCGGCGTTTCTCCATGAAACCGGCAGCGGCCCGGTGGTCGGCACGCCGGCGGACTTCACCGCGCAGCCGGCGATCAAGGCCGGCATTGCGAGGTGCAGCAAGCGGACGGAACGTTTCACGCCGCGGAATCTGGCAGCCGCCACCTTTAGGCGAGGTTAAGGAGCCGGAGTTCCCGGCGGGTTCCTGGAGATGCGTGCCGTGGCAGGCGGGCAAACGGTTCGGGCACCCGAAGAATTTCGCCCTCGCACGCATCGGGCTTTGACCTGCGGCGCGGATGAATCATCCTCCGCCCGCCATGAGTTTCCGAGGCACCTACACCGCCCTCATCACCCCCTTCCGCGACGGCAGCATCGACGTTCCGGCATTCAAGTCGCTCGTCGAACGGCAGATCGAAGGCGGCGTGGACGGCATCGTCCCGGTCGGTACCACCGGCGAATCGCCGACGCTCGACATGGACGAGCACATCGAGGTGATCCGCCTGGCGGTCGAGTTCGCGGCGGGCCGCTGCGAAGTCGTCGCCGGCACCGGAGCGAACGCCACCGCCGAGGCCATCGAGCTGACCGAAGCCGCGGAAGAGGCCGGCGCGACCGGTACCCTGCAAGTCTGCCCCTACTACAACAAGCCGTCGCAAGAAGGACTCTACCTGCATTTCAAGGCCATCGCCGAGTCCACCTCCCTGCCCGTGATGCTCTACAGCGTGCCCGGCCGGTCGTGCATCGAGATCGCTCCGGAAACCGCGGCGCGCCTCGCGGCGGACTGCCCGACGGTGGTGGCGATCAAGGAAGCCGGGGGCTCGGTGGACCGCGTGAACCAGCTCGTCCAGGCCGTGCCGGACGACTTCGCCATCCTGTGCGGCGACGATCCCCTCACCCTCCCCTTCATCGCCTGCGGTGCGGTGGGGCTCGTTTCAGTGGCGGCGAACATCGTTCCGGACGTGATCGCCCGGCTCGTCCGCGCCTGCCTCAACGGCTCGTTCGACGAGGCGCTCGCCCTGCAAAAGCGCTACTACCCGCTCATGCGCGGCCTGATGTCGCTCGACGTCAACCCGGTCCCGATCAAGTCCGCCGTCGCCCTCCAGGGCCACTGCACCGACGAATTCCGCCTCCCGCTCACCGGCCTCCCGGATTCCGCCAGCCAACAGCTCGCCGACCTCCTCCGCGCCCACGAGCTGCTCTAATTCTCTTCATTCTGCATTCATCACTCATCATTCATCACTCGCCCGCCATGCCCAAGCTCTTCATTCCCGGACCGATCGACGTTTCGAAGGAAACCTACGCCGCCATGTGCCAGCCGATGATCGGCCACCGCGGCGGCGAATTCGAAGCGCTCTACGCCTCGCTCCAACCCGGCCTGCAGGAAATCATCGGCACCACGCGGCCGGTGTTTCTTTCCACCTCGTCCGCCTGGGGCGTGATGGAGGCCTCGCTGAAGAATCTCTGCGCGAAAAAGGTCCTCGCCCTGTGCTGCGGCGCGTTCTCGGACAAGTGGTTCGATGTCGCCAAAAAGCTCGGGCTAGAGGCCGACAAGGTGCAGGTCGAATGGGGAAAGGCCATCGATCCCGAGGCCGTGCGCGCGAAACTCGAGGAAGGCGGATTCGATGTGGTCACGCTGATCCACAACGAGACCTCGACCGGTGTGATGAACGATCTGCCGGCGATCGCGAAGGTGGTGAAATCCTTCCCCGGCGTGCTGCTCGTGGTGGATACCGTTTCCTCGCTTTCGGCCGTGCCGGTGAACATGGACGACCTCGGCCTCGATGTCGTGCTCGCCGGCGTCCAGAAGGCGCTCGCCTTGCCGCCCGGCCTCGCCGTTTTCGCCTGCTCGGAAGCGGCTCTCGCCCGTGCCAAGGAAATGCCGAACCGCGGGTATTACTTCGACTTCATCGAGTTCGCGAAGAACGCGGAAAAGAACAACACGCCGTCCACGCCGGCCATTTCCCTGCTCTTCGGCCTCCAGCAGATCCTCGGCACCATCAAGGAAGAAGGCCTCGCGAAGCGCTTCGCGCGCCACGAGAACAACAACCGCCTGATCCACGAGTGGGGTGCCCGCCACGGCTTCAGGAACTTCGCGCCGGAAGGCTACGAGTCGAAGTCGCTGACCTGCTTCCACACGCCCGAGGGCTTCGATCTCTCCGGGTTCATCAAGAATCTGAAGTCGAAGCACGGCTTCGTCATCAACGGCGGCTACGGCAAGATCAAGGGGCTCACGTTCCGGATTTCCAACATGGGGAACGAGACGGAAGCCACCATGAACGAACTGATCGCGGCGATGGACGACGTTCTCGGCTGAGGAATCCCGGCGCGCGGCGGAAACCAGGCCGCTCCTCGCGGTTAGATATAGATCATCTTCCGCGTCATTCCCCCGTCGACGACAAGCTCGGCGCCGGTGATGAAGGAGGCCTCGTCCGATACAAGGAACGCGACGGCCGCGGCGATGTCGTCCGGCTTGCCAACGCGTCCGACCGGGTGCTGTTGGTGTTCTTCCTCGGACAAGGGCCCGCCTGTCACGTCGATCCAGCCGGGCGAGATGCAGTTCACGCGCACCTCCGGTCCCCAGCTGATGGCGAGCGAGTGGGTCAAGGCGACCAGCCCACCCTTGCTCGCGGAGTAGGCGTGCGTGCCGGGTTCGGACATGTGGGCGCGCGTTGACGAGATCAAGACCATCGAACCGTGGGAATTCCGGAGCATTTCTTCGGCGCCGCGCGCGAGCAGGAAACTGGCGGTCAGGTTCGTGGCGAGCACGTTGTTCCAGTCCGCCAGGGACGTTTCGCCGAGGGGCCTGAAGCCGCTGATGCCGGCGTTGGAAACGAGCACGTCCAACCCTCCGAATTCCCGCTTCGCCAGCGAGAGAACCCTTGCGACCTCGTCCTCATCGGAAACGTCCGCACAAGCCGGAACGAGCCGTCCGGAACAACCGGGCAATGTGCCGAGAGACTCACGATTCAAATCCACGGCCAGCACCTGCCACCCGTCTTTCGCGAGCCGCAGTGTCGTCGCTTTGCCGATCCCGCTCGCCGCTCCCGTGACCAAAGCCCGCTTCCTGCCTCCGGATTTCCGCATCCGTGACAGGTCCGCCCATCCGCGGAAAGGTCAAGCCACCCGCGGAACGCGCGGGCTGGATCACCCGGGGATGAGATCCTTGACCGCGTCGCGTTCCTCCTTCAGCTCGGCGATGCTGGCGTCGATTTTCCCGCGGCTGAAGTCGTCGATCGGAACGCCCTGCACGACTTCCCAGCCGCCGTTCTCCAGCGTGCGGATCGGCATGGAAGCGATGAGGCCTTTTTCGATTCCGTAGGAGCCGTCCGAACAAACGGCGACGGAGTGCCAGTCGCCGGCGGGGGTGGGCGTGATGAGGCTTCTCACGGTGTCGATCGCGGCGTTCGCGGCCGAGGCGGCGGAGGAAGCGCCGCGCGCCTTGATGATCGCCGCGCCGCGTTGCTGGACGGTCGTGATGAACTCGCCCTTGAGCCAAGCCTCGTCGCCGATCACCTCGGAGGCGGGTTTCCCTTGGATCTTGGCGTTGGTGAAGTCGGGGTATTGCGTGGCCGAGTGGTTGCCCCAGATGCAGAGATTGGTGACTTCCGAATGATGGACGCCGGCCTTTTTCGCGAGCTGGCTCTTGGCGCGGTTCTCGTCGAGCCGCGTCATGGCGAAGAACCGCTCGTTCGGCACGCCCGCGGCATTGTTCATCGCGATCAAGGCATTGGTGTTGCAGGGATTTCCCACCACCAGCACGCGGATGTCGCCGGCCGCGGCACGAGCGATCGCCTGGCCTTGCCCGGTGAAGATCTTGCCATTAATGCCGAGCAGATCGCCCCGTTCCATGCCCGCCTTGCGCGGCACCGAGCCGACGAGCAGCGCCCAGTTGGCGCCGCGGAAGCCTTCGTCCAGATCTGCCGTCGGCACCACCTCGCGGAGCAGCGGGAAGGCGCAGTCGTCGAGTTCCATCACCACGCCCTGCAGGGCCGGGAGCGCCGGTTCGATCTCGATGAGGCGGAGGTTCACCGGTTGGTCCGGACCGAAGACGGCCCCGGATGCGATGCGGAAAAGAAGGGCATAGCCGATCTGGCCAGCCGCGCCGGTGACGGAGACGGTGATGGGAGGTTTCATGAGATCGAGGTGCGGCCTGTTTACGGTTGGGGGCATGGCCGGTCAACCGGCAAGCCCCGTGGAAGCGAGTTGCATTGAAGTTTCATGGGCCGAGTTCCGCCATCGCCGCGCGGATGGCCGACTGGACTTCGGGATCGCCGTAAAACGGGCCGGCTCCGGGCCCGCCCGAGGTGTGCGTTTCCAGCAAGGCGAGCGAGCCGTCGGGGCGCAGGAGGAAGGACGGGTTTCCGCTGTCGCCCTTGATCAGATTCCGCCGGTAAACGGGATCGAGTTCGTCGGCGTAGGCGAGCCGCACCACCCGGCCGAAGACGCGGTCGATGCGGTGCACCGAGAGCGTTCGCGTCTGGTCCGTCACGATGACAGGCCGGCCAATTACGGCTTCCTCCGTACTTGCGAACGGATAGGTGGCCACACCCGGGGGCAGCGGCCGGTTGAGCTTGCCGACGGCGATGTCGCCGACGGCGCGGAGGTTCCGCACGCCGGCGAGGAAACGCTCGTGCGGCCGGCCGTCGCGATCATGGAACATCAGGGAAACATCCCGCGGGCGGATGAAGTGGCCCGCCATGATGACGTGGTTCGGCGAAATGGCAGTGGCCGTGCGGCGGTCGTTCCACGAGACGCCGGTGAGGTCGAGCCGGCGGGTCCAGTTCCCCTGCCACCGCGAGCGGTCCTTGGCTTGGTAATACCGGAACAAGGCGCCCTTTTCCGGTCGGTGCGGCAGGAAGTGCCACTCGCCGGCAGCGGGGCCGGCCGGCGGATTCCCGCAAGAAGCCGCCAGCAGGCAGAGCAGGAGCGCGGCGCGACGCATCAGTCGTCGAGCGAGTGGAGGTAGTGCCAGATTGCCTCGAACTGCTTCGAGGCGTCACCTTGGAGGATGTCGCGGCGCTGGGATTTGTCCCCGTCGGAGTAACGCGGCATCTTCGTGCCCGGCGTCACGGCGGGAGGATTGTCCATCCAGCGATGGTAGTAGCCGTAGCGCAGGCGCGCCGGGACCTGGTCGAAATTCACGCCCTCGACTTCGAACGCGGCGGTCGGCTTCATGTCGCCCACGCCGTGGCAGGTGGTGCAGCCGAATCCCTCGGCCCCCACGAGCAACTTGCCGACCTCCGCCAGTTCGGGGTCCACCTCGAGCTTTTCCGGTTCCGTCGGCTCGTAACCGTGCATGCGAGCCAGGCCCTCGGCGAGGGGCTTGGCGTGAGCCCGGAAGGCCGGCATGCGCGTGCCCAACCAAGGCCGCGGCCGCGGATCGGCGGTGCCTTGCAGCATCGCCTCGATGAACGAGGAGTAGAGCATCTCGCCGGTGTAGGTGAGCTGCGGACGCGTCTGGTCCACCCGCTCGTGGAGACCTTCGATGTGCTCGGCGAGGGCCTTCGAATCGCCGTGCAGGAGGTCGAGCAGGTTCTTCTGGTCGTCGAGCGTGTGGCAGGCGGTGCAACGCAGCGCCTCGATCTGGCGACGGGCGAACTCGGAACCGGTATGGCGTGTGAGCGGCTCGATGCCGGTCTTGGAGAACGCTGCGAGCGCCTTGCGGTCTTCATCGCCAAGATTCAGGACCGGCAGGCCTTCCCCGCGTTTCTCCGGCGGGGCGGCGCAACCCTTCTCCATCCAGTCCGCCTTGAAGACCGCTTGCAAGGACGGTCCGGCCGGCTGGCCGGACAGCGGGACGCCGGGATGGCAGACGCCGCAATCCAAGGCCTTGGCGGCTTCCTCGCCACGCTTCGGATCACCTTCCGGAAACTCCACGCCGATCTCGGTGTGTTTGCCATCCGATGCCTCGAGGAGATATGCCGCGATCGAAGTCGCCTCCTCGTCCGACATCATGAAGTCGGGCATCTTCGTGTAGGTGTGGAACTGCGCCGGGTTCTTGAGATAGGACACGAGCGCGCCGGGTTTCCACTTCAGCGCGACGTTGTTGAGCGGCACGCGCGCGTTCTCGAGATCCGGCTCGGCGCGATCCGGCATGCTGTGGCACGCCACGCACCCCAGTTCGTGGAAATGCACGCCGCCGGCCTTCGCCAACGCGGGATCGGGTGTCGCGGCGGTTTCGCCGGCAGGCGGGCCGCTCATGAGAAACGCCGCGAGATCCGCCACCTGCTGCCGACCTTCGCCGGTGGACGCGTCGATCAGATCGGGCATCTCGGTGGTCGGCCGGATCGCATGGGGGTCGGCGATCCAGCGCCGCAGCCACTCCTCGCTGACGCGGTCCTGGATCCCGAACAACAACGGACCGATCTCCGCCGTTTCCGGCATCGAGCCGGCGGGAAATCCCTGCTCCGGCGCGTGGCACTTGGCGCAATGCTGCTGGGTGAATATCATCCGGCCTTCGCGTTGCAGCTCACCGAGCACGGCCGTCTCCGGCGGCTCGCTGGCAAACGCGTTCGGCGGAATCGCCTGGCGCGGGAATGAGCGCTCCTCCCAGAAAACCCGCAGCGCGGCCGAGCCGTCCTCGTTGCTGCGGTAGGTCAGCTTGAAGTCGTGTTCCCCGGGGTTGAGCCGGAGGGTCTCGGAGGACTCGCCGGCGAGATCGCCCTCGCGGACCAGCACTTCCTCGCCGCCCACCTCGAGCGTTGCATTGCCCGATCCCTCGAAGGAGAACGCGAGCCGCTGGCGACTCGGAAGGCTGAGCTTGGCGGTCCAGACGACCTCGAACGGGCCGGCCGACAGGAATGGCGTTGGGGGCTCGCCCGGCTTCACGCTCAGCGCGGGCAGCCGGTCGATCCGGGAATCCGTCTGACCGTCCCGGGTGAACGTGGCGGTCAGCTCGGCATGGGCGGCTGCGGCCGACAGCAGCGCGGCGGCGGTGATGCGGAACATCTTCGATTATCGCACTGGATCAGTCTCCGTAAACCGTCGCGTGGACGTTGCCCTCGATGATGTTGCCATCCTCGTCCTCGAGATCGTAGGCGACCTTGAGGGACATGGACGGCTTCATGCCTTTGAGCGTCACCTCGACGGTTTTCTTGTCGTCGGACAGGGTGATGTCGCCGATCTCGATGTCATCGCGCACCTGATGCTCCTTGGTTTCCCGTTCGAGGGCCTGCTTCCGGAGGTCGCGGTCGGGTTTGTCGACCGAGAATTCGCCGGAGCCGTATTGCGGGCCGCGCACGTAGTCCCAGCGCTGGGCGGAGTAGCTGGCCGGGTCGGTCGCGAGTTCCTCGTCGAGCGCCATCGGGAAGGTGAGCTTCACGCCGCTGCTGGTGTATTCGAGCTGTTCCGGAACCGGCACCGTGACGTCCTCATTGTGGCGGATGCGGTGGAACGCGCACTCGCTCGCCGCGTTGGTCTGCCAACCGCGGAAGCCGACGACGAAGAGCGAGCCGTCGTCATGGAACCGGGCGCGCATCGCCGAGGACTGCAGGTTGATCGGCAGCTTCGTCACGCCGCCCTGGAGCTTCTCACCGCGGGCCACGGGCAAGACGCGGAAAACGCTGGAAGTGCCGTACGAGAGGTGCAGTAGTTCGCCGGCGCGCAGCCCGAAACCGCTGCCCTCGGGCACCCACACCTGGGAGGCGCCGGAGTTGTCCACATCCATCGGCAGATAGCAGAGCGGCTCGGTGTAGGGCGCGCGTTTCAGGTCGTGCCGCGCGTCCTCGGTGCCGAAGAAGACCGGCGCGTCCGCGGGGCGCATGAAGTTGATCTTGCAGCAGGGCTGCCAGGTCCCCTCGTTTTCGCCGGTGGTCAGCTCGCCGTTCGGGCCGACGCCGATACCGCCGGGGGCGCGGAGGCCGGTGGCCACCACTTCGAAGCCGTCGCCGTCCGGCGGAATCTTGGCGATGATGCCGTGGTGCGGCAGGATGCGGTCGAATCCGCGGCCACCGCCGCGGACGGGCGAGGCTTTCGAGAAGTAGAAGTTCCCGTCGCTGTCGGTCTGCAGGTCGAAGGCGAACTCGTGGAAATTCGGCGAGATCAGCACGTCGCGGTTGAACACCTTGAAGTGGTCGGTTTCGCCGTCGCCGTTCAAGTCGATGAGCTGCGTGATCTGGTCGCGGCCGTTCACGTGGATCACGCCGTCGACGATCTTCACTCCGAGCGGTTCGAACAAGCCGGACGCGATGCGCTGCCACTTGAGCTGGGAGAGATCGCCCTTGAGGCCCTTGACCACCCAGACGTCGCCGTTCCAGGTCGAAAGGGCGGCCGAATCTTCATCGATGAAATCGAAGCCGCCGAAGCGCAGGTTCGACTTCCACGGGTTGTCGTTCGGGATGGTGATCGTGTCGGTCACGTAGGCCGCTTCCTCGTCGTCGCCTTGGGTGCCGGACGTTTCGAGGATCTCCGGGTAAAGCGGGTCGCCACCGGCGGTGAGCGCCTCGAAGTCCGGCGCGCCGGCGGGTTGCGGCTCGCCGCCGCGGTTCAATGCGATCTGGACGACAACCTCGTCGCCGCCTTTCGGGATGCGGGCGAGCAGCCGGCCGGCGTGCTTGCGGTCCGCCGCCAGTTCGGCGCCTTCGACGACGACGCCGAGATCGGCATCCGACTTGGCCGAGGTGCGGCCGGCGCCGACGTTGAACTTTCCGGACTCGTCGGCCACGCGCAGCGTCAGATCAGCCGTGCGGTTTCCGGCGATGTGCAGCGAGCGGGTGATCGTGTCGCCCTCGCGGCTGATGGTTTCCAGGATGCGGGTGCCGTGGACCGAGTAGTCGAGGACGATCCGGTCGGCGTGGCGGTAATAGCCGTTGAACTTCGCATGCGCGAGGTTGCCGAAGCCTTCGATCTCGCGCTTGTCGTCGAACGAGCCGGAATCGTCCGCCCAACCCGGCCCGGCGGCGGTGTTGAAAAGGTGGCTGTCGTTCTGCAGCCCCATGAGCTGGCCGTGGGCACCGGTCCAGGGGGTGCCGCCCCAGTTGAATCCTCCTTCGTAGGCGGTGACGAGCCGGACGGTCTCGGTGTCGAAGAGCGCCTTGTGGCCGTCGCCGAGATCCAGGAGGATGCCCTTGAGCGCGGCGACGCGCTTGGCCCCGTCGAAAGTGTCCTCGAACGTGTTCGACCACGCCGGGCCGATCTCCATTTCCTCATACCATTCCGCGGCTTGGGCGAAGGCGGCGGTGGCGGCGATGCATGCTGCAATCCGTTGCATAGGCGCGACGTTACGGTGCGACCCGGGGCTGTCTAGCAAATGTCCGAGAGTGAAAACTTTTGGCGCGGATTGGCAATTTTATTCTAAACCTCCGCCGATTTCCGACGTTTGGGAAACGGCTTGCGCATCGCGTGGCCGACGATTGAATCGCGGCATGATCGACATGCTCGTCCGCCTCTACGACCTGCCGGACAACACGGTCCTGTACCGCAAGGTCGCGGAGCACGGCGTCACGCTGCGCCGCGCGCGCGCCTTCGAGAAGCATACCGTCGCCGCCTTCGTCCGCGAGCATTTCTCGGAGAAGTGGGTGAGCGAGGTGGAGGTGGCCATCGCCCGCCAGCCGCCGGCCTGCTTCATCGCGACGCGCGACAAGCGGATCCTCGGCTTCGCGTGCCACGACACCACGGCGCGCGGATTCTTCGGCCCCACCGGAGTGGCGGAGGAAGCGCGCGGGCTCGGCATTGGCAAGGCCCTGCTGATGATGTCGCTCGAGGCGCTGCGCGACATGGGTCATGCCTATGGCTTCATCGGCGGCGTTGGCCCGAAGGAGTTTTACGCGAAGACTTGCGGCGCGGTCGAAATACCGGGAAGCGATCCGGGAATCTACGGAGATATCCTTCCGTAAATCCCGCCCTCCGGAGATATACGAACTTCAATCTATTCCACGGCGTGGATGCCGATGCCGTGGCGGTCGCACAGCCCGGCGACCGCCTCGCGTTCGAGCAACAAGGTCCGGCCCGCCTCGATCGTGATCGCGCCGACTCCCGATGCCGCGCAGGTTTCCACCGTCAGCGGCCCGATGACCGGCACATCGAAGCGGAAGTCCTGGTTCGGCTTCGACACCTTCACGAGCATCACGTCCCTGCCGCGGCCGAGTTCGCCGCCGCGCTTGATGCAGGCGTTGGTGCCTTCGAAGGCTTCGACCGCCAGGACGGTGCCGTGGCGCACGAGCACGCTCTGGCCGATGTCGAGCGCGCTCGTTTGTTTCGCGATCCGGAAGCCGAAGGCCGCGTCGTCGAGCTGGCGTTTCTTGAAGGGCGGGCCGCAGACCGGCCCGGGCCCCGGCAGGTGGTCGTCGAGAAACGTCGTGGCGGGCAGGAGTTCGATTCCGTCTTTGGCCAGTTCCTCGGCGATCCCGCCGAAAAGCGACTCCGCGTTCCGCTCCTTCACGCGCGCGAGCAGCATCAGCGTCCGCAGGTCCGGCCGCAGGTCGAAGAGATTCTTCGGCGCGATCTGGCCGACCATCACCGCCTCCGTCACCCCTTCCTTGCGGAAAAACCGGATCATCTTCCCCAGCTGGCCCACCCGGAACCACGAGGCGGCCTCCGCCGCATCGGCGACCTCCGGCTTCGTCTCGTTCTCGAAAGCGGAGACCACCAGCCTCGCCTCCGGTGCATGCCGGCGTGCCGCGGCGATGAAAGTCTCGGGATAGACCCCGTTCCCGGCGATGATTCCGATGCTCCGTGTGGCGGCCATGCGTGCGCCGGTTGTGGCC
>CBFGTW010000016.1:0-49273 GCA_965651855.1 uncultured Verrucomicrobiales bacterium
CTCCCAGGCATGTTCTCCGGCCGTATTGGAGCATGGAGAAGCGTCATGATCCGATGGATGTCGCCAACGATCCTGACTTCGCGATCCTTTGCCCGACCTTCCGGGATCTCCAGCATCGCAGACACCGCGCCGACTATGACTTCTCCGTCTGCTTCACCAGACAAGATGCAATCGATGCCTGCGATGCGGCGGAGGCGGCCATGGAAGCTTGGAACCGCCTCAAAGCTTCCAAGCCCGACGCTTTGAAGTTGTTCGCGATGTCTATCCTTCTTTGGCCGGGGCTTTCGAGCCGGGCGTGATCCGAGTTCTTCCCGGGCGGGACTGGCTGCGGGTCATCGCGGCTGATGCCCGCCAGTTCTTGAAGACATGGAAATGCACGCGTTTGATTCCGAGGGCGAAGCCGAACTCCCGGACGAGGCGCAGCGGGCTGTTGGCGACGAGGTGGGTCGTGCGGGTCACGCGGGTGCCCGTGGCGGCGTCGTGGAGCGTGAATTCATCCTCCAGTGAGTCGACCATCGCGGCCCAGGTGTGGTCGGTGGAGCGCATCTCGAACCGAAGGCGCGCCGGCGGCTCCCAAACGGTGATGCGCTGGACCACGGTGCCCCGGTCCGAGATGCAGCGCCGTTCCGCACCGACTCCGCCGGTCCCGCCCGGGAGTTCGCAGGCGATCGGTCGCGGGACGCCGAGGCAGAAGCAGCCCGGGAGGTTCATGGTCGATCCCGTCAACAGCGGCCACACGTCTTCCCGTGTGGCCGCGAGGACCGTGGTGGTTGTGATTTTCATATCCCGCCGGTTTAGCCCAAGGCCCGGTCGATGTCTTCCAGGATGTCATCGATATGCTCGATGCCGATGGAGAGGCGGACGAGCTCCGGGGTGATGCCGCCGGCGGCTTGCTGTTCTTCGGTGAGCTGGCTGTGGGTGGTGGTGGCAGGGTGGATGGCGAGGGATTTCGCATCGCCGACGTTGGCGAGGTGGGAGATGAGCTGGAGCGAATCGATGAACTTCGCGCCGGCCTCGGCCCCGCCCTTGATGCCGAAGACGACCATCGAGCCGCCCTTGCCGCGCAGGTATTTCCGGTTTCGCTCGAATTCCGGATCGCTTTCGAGACCGGGAAAGCGGAGCCACTCGACCTTCGGGTGCGCCGCGAGGTGTTTGGCGACGGCCAGCGCGTTTTCGCAATGGCGTTCCATGCGCAGCGGCAGGGTTTCCACGCCTTGGAGGAGGATCCACGCGTTGTCCGGCGCGAGGCAGGCGCCGAGGTTGCGCATCGGCCCGGTGCGCATCTTCAGGATGAAGGCGAGCGGCGCGAGCGGCTCCGGCAGGTCGTGCGCCCAGCGGAGGCCGTGGTAGGAGGCGTCCGGATCGGTGAAGAGCGGGTGCTTGCCGCCGGCCCAGTCGAAGCGGCCGGAATCGATCGCGATCCCGCCGATCCCCGCGCCGTGGCCGCCGAACCACTTGGTCAGCGAGTGGACGACGATCGCCGCGCCGTGGTCGATCGGCCGGGTGAGATAGGGCGTGGAAAACGTGGCGTCCACCACCAGCGGCAGGCCGTGCGCGCGGGCGATGTCCGCCACGGCATCGAGATCGGTGACCTCCAGCGAGGGATTGGAGACGGTCTCGCAGAACAGGGCGCGGGTCTTGCCGTCGATGGCGGCGGCGAAGTTTTCCGGATTCGTCGAGTCAATGAGCCGCACCTCGATGCCGAGGTCGGGCAGGATGTTGGCGAACTGCGTGTAGGTGCCGCCGTAAAGGTTGCGGGCCGAGACGATGTTGTCGCCGGCCTTCGCGAGCGTGACGATGGAGTTGAAGATCGCCGCGGTGCCCGAGGCGTGGGCGAGGCCGCCGGCTTCCGGTGCGCCTTCCAGCAGGCAGACGCGCTTTTCGAGCACGTCGTTGGTGGGATTCATCAGGCGGCTGTAAACGTTCCCCAGCTCACGCAGGGCGAAGAGGTCCGCCGCGTGCGTGGTGCTCTTGAAGACATAGGAGCTGGTCCGGTAAACCGGCACGCCCCGCGATAGGGTCGTCGGGTCCGGCTGCTGGCCGCCGTGGAGGCAGAGTGTTTCGAGTTTCATGGGCGGGGGAGGGTGGAACATCGGACACCGGACGTCGAACATCGAAGTGGCGGGCCGCGCGCTTTCGCACCAGACTCGGCGCGATGAATGCGGACGGGCCGGATTTCGAGAAACTCGGGCAGTTCTATCTGGGGCGGACCGTGCCCGCGGATGGCACCCGGCCGGAGACGCTGCTTTACGACTCGCGCGACCTGGTGACACACGGGGTGGTGCTCGGTATGACCGGCTCGGGAAAAACGGGGCTCTGCCTGGCGATTCTCGAGGAGGCGGCGCTCGACGACATCCCCGTGCTCGCGATCGACCCGAAGGGCGACATCGCCAATCTCCTGCTCCAGTTTCCCGAACTCGACGCCGCGAGCTTCCGGCCGTGGATCCACGAGGAAGACGCCGCGCGCAAGGGCCGAACGCCGGACGAGCACGCGGCCGCCGTGGCGGAAACGTGGCGCGCGGGCTTGGCGGAGTGGGGCCAAGGGCCGGGGCGGATCCGCGCGCTGCGGGAAAAGTCGGACGTGCGCGTCTACACGCCCGGCAGCCGCGCGGGGATTCCGGTTTCCATCCTGGGGTCGCTCGCGGCCCCGCCGGCCGAGGTGCGGAACGACGGCGAGCTCTTCGCCGAACGCGTCGAGGGCACGGCGGCGGCCTTGCTCGGACTGGTCGGCATCGAGGCGGATGCGGCGCAAAGCCGCGAGGCGGTGCTGCTCTCGTTGCTCATCCAGCACGCGTGGCGCGCGGGTGATGCGCTCACGCTCGAAGCGCTCGTCCACCGCATCCAGCGGCCGCCATTCGACAAGGTGGGCGTGGTGGATCTCGCGAGCTTTCTCCCGGAAAAGCCGCGCCAGGAGCTGGCGTTGCGGTTCAACAACCTGCTCGCCTCGCCCGGCTTCGCGAGCTGGCTCGAGGGTGAGCCGCTCGACATCGCCGCGATGCTCCACGGCCCCGACGGGAAACCGCGGACCGCGATCTTCTCCACCGCGCATCTCGGCGACGCCGACCGCATGTTCTTCACGAGCCTCTTGCTCAACCAGCTCACCGGCTGGATGCGCACCCAGCGCGGCACCACGTCCCTGCGCGCGCTGTTTTACATGGACGAGATCTTCGGCTACCTGCCGCCGACGGCGAACCCGCCGTCGAAGCGGCCGATGCTGACGCTGCTCAAGCAGGGCCGCGCCTTCGGCCTCGGCTGCCTGCTGGCGACGCAGAACCCGGTGGACCTCGACTACAAGGCGCTCTCGAACATCGGCACCTGGTTCCTCGGCCGGCTGCAGACGGAGCGGGACAAGCTCCGCGTGCTCGACGGCCTGCAAGGCGCGCTCGCCGCGGCCGGCCACGCCTTCGATCGCGGCGAACTCGACCGGCTGCTCTCGGGCTTGGCGCAGCGGACGTTTCTCATGAACAACGTCCACGAAAGCGGTCCGGTGTTGTTTCAGGTGAGATGGGTCATGAGCTATCTCGCCGGGCCGCTGGCGCGATCGCAGATCCAGATGCTGATGGATGAAAAGCGCGGCGAAGTGAAAACTCCGGAAGATTCGCCGGAACACGTCGGCGTTTCCGCCCGGGCACGACCGGTCGTGGCGCCCGGGATCGGCGAGTGGTTCGGCGCGGCGGCCGCGGGCGATGTTCTCGTGGCCCATCTGCTCCGCGAGGGTGAGGCGCATTTCGCGCACACAAAGGGCGGTATCGAGGGCCGGCGGGTGGTGCGCGAGGCGGTGCGGATCGATGGAGCCGACGAGCCGTTCGTGCCACCCGCGGACCTGCGCGAGGAAGTACCCGAAGGCGTGGCTTTCGCGGAAACAGCCGGCCGCGCGCTTTCGGCGGCGTTCTACCGGGAGGCGGAGAAGGAATTCGCCGAGCGGCTGTATCGCGAGGAGCGGGTCCGGATTTTTTACGCCCCGGCACTCGGGCTGTGGTCGGAGATCGGTGAACTCGAGCGCGATTTCCGCGCGCGGCTGATCCACGCCGCGCACGAGGCCCGGGACGCCGCGCTCGAGAAAATCCGCGCCGCCGCGGCCCGGAAGCTCGCCACCTTGGAAGGGCGGCTGCGCACGGCCGAAGCGCGCCTCGCGCAAGAGCGCACCGAGGCCGGCGCCGCCACCGTGCAGGCCGGCACCGCGATGCTCGGCGGCCTCCTCGGCGCGGTGCTCGGCCGACGCCGGTCGCTCGGCGGCAACGTGAATCCCGCCACCCGCGCCTACAAGCAGCACCAGGACATCCGCCACGCCGAGGCCCGCGTGGCGGATGTTTCCGGCGACATCACGACGCTCCGCGAAGCGCTCGACCGCGAGCTGGCCGAGGTGGCCGCGACCTTCGACCCGCAGCGGATTCCGCTCGAGACGGTGGAGCTCAAGCCGCGGCGCGCGGACGTGCGCGTGACCCGCGTGGGTCTCGCCTGGCTTCCGGCCGGCGGCCGCGGATCGTGATCGATCAGTCGGTGGCGGACGTGGACGGCTGCGGCGGGTCGTAGCGCAGGCGGAAAAACCGCCGGCTTTCCGCGCGGCTCACGGCACCGCTCCACGGCGTCGTTTCGCCTGCGGGCACGGTGGCGAACGGCGTCCACGGTCCGGCGGGAGACGGCGCGGATTCGACGGTCGCCGTGCCGGCGGCGATCGGCCGGTTCGCCACGAGTCGCAATGCGGAGCCGGTGGCCGGTTGAACCGCAAGCGCGAGCACGGAGTTCGCGTCGCTGGGGTCGGTGTCGAGGTGGAATTCCGCGATGTTCGCGAAACCGTCGCCATCCGGATCCGCGAGATCCGAGGCGGCTTCGCCAGCCAGTCCGCGGACCCGCGCCCAGGTGCCGAAGTCCGCTCCGGCGACGGTCACCGCATTCGCGAGCCGCGCGCTGGCTCCATCCGGATTGACCACCACGACGCTCCACGCGCCGCCGAGCAAGTCGCGGGTGTCGAAGCGGGCGACGAGGCGGTTTCCGAGCGCCTCGACATGGGCGCCTTCAACGTCCGGCAGCCCCTCGCGGACGAGCTGGACCCGAGCCCCGAGCTGCAGGTTCCGGCCGCTCAGAGTCACCACCAACGGCCCGGGTTCGGTGGTGGAAATGGCGGCGGATTCAAGCACCGGAGCGGGCGATTCCGTGCCGTCCGCCGCGCCGTCGAGGATCAGGGAAAAGACCTGCGATCCCTTCGCCAGCGAGCCAGCGTGGCTCACGGTGACCGTGTAGCTGCCCGCCGCGGCCGGGGCGGCGATGTGAACCTGCTCGACGTTGTCGGTGGAATTGATGCCGGTCACCGCCGGTGCGGAGAGGCTGGCGGAAGACCAATTTCCCACGAACGGCATCACGAATGGCAGGTGCGTTTTCCCATCCGGGCCCAAGACCCGCAGCTCGAGGTCATGGACGAGCCGCCGGGTCCGGCTGTCGCCGCCGGTCGTGGCGCTGCCGGCCGGATCGGTCCAGGCGAGGGTCGCGCGGATCGGGCTCTTGCCGTCCCAGGTGAAGGTCTGGCTGTAGGGATTTGTCGTTCCATCGAGGCGGCCTTCGACGATCGCGCGGGTGTTCGGCCGCTCGTGGTAGCGGCGGATCGTTTCGGCCGCGGCCTGCCCGTCGAGCAATCCCCAGCCGAAGCGGTAGTCGGGCCCCGGGGTGCCGAGGTCGTCGGCGGTGTGGATCAGCAGGGCCTTGAGGGTCGAGGCGCGCATCGCTTGGCCGGGGAAGAGCTTCCCGTGGAGGTCGACGAGCAACTGCGCCGTCCCCGCCGCGTTCGGCGAGGACATGCTGGTGCCGCTGTAGGTGCCGTACGCCGCGTCGCCGCCGGCCAAGGTGGAATGGACGGTGGCGCCGTTGGCGACGATGTCCGGCTTGATCCGGCCGTCATCGGTCGGGCCCCACGAGGAGAAGGAGGTCATCGCGGCGTTCTTCACATCGCGCGTGCCGCTGGTGACGGCGTCGTTCACCGCGCCGATGGTGATGACGTTCTTGGCGAGGGCTTCGAACGAGATCGTGTCGTGGCCATCGCGGTAAGCGCCGTCGCCGCCGGGGTGCGAGGCGGCGCTGTAGGTGGCCGTTGTCCCGCCCGATGGACTGAGCGCCACGGGGTCGCCGGAGGAGGGGTTTTCGCTGCGATCGTTGCCAGCGCTGCGGAAGATCAGGTAGTAGGGGAGCGCCGCCGCCAGCGCGTCGGCATCGCGGGCCGAGGCATTGTATTGGCCAAAATCCGGATCCGTCCCCGAGCGGGTCGTGCCACTGCCCCACCAACGCCAGGCGGGCGAGCTTTGACCCGTGTATTGCCAACCGGCGATCACGCCGTAGCTGTGGTTCGAAACCGCGAGCATCCCCGGCTCGGCGGGGTAGGAGGCCCCGCGGGAGAGCATTTCGCTGCGGTCGTTCGACCAGTTGTAGCTGTCGATCCGCGCCGTGGGAGCCATCCCGCGGGCCGTGTTGGAAACGCCGGCCGCGGCGATCGTGCCCGCGACATGGGTGGCGTGGTTGTCCGGAGACGCGCCGTCCTTGGCGAGCGACCGGCCGCCGAATTCGCGGTGGGTCGACCGTGCGGATCCCGCGTCCCAGACGCCCACCGTGCCGTCCCCCGTCAGGGAGAATGGTGCGGCTTGCAGGACGTCGGCACCCGTCGAGATCGCGGCGCTGACGTTGTGCGTGGTGTAATAGATCGGTCGGCCGTCCTCGAGGCGCATCAGTTCCTGCACCCGGCCGTCCGGACCCTCGATCCGGAGTGGCAGCCCGCGCTCCTCCGCGAGCCGCCGGGCCTCGAGTCGCGCCCGGTCCTCCGCTTCGCGCAGCGCGGCGACCGCTCGGCGCCGGTTTTCCGGATCCGCCGGATCGCCGGCCGCTTCGATCAAATCGCTTAGGGAGGAAGCGGAGGGCTTCTCCGGATTTCCGCGTTCTTCCGCGGCTCGCCGGACTTGCCGATCGCTCACCGCCAGTGGTGCGGAGGGACTGGAGGCCCGCTGGGGAGGCACTTCGGACGCGCTTTCAGTCACTCCTGGTCCGCGTCCGGTGGTGATCCATGCCGCCGCTGCGAGCAGGCTGGCCGAAAGAATGTAAAGTGGAGTTTTTTTCACAGCGAAGGAGGCCCGGAACATTTCCCGGTCCGCCCCATAGGCGCTGCGCGTTCACCCGCTTGCTCTAACTGTCGGTGCGTGTATCTACGGTGCCTGGGTATCCAGCTCCTTGAACATCCGCAGGAACCGCAATTGGAAGGGCTTCATGCTGGAGGGCATCCAACTCGCCAACGACCAGAGGATTCGGGCGGAAAAGGGAAACACGATCAACCGCTTCTTTCTGGCGACGCCTTCGAGCATCCGGAACGCTGCGTAATCGGGTGTCATCATCCCCACGGGAAGGTCGGAGACGATCTTGGACACTTCCGCCCCGACCACCCGGTCTTGGCTGAAGATGGCGCTGCTCACGTAGCCGGGGCAGGCGGCGCTTACGAGGACTCCCCGCGATTTGCCTTCGGCACCCAACGAGCGGCTCAACTCGAGAACAGCCGCCTTGGAGGCCGCGTAGGCCGTGGCCGTGGCATAGCCGGTGCGTCCCGCGACCGAAGCCGTGTTGACGATGTGGCCGTGCCCTCGGGCGAGCATCTTCGGATAAACCGTGCGGCAGCCGTGGATGACACCCATGAGATTGATATCCATCAACCACTTCCAACGAGTGAACGGCAGGTTTTGAGCTTCGCCGAGCAGGGTCACGCCCGCGTTGTTGAAAAGATAGTCGATCGGCTTGACGGAGGTGATGGATTCGATCGTCGCCTCGAAAGCGGCTGCGTCGGAAACGTCCACCTCGTAGGTCCGGACGGCCGGGAGGTCCCGATTGAGCTCCCCCAGCTTCTCGCGGTCGAAGTCCACGGCGTGGACTTCGGCCCCGGCTGCCGCAAGGAGCCGGGCAAGGGATCTGCCGATTCCGGAGGCCGCGCCTGTGACCACGGCGGTGTGGCCGCCGAAGGCATGCATCATCCGCGGTGACGGGGTCATCGGCATTCGTCGTAGAGTTTGAGCATCCTCTTGTGAATGAGGTCGACCATCCAAGGCATCCGCGGAGCCGCCCATGCCAAGACCGCTGCATAACCGGGAAACGCGAACTCCCGCCGGCCCTTCGCCACCTTGCGCAGGATCTCGCGTGCGGCTGCTTCCGGCTTGATCAGAGGGAACCCTTGGCGGCGAATCTGGGCCATGGTGGCCTCGTAGCTCGTGTCGCGGTAGATGGCCCGCTTGTAGATGCGCGTTTCCACATAGCCGGGACAGGCCAGGTGCAGACGGATTCCGTGAGGAGCTCCTTCATATGCCAAACTCCGCACCAGCCCCAGAAGGCCGGCCTTCATCGTCGCGTAGGGAGTCGCCGTCGGATAGCCCGCCAATGCGGCCAGCGAACTGACGACGACGATTCTGCCCCCGTTCTGGCGCAGCATGTTTCCGTAGAAATGCTGCGTCCACTGGATCGGGCTGAGCAAGTTCACCCGGTACAAGATGTCCCAGTCTTCCGGCAATACGTGCTCGGCCTTGCCGAAGAGCGTTTGGGCGGCTCCCAGGTAGACCGCGTCAACGGCGCGGGAGGCGGGAAACTCCCGGGCGAGGAGGGCCTCTGCGGCCGGCAAGTCGCCCAAGTCCAAGGGCACGGCCGTTGCGCTGGCGCCCAGCTCGAGCGCCTGCCTGACGGTATCGTCGAGGCGGTCCGTGCAGCGGCCGATCAGGTGGAGGTCCGTCCCCGGCCGGGCCAGTTGAAGGGCCAGCTGCTTCCCGATCCCGGAACTCGCGCCGGTGATGACGATGGATTTCGCGCTGCCGGGCATTTAGAAATCGCGTTGCCAAGTGAGCACGACCGCATGGTGGCGGGCCTCGTAGCTCCCGTTCACCGCCGGGTTGTTGCTGTTGGTGACGTCACGATCGGAGTATCCGAATTGGTAGGCGAGGAACCACGAGCAAGTGTCGCCCCGTTTCCCGATCCCGGCGTTGAACCAATGCCGGTCCGCGTCCGAGACGCCGGGGTTGAAATCGGCGTCCGGTTGCGCGTTGCCATTGAGGTCGTAGCCGACGGCATACACAAACCCCGACGGGGTGGTGTATGAAACGCCGAGTTCGTAGATCAGGTTGGACTTCCAGTTGAACGCGATTGCGTTCCGGCCGCCCGGAACCGAATCGGATCGCAACGTCAGGTCGTTGAGTGAGTCCCAGTCGAGCCACTCGATGTTGGCTTCAATGTTCCATCCCGGAGCGGGGCGGTAGGAATAGCCGATCGCGGCCCGGGCGGGCGTCATGAAGGACAGTCGGCCGGAGTCGTCGGGAAGGAGGTTGGATTCCACGTCGCCGCGCAAGGTGGACGTGGTGCGGGTGTTGTAGGTCAAACCGAAGGAGTGGCACGGCGATGGCTGCCAGAGGAGCCCGATACCCGCCGAGGCGGAAAACCCGTCGCCCTCGAATCGCAGGTAGTCGCCAGGCATAAAGCCAAGGCCTTGCTCGAAGAGGATGTCGGCGTAGTTGCCGGAGATCGAGAGACCGATCGAGACGGTGTCCGACGCTTTCCAGGCCACGGCGGCCGTGGCCCGGGAATATAAGAGTCTCGCCTCGGTGATGGCCGTGCGGAAAGGCGTCCCTTGTCCCCACTCGGTGCCGAGGCCGAAGGGACTGTTCAAGCCGAAGCCGTAGCTCAAGGAGTCGCTGACCGGGATGGCATAGTAGAGGTGCGGCGCAGCCTGCCATTCGGATTTCGCTTCGGAGGTGACGCCGGCGTTCCGCGCCTTGTTGCCGAGGTGAATGCCGTAAACCCCCAGAGAAACCTGGGGTGCTTCCAGTTGGGTCAGGCCCGCCGGGTTGTAGTGGACGGCTGCGGCGGAGTCCGCCGTGGCGACAAACGCGTTGCCCCGGGCGGTGGCGAAGGCGTCTTGATTCGGCAGGTAATATCCGGCTCCTTCCGAGAGACCGGTGGAGTGGAGCAGGCTCGCGAAAAAGACCGGCAAGGCGGACAGCGAGGCAGCATGGCGAGGGCGCATTTAAGGCGTCCTTATAGTCAACGATTTTGAATGGCCAGCAAAAATCGCTCCGCCCTTCACTCCACGTCCGCCGTCAGGTCCCCGCCGAGGGCTTCGATGGCTTGGGCGAGGGTGCCGCGGTTGGCGGACTCGGGGAGGGAGACCAGGCCGCGGGCGCGGAACAGCGGGTGGCCGCTCATGGCGGCGCTTTCGAGATTGGTGACGAGTTCCTCGACGTTGCCGCCGGCCTTGGCGATGGCGGCGGCCAGCTCGCGGACAATGCCGGGGCGGTCGTGGCCGACGACTTCGACGGTGACGGTGCGGCGCTCGTCGGGTGCGGGGTTCGTTTCGCGCACGGTCTGGATGGTGAGGCCGTCGCGGTCGAGCGCGCGGAGTTTCTCGACGAGCGCCTCGGTCGAGCCGGCGGGGCATTCGACGCGGACGATGCCGGCGAACTGGCCGGCGAGGCGGGCCATGCGGCTCTCGAGCCAGTTTCCTCCGTGCTCGGCGACGGCATCGGAGAGCGCGCGGACGAGGCCGGGGCGGTCCGGGCCGAGGACGGTCATGACGAGGGAGTCGGGCATGGCGCACTATGAAGGGAAGAAGGCACGAATGTTAAAGCCTCAAATTCCAAACGGCCGGGAGGTCGGGGGTCGGGCTTCCACTTGGCACTCGACACTTCGCACGTTCACTTCTTCCGCACCTCACGCCGATGGCGACAAACGGGCGCGCCCGGCGGTCACCCCTGCCTTTTTCTTTTGATGTTCGATGTTGGGCATTCGCTGTTGGACGTTTCCTCCACTTGGCGGTCCAGCCCCGCCTCCGCTCCCGCACCCGCTTTTATCATCTCCGCACTTGTGGTGCCGGATGGCGTTCTCCAAGGTGGCGCAAGCTTCAACGTGCCTTCCCCCATGGTTGACGAGCATCCTTTCCAACAGCTTTTTGAAACCTTCGGCCGTTATCCCGCCGCGCATGCGGAAGAGGTGAACCGGCGGGCATGCGAGGCGCTCGGGCAGGCACTTTCCGCGCCGCTCGACCATCCGGGCCGGCACATCCTGCTCAAGGCGCCGCGGGCTGGGCACGGCAAGACCCATCTCCTCAGCCGCGTGCAGCACCAGCTTTCCGCGACGCACGAATTCATCCCCGTCCATGCGGCGGGCGGCACACGGATCGATGCGGCCACGGTGACGGACGACGCGCTCCGCCGGCTGGCGCGGACGCTGCCGGCGGCCGGCGGCTTGTGCGTGCTGGACCTGGTGACGCGCCGGCTTTTCGCCGAGGCGCTGCAGCCGCTGGTGAAATCCGGCGAGGTGCCCTGCCAGGACCGCGAGGGGGCGCTGGCGGCGCTGCGGATGCGGCCGGTGGAGACGTTTGATTTCCATCATCCCAACGCCGTGACAGCCCACTGGGCGCGGGAGAATTTCGAGGTGCTCGGGCCGCGGCTGAGCTTCGAGCTGTCGCAACGCGTCGGCCTGCCGCCGCGCGAGGTGGCGTTCTGGGTGGAGGCCTTGTTCCACTTCGCCTCCGCACCGATCGAGCAACCGGGACGGGCGATGGCGCTGGCACAGGCGGCGCTGGCCGCGCCGGCCGGGGAAGGGGAGGCGATGGAGCGGCTGGCGGCCTTGCTCGGCCTGCTGTCGTTGCTGACGCGGGTGGTGCTGGTGGCGGACGAGCTGGAGGGTTTTTCCACGGAAGAGGGCGCGGCCCTGCGGCTGGCGGCGTTTTTCGCGGCGCTGCGGCAGTCGGTCGAGCGGCTGGACGTGGTGCTGTCGGTGAATCAGGACGTCTGGGAAACCGGTTTTCTCCCGCGGCTGAGCGGCGGGCTGGCCGACCGGCTCGCGGAAATCGAGATCGAGCTGGAGCCGCTTTCCCGGGAGGAAATGGTCGCCCTGCTGGACTCCCGCGCGCCGGGATTGGGCGGGCGGGTGCTCGAACACGTGAATCTCGGAGCGGGCGAACGTCACGCCCGCGGCTTGCTCCGCGCCGCCGGCGCGGCCTGGCTGCGCGCCGCCCGGGGTTGCCAGCAACCGGCGACGACGGACGCCGACCCGCCTGCGGAGCGGTCCCAGGATCGGGAGCCCCCCGCCAACCCTTCCCGGGACGGAGCGGATGAACCTGCCGCGCCGCCCGCCGAGCGGCCCGCTCCAGTGGAGCTGGAAGCGCGCCCGCCGCAGGATCCGCCGCACTCCAGCGCCGTCGCCGAGGTTTCCGGACCGGCCGGAGAGTCGGACGATCCGCCGGCCCCCGTCGCGGAACCGGAAGCCGCCCAGCCGGACGAATCCTCGTCCGCTCCGGCTTCCCTCGAACGGGATATGCCGGAAAGGCCCGCGCCGGATCCCGAGCCCGAGATCCGCGATTGGGCGACGCCGCAATCGGCCTCGCCGACCACCGGCGAGGAGCGCCACGCGGCCGGCCCGCCTCCGGAAGAGGCGTCCGTCAGACGCGAGAAACCCGCGCCGGCCGCGCCCCGTGCCGAGACCGACCGAGTGGACGATCTGCTCCGGCAATTCCGCGAGCGGTATGGCCGCGGGAGCTTGTGAAAATTTTCACAAACCCCTTGCTCGACATCTTCGTTTGGGTGCTTATTCCCGCGGCGATTCCGCATGAGCAAGACGACGACCGAGATTGACGCGCCGGATACCTCCGCCCGCGCCGCGACCGCCCGCGATTCCTATCACGCGGAGACGGACGACCTGATGGGCGACAAGATGGTGCTCAACATGGGCCCCTCCCACCCGGCCACCCACGGGGTTTTGCGGCTGATCCTCGAGCTGGACGGCGAGCTGATCGAGAAGGCGGATCCGGACGTCGGTTTCCTGCATCGGGGCGACGAGAAGATCGCCGAGAACATGCACTACAACCAGTTCGTGCCCTACACGGACCGGCTCGACTACCTCGCGCCGCTGGCGAACAACGTCGCCTACGCCTGCGCGGTGGAAAAGCTGATGGGTTGGGAACTCCCGCCGCGCGGCCAGGCGCTGCGCGTGCTGTGCTGCGAGCTGGCCCGCATTTCCGCCCACATGCTCGGCGTGGGCGTCTGCGCCATGGACGTGGGCGCGATGACGGTTTTCCTCTACACCTTCACCGAGCGCGAGAAGGTCTACAACCTCTGCGAGCAGCTCACCGGGGCGCGTTTCACCACCTCCTACACCCGCGTCGGCGGCCAGCTCCGGGACATGCCCGAGGGCTTCGAGGCCTCGGTCCGGCAGTTCCTCGACGAGTGCTCGCACACGATCGACGAGATCTCGCGCCTGCTCGACAAGAACAAGATCTTCCTCGACCGCATGGTCGACATCGGGACGATCACCAAGGAATCCGCCATCGCCTGGGGCATCACCGGCCCGAACCTCCGCGGCTCCGGCGTGCCGCGCGACCTGCGCAAGGACCGGCCGTACCTCGGCTACGAGAACTACCACTTCGACGTGCCGATCGCCGATGAAGGCGACAGCTACGCGCGCTACCAGGTGCGGATGGAGGAAATGCGGCAGTCGATCCGGATTTGCCGCCAGGTGCTCGACCAGATGCCCGGCGGTTCCGTCAACATCGTGGATCCGAAGAACACGCTTCCCGCGAAGGACCGCGTGCTGATGTCCATGGAGGAACTGATCCACCACTTCATCGTCGCCACGCAGGGCATCGACGCCCCGGCCGGGGAAATCTACTTCGGCGCGGAGAATCCGAAGGGCGAGCTCGGTTTCTACATCCACTCGAAGGGCGGCGGCGTGCCCTACCGCCTGAAAATCCGCAGCCCCTCGTTCTGCAATCTTTCCATCGTCTCCCGCCTGCTCCCCGGACACATGGTTTCCGACATCCCCGCCATCCTCGGCTCGCTCGACTTTGTGATGGGCGAGTGCGACCGGTGACCGTATAAGGGCCTGCTATGAAAAAGTCGATCTTACTCAGCCTGATGCTGTCCGGCGTCGCCTGCGCCGGCTTCGAACAGTGGACCAACAAGGAGGGGAACACCGCCGAACTGGAGTTGATCAACGTTTCCGAGTCGGACGGGGAGAAGTCCGGCGTGTTCAAGATGCGCAACGGCAGGACGGTGACACTCAAGGCCTCCGACCTGGCCGAAGCCGACGCCCAGCGCCTCGACGAATGGCAGCCCGCTGAAGCGACCGCGGAATCCACGGCCGCGGGCAGCGGCAGCGTCTTCGACAAGTACCTCGACGGGAATCTCGTGAAACTCGACGGCCGCTCGCTCAAGAACCACCGCGAAGAGGTCCGGCCGCAAAAGTACCTGATCTTCTACTACACCGCCTCCTGGTGCGGGCCGTGCCAAGCGTACACGCCCTCGTTGGTCGAGTTCTACAACAAGAACAAGAACGACAATTTCGAGATCGTCCTCATCTCGAGCGACAGCAGCGAGAAGGCGATGGAGGAATACGCGCGGGAGAAGGAAATGCCGTGGCCGCAGCTCGATCTCGGCCGTGACACCCAGCGCTTCAAGAAGGAGTTCGAGCACGGCGTCACCGGCATCCCGAGCGTCGTCGTCTGCGACCTCGACGGCGAAATTGTCGCCAAGACCCGCTCGATTCCCCAGCTCGAGGATCTCGTGAAATAAGTCATGTCGATTTCCACGCTCGAAGAAAACATCGCCTCGCACGAAACGCCCGGCACGCCCCACTTCCCGCCGTTCGCGGCGACGCCCGAACTGGAGGCGGAGGCGGACGAGCGCGTTTCCCACTACCCGGAGAGCAAGCGGTCGGCCGTCCTGCCGCTGCTGCACATCGTCCAGCACAAGTTCGGCTTCATCTCGGCGGCCGCCATCGAGTGGGTGGCGGCCAAGCTGGAGCTCGAGCCGATCAAGGTGCTCGAGGTGGTGACGTTCTACCCGGGCTTCCGCCAGTCGGCGCCAGGGAAGTTCCACATCCGCGTCTGCCGCACGCTCTCCTGCGCGATGGGCGGCAGCCACGAACTGATGGAGCGGCTGTGCGAGCTGACCGGGATCGACCGCTCCGGCACCGATTCCCACCACCACCCGATCGCCGTTTCGCCCTGCGGGAAGTTTTCCGTCGAGTTCGCCGAGTGCCTCGCTTCGTGCGGCACGGCTCCGGTCTGCCTGGTGAACGACGATTTCCACGAGGCCGTCGCGCCCGACAAGGCCGAGGAGTTGCTCGCGAAATACGCGCCGAAAGAGTAGGCTCGCCGCATGACGATCGCCGTCCAGGACTTGCTCGCCATGCCCGATCTTCCGCTGAAGATCGACGCCGCCCGGCGCGCGCTCGACGTCGAGATGGAACAACGCCACCGCTTCCGCGACGAGATCCTCCCGCACCAGAAGGGAGAGTTCATCAATGGGGAGACGATCATGCACTCGCCGGCCCGCTACGCCCACAACCACGTCAGCTCGCTCATCACCGGCATCCTCGGGACTTGGGTCCGGAGTACCGGTAATGGCGTGCTGCTTTACGAGAAAGTTCTCTGTGCCTTCTCCCGGAACGACTACGAGCCCGACATCCTGTGGTTCGGGCCGGCCAAGGCGGCGCAGCTCGAGCGCGACACGATGGTCCATCCGGTGCCGGATTTCATCGTCGAGATCCTTTCGCCGTCCACCGAAGCGATCGACCGCGGCGTGAAGTTCGAGGACTACGCGGCCCACGGCGTCCGCGAGTATTGGATCGTCGATCCCGACAACCGGACGGTCGAGCAATACGAGTTGGCGGGCGAGGCCGGCACTTACCGCCTTCGCGAAAAGCTCGCCCATGGTGACATCGCGCCGCTCAGTTTTCCCGGGCTTTCGATTCCGCTCGCCGCGTTTTTCGAGGACGCGGCGAATGTCGAGTTCCTCCGCACCCTCCTGAAGTAACCGCTTTTTCATGATCACCTACAAGCCCGGCAAGCAGCCCCACGAGCGGGAATACCGCCTGATTTTCAAGAACGTCGACCGAGAAGGCTGGGATCCGTCGATCGAGTGCTACCTGCGCGACGGCGGCTACGACGATCTCAAGAAGGCGTTCGGCATGGCGCCGAAGGACATCACCGAGGAGGTGAAGAAATCCGGCCTCCGCGGCCGCGGTGGCGCGGGCTTCCCGACCGGGGTGAAGTGGACCTTCATTCCGCCGAACAACACCAAGCCGGTCTACCTGATCTGCAACGGCGACGAGTCCGAGCCGGGTACCTTCAAGGACCGCTACATCCTCCACCAGGACCCGCACCAGCTCATCGAGGGCATGGTGATCTCGGCCTTCGCCGTCGGCGCGCACACCGCCTACATTTACATCCGCGAGGAATTCCCGGAGGCGGCGCTCATCGTCGAGCGCGCGATCGAGGAGGCGCGGGCGCACAATTTTGTCGGCAAGAATGTCCTCGGATCCGGATTCGACGTGGAAATCTACGTCCACCGCGGCGCCGGAGCCTATATCTGCGGCGAGGAAACGGGGCTCATCGAATCGCTCGAAGGCAAGCGTCCCTATCCGCGGATCAAGCCGCCATATTTCCCCGCGGCGCTGGGCCTCTACATGTGCCCGACGATCGTGAACAACGTGGAATCGCTCTGCCACGTGAAGCACATCATCCGCATGGGCGGCGAGGAGTATGCGAAACTCGGCGTCGCGCGGAACACCGGCACCCGCATCCTCTGCGTGTCCGGCGACGTGAAAAAGCCGGGCTATTTCGAAGTGGAGGTCGGCAAGCTCACCATGCGCGAGCTGCTCTACGACCTCTGCGGCGGACCGAAGGACGGCCGCGAGTTCAAGGCGGTCATCCCCGGTGGATCGTCAGCGAAGATCCTGCGCTGCGACGAGACCTACAAGCTCCGCAATCCGGACGGCAGCGAGCGGGAGCTTTCCTTCTGGGACATCCAGATGGATTTCGACACCTTGGCCGCCTGTGGCTCGATGGCCGGCTCCGGCGGCGTGATCGTCATGGACGACAGCCGCAAGATGTCCTGGGTGCTCAACAACCTGAACTCCTTCTACGCCCACGAGTCCTGCGGCCAGTGCACGCCCTGCCGCGAGGGTTCGCTTTGGATGAAGAAAATCTCGGACCGCCTCGTGGACGGCAAGGCCCGCCCGGAAGACATCGCGATCCTCGAAAGCGTCGCCTATCAGATTGACGGCCGCACCATCTGCGCCTTCGGCGAGGCCTCGTCCTGGCCGGTGGAAGCGATCATCGCGAAGTTCCGCGACGAGCTGGTCGCCGAGACCCATTCGGAACTCGGCGACGCTCCGCTCAATCCGGAAACCGCGGAGCAACGGCGCTTCATGGATCACCCGGCGCTCGCCTGATCGTCGGCATGGCGGAGGACTGGAGCGGTGGTTTCCCAACCGCCGGAGGATAAATTCCACCTGCACGATCAGGAGGACGAAATCCATCTGGCTCTCGGGAAAGCGCCCACTACAATGGGCGAGCCAGCATGGAACGCGGAACCACCGGACAACGCCGCAGGATCGAGCCGTTTCTCGGCGGGTTGGCCCTGTTGGCTTTGTTGGTCGGCTGCTTTTTCGTACTCCGCCCCTTCCTGACCGCGCTGATGTGGGCCATCGTGCTCACTTATTCGCTCTATCCGTTCCAGCGGCGCTTCACGCTCTGGTTCCGAGGATCCCGCACTTGGGCCGCATGCGTCGTCACCTTGATGCTGACGCTGGTGCTGGTCGGCCCCGTCGTCCTGATCGGGCTGAGCCTCGCGGAGGATGCCAAGACATTCGGGCGCGCCACGCGCCAGTGGGTGCTTGACGCTCCGGAAAGACCTCCCGGCTGGATGTCGGGCCTGCCAGTCGTCGGCCAGGAACTCTCCGGCTACTGGGGGACCCTCGCCGAAAGCCGTCGCGGATGGATCGAGCAACTCGACCGGCGGGTCGAGCGGGCCGCGGCGGCACGACGCCAGGAACCGGTGGAAATTGACGAACCAACGGCTCCGAACGGCGACGCTCCCCGGCTCATCGCGCTGCTGGGCCGGACCATCGCCGGTGCTCGCGAGTTTCTCATCAGGCTAGGCCTCGCCGTGGGAAACGGCGCGATCCAGGTGCTGCTGAGCGGCTTCCTGACGTTCTTTCTCCTGCGCGACGCCGAGCAACTCGGCGGACGGCTGCACGTCGTGGTGGACCGCTTGGCGGGCGGCCGCGGCCGACACCTCGTGAAAGTGGCTGGCGATACGGTGAACAGCGTGGTTTACGGCATCCTCGGCACCGCCTTGGTGCAGTCGGTGCTCGCGGGCATCGGCTTCGCCATCGCCGGCGTGCCCGGCGCGGTGCTGCTCGGCGTGCTCACGTTCTTCGTCGCCGTCGTTCCATTCGGCCCGCCGCTCGTCTGGGTGCCGGCCGGCCTTTGGCTCATCTTCCAAGGCAGCGTGGGCTGGGGAATCTTCGTCCTGATCTGGGGCGCCGTCTGCATCAGCAGCGTGGACAACATCATCCGGCCGTACCTCATCAGCCAAGGAAGCAAGATGCCGTTCGCACTGATCTTTTGCGGCGTGATCGGTGGGGCGATGGCATTCGGACTCGTCGGCGTCTTTCTCGGGCCGACCTTGCTCGCCGTCGCCTTCCGGCTGGTCGAGGAGTGGTCCGCGATGCCGCCGGTCGATGCCTGACACCGGGCGGCTCCGGCGGCGCCTGCGTGGAATTTCTTGCGTGGTTTCACGTTGGCCGGACCGGACCGGGCGTGCTGGCAAGGCTTCTGTCAGACAGCTCCGCGGAGGATGTTAGACTGTTAGAGGGGGTACCCGAATTTTCGTTTGCAGTCCCTCGAAAGGGGTTTCTAGCCTGCCGGCCATCGATGGGAACGGACCGTCCGTGCCCCCACTTCCTCCAGCGAATCGATGTGTCGTTTTCCTCTTTTCGGTCGTTTTTCCGGTCGCTTGGTCGCGCTGCTCGGGCATGCGCGGCGACTGTCGATACTGCTTTGCTTTCTGGCTTGCGGTCCGTGGCTGCTGGCGGAGGAAGGCTCGCTCGAACTGGCGTGGAACCCGAATGGCGACGGGGTAACGACGGGCTACAAGGTGCACTACGGCACGACGAGCGGCGATTACGACCGGTCCCTCGACGTGGGCTCGGCATGCGAGGCATGGGTGCCGGACCTCGAAGTGGGGAGGCGCTACTATTTCGCTGTCACGGCGTACGGCGAGGACGGATTGGAGAGCCCGCATTCGGCGGAGTTGTCGGCGACGCCGCGGACCAAGCCGTTGCCCGTTGGCGCGCGGCCCGCGCGGCTGGCTCGGTTCTCCCGGCTCCCGAGCGGTCTGCTCGACTTCAAGGTCGAGCGCGGAGCGCTGGTCGGCGAAGTGCTCGTCTATGGCTCCGATGACCTGAAGCATTGGAAACTCGTCTGCAGTCTGCCGTCGCTCTCCACCGGCTTCCAGCTCGACGATCCGGATGCGGCCGGCGAGCCGCGGCGGTTCTATCGGGCGGTCACCCGCTTCCTCGCGGACCGCTGACTCCGGGCTTGCCGTGCCGCGCCGCTCCGGGGAGCTTTCCGGCATGGATCACCATGTGTATTTCTGGCTGAAGGAGGACCACAAGACGGACAGCGACCGCGCGATTTTCGAGAAGGGCCTCGCCGCCCTCTTCGAGATCCCGCTGGTGAAAGGCGGGCGCTGGGCCGTGCCGGCGAAGGTGATGGAGCGTCCGGTGATCGACCAGTCCTGGGACTACGCGCTGACGATGCGGTTCGACAGCGTCGAGGATCACGACGCCTATCAGGATTTCCCGAAGCACCACGACTTCATCGCGACGTGCAGCCACATGTGGGAACGCGTGGAAGTACGAGACCTGGCGTAGATGGCCGGTGCCCGCCGGCGCCGGATCAGCCCGCTTGGTCCGCGCCGGCTTGCTTGCCCTGCCAGTCGCCGAAGTCGCGGAACTTCGAGTAGCGGCGCTCGAGCAGCTCGGCGGCGGAAAGTCCGTCGAGTTCGTCCAGGTGGCGCAGGACCGCCTCGCGGAATGCGTCCGCTGCGGCGCGGTGGTCGTGGTGCGCTCCGCCCGTCGGCTCGGCGATGACGTCGTCGACCAATCCGAGCTTTTTCAAATCGGGGGCCGAGAGCTTCATCGCCTCGGCTGCTTCGGGCGCGTGTTTTCTGTGTTTCCAGAGAATCGCGGCGCAACCTTCCGGGCTGATCACGGAATAGTAGGCGTTCTCCATCATCAGGACGCGGTCGGCCACGCCGATGCCGAGGGCACCGCCCGAGCCGCCCTCGCCGAGGACGACGGCCACGACGGGCACCTTGAGGAGCATCATCTCGCGGAGGTTGAAGGCGATCGCCTCGGCAATGTTGCGCTCCTCCGCGCCAATGCCCGGGAACGCGCCGGGAGTGTCGATCAGCGTGATGACCGGCAGGCCGAATTTTTCCGCGAGCCGCATCAGCCGCAGGGCCTTGCGATAGCCTTCTGGGTGGGCGCTGCCGAAGTTCCGCTTGAGATTCTCCTTCGTGTCGCGGCCCTTCTGGTGGCCGATCACGACCACCCGCCGGCCGCCGATCCGGGCGAAGCCGCCCGGCATCGAGGCGTCGTCACCGATGTGCCGGTCACCGTGCAGCTCGCAGAAGTCCGTGAAGGCGTGGGTGACGTAGTCGAGCATGAACGGGCGGTTCGTGTGACGGGCGATCTGCACGCGTTGCCAGGGGGTGAGGTTCCGGTAGATGGCGGAGCGCGTTTCCGCCAGCTTGGCCTCCATCATGGCGATCTCCTGAGACAAGTCGAGATCCTGCGAGGCGGCGCGGGAGCGGAGCTTTTCCAGTTCGCGCTCGAGTTCGGCGGCCGGTTTTTCGAATTCCAGAAGCTGCATGGTGCGGCGGGGAAAGTAGCGGCCCCGGAGCCGGCGACAAAGCCCAAATCGGCGGGCCCGCGGTGAAAGAGAGCTTGGCGGGCGACCCGGAAATGCGGCAGGCTCCGGCCGTGATGCGATCTCTCCTGCCGTTGTTCCGGATCTGCGCCGTCGGCGGGGTGTTGCTGGCGGGAGGGAGCGCGCGGGCGGCGTTGTATTACGTGGGGGACGAGGCGGGCGGGACGATGCCGCTCCGGTGGACGACCGGGACGGAACTCGGGTGGGGCGCTCCGGTGGCGAGTTCTCTGGATATGGCGGTCGCCGCCATTCCGAATCACTATCATTCCGAAGTCCCTTCCTGGCGTTCCTGGGAATCCGCGCCGGATGAGCTGCGTGAGATCCTGCTGTGGATGAGGAACCCGCCTCGGGCGATGGATGTCATCGTCCACCACGCGCCTGAGGCCTGGCCGCTCACGCAGTCCGAGGGCCTCTTCGAGCGGCACCCTGCGGAACCGGAGTCCACGGAGGAATTTTTCGCCGCGGGTTTGGAGGCTGAAACCCATGTAGCCTATCCGAACGACTACGCCTTCGGAGTCCCCGAGCCGGGTGTTGCGTTGCTGGCAGGCGTCGGCGCGCTCGCGCTGGCGGCTCGCCGTCGGGTGCGTTGACTTGCCCGCCCCGCTCCCGATAATCCGCGGCGGGCGGCGCGGAGGAAACGCGCGGCCACGAGTTTCCCCATGACCTTTCTTTTCGACATCGGCCGCGTGCTGCTGGACTTCGACTTCGAGACCTCGCTCGCGCGCCTGCTCCGGCGGCCGGACAGCACCGCTGCCGGCATCGCCGCCGGTGCGGAGGAAACCTGCGCCGGCGGGGAATTCGAGCGCTTGTCCCGGCTGCTCGCGCGGAAAGACGAGTTCGAGGCCGGCCGCGTGAGCCGCGAGGACTACATCCGCTGGGCGCTCGAGACGTTGGAATGTGAGGCGAGCGTTGACGAGTTCGAGCACGCCTGGCGCGACATCTTCACGCCGAACGAGCCGATGTGGCGGCACGTCCGCCAGCTCGCCGCGGACGGCCACCGGCTGATCCTTTTCTCGAACACCAACGCGATCCATTGCCCGTGGATCTTCGAGGCCTACCCCGAGTTCTCGCTCTTCGGTGGCGCCGTGCTCTCTTTCGAGGCCGGCGCGATCAAGCCGCACCCCGAGATCTACCACCACGCGATCGACACCCACGGTCTCGATCCCGCGGCGACCCGCTACATCGACGACCTCCCGGAGAACATCGCCACCGGCAAGCAGCTCGGCTTCCGCTCCTTCCAATACGACCTCCACGACCATCCCACCTTCGAAAGCTGGCTCGCCACCGAACTCGCACAGCCCGTTTAGAACTTGTGCTCAGAATTTAGTGCTTCATTTCCATGTCCCTCGTCATCGCCGGCCGTGAAATCCGCTCCCGACTTTTTGTCGGCACCGGAAAGTTTCCTTCGAACGAATCGATGCGCGATGCGCTGGAAGCCAGCGGCGCCGAGATCGTGACGGTGGCGCTGCGTCGCGCCGATCTTTCCGGTAGCCGCGATCCCTACGCCAACATCCTGGAGTACATCGACCCGGAGAAATATCTCATCCTGCCGAACACCAGCGGCGCGATGAACGCCGAGGAAGCCGTGCGCCTCGCCCGCCTCGCCGCCGCCGCCGGATTGCCGAAGTGGGTGAAGCTCGAGATTCACCCGGATCCGACCTATCTCCTTCCCGATCCGATCGAAACGCTCAAGGCGGCCGAGACGTTGGTGAAGGAAGGCTACACCGTGCTGCCTTACATCAATGCCGATCCCGTGCTTGCCAAGCGCCTGCAGGAAGCCGGCACCGCCACCGTGATGCCGCTCGGCTCGCCGATCGGCTCGAACCGAGGCCTCGCGACCCGTGACCAGATCCGGATCATCATCGACCAAGCCACGGTCCCCGTGGTGGTGGACGCCGGCATCGGCGCGCCCTCTCATGCCGCCGAAGCCATGGAAATGGGCGCGGACGCCGTGCTGGTCAACACGGCCATCGCGATTGCCAGCGACCCGTCACGAATGGCTGTCGCCTTCAAGACCGCCGTGGAAGCGGGCCGGACAGCGTTCGAGCTGGGCCTGCCCGAAAGCCTCGACCATGCCAGCGCGACAAGCCCGCTGACCGGATTTCTCGAGTGATGAGTGATGAGTGATGAGTGATGAGTGATGAGTGATGAGTGATGAGTGATGAAGAAAAAGATGAAGAGCGATAGCTCGGTCTTCAATTCGTCACTCTGAATTCATCATTCATCATTTCCCAAAACTTCCCGGCATCTTTGGTGCGTGGACAGATTGGAAAAAGAGCTGCCGCTCGAAAAGTTCCGCCACGAGCAGAAGCGGCAGCGCCAGCCGGGGCGAGACGAGGGCCACGGCCGCGGCGGTGAAGGCGAGAAGGAAGCGACCGTTGAGGATGCGACGCAGCGGACCGGTTTGGAGTCGCGCGCAATGAAGGTCCGCGGACCACGGCATATCTTCATTTTCCGTCGAACGGAGCAGGCGCGCTTCGGGGATCATTTTCAGGATCACAAGGCCGGCGAAGGCGAGCGAGGCGAGCGGGCCGGGATCGGCGAGCAGGGAACCGAGCGCGGCGAAGGACGCGACCGTGCCGAAGAAGCGCGCGGCCGTGAGCGGAAAGCGCCAGTTCGCGCGGTGCGTGTCGTGATAGATCATCACGCTGGTGAAGACGGCGACGAGCCCCAGCGGAAAGAGGGTGAGCTTGGCGGCGGTCGCGGCCAGATCGAGGAGGGGCGTCACGAACTCCGGAAGAAGGTTCCCCGGGAGATGCGGCAGCAAGGCGTGCGTCGCCAGAACGCTTGGAATCGGCGCGAAGAGCGAGAACGCCAGGATTTCCCGCGACAACCAGCTCGTGCGCAGGCCGATGAAGAACCGCCACGCTTTCAGCGGCTGGCCGAGGTGGAGGACGCTCGCGCCCATGCCGAGGTAGAACAAAGCCGAGCCTGTTAGGACGGCCCCGAAATTGCCCGCGAGAAGCAGGCCGACGCCCGCCTGCGTGAGCATCAACATGAGCACCAGCGGCCAGTGGGCGTGCTGGACGACGAGTGCGTCGCGGTCCGCCGCGACCGCGGCGGCAGGAACGTCCCGGCCGACATAGCGGGTGCTGGGGCGCGTGATCGACGAGAAGGGAACGGCGGAGTTGTCGGAGTCGACCCGGTTATGGAACAAGGTGCCCTCGACCTTTTCAGGCACCGGGACTTTCACGATCCGGATCGCCTCGGTCGGGCAAGCCTGCACGCAGGCCGGCGCTTCGCCCTCGGCGAGGCGCTGGTGGCACATGTCGCACTTGCGGACGATGCCGCGTTTTTTCGAATACTTCGGGACGTCGTACGGGCACTTGAGGATGCAGTAGGAGCAACCGATGCACTGGTCGTCGAGGTGACGCACGATGCCCGTGGTACTATCCTTCTCGTAGGCACCCACCGGGCAGCCGTTCAGGCAGCCGGGATCGCCGCAGTGGTGGCAGGCGCTGGTGACCGTTTGTTGCCAGCCGGGCGCCTGCAGCGCGCCCACGTCGCGCCACGCCTCGTCGTCATCGAGGCCGTTGAGCGAGTGGCAGGCGGAGACGCAGCCCTTGCAGCCGGTGCAGCGGTCGAGGGAAACCTCGAAGGCATATTGTTCACCCGGCCCTGGCGCGCTGAGGGGGATGAGCGAGCGGTAGTGATCGGCCAGATCCGGCACGCGATCGCGGACCTCGGCGAATTCCGCGACCGGCGTGAGCAACCGCTTTTGCTCCGCGAGCAACTCGTCGATCAAGGTGCGCGGCGTGTCGTCGCGGACCGGCGGGTTGCGCGGCCGGCGTGGCGGCTTCGGCAATGGCCGGAGGTCGATCATGACGCCGCCAGGGCAGGGGAGGCGAGGCGCTCGACCAGCTCGCGCGACCACACCTCGAACGGCTCGTCGAAGTCGACGTCGGCGGTCGCCAGCGGCAGGATCGCCGTGGCTCCGAGGGCGGCGAGGCGATCATGGAAATCGTGGCCGCACTTGCAAAACTCCGCGTAGTTGGAATCGCCGAGTCCCAGCACCGCGAAGTCGACCCCCTCGAGCCGGGATTCCGTGGCCGCGAGTTCCGCGTGGAGGGCGGCCGCGTTGTCCGGCGGCTCGCCGTCGCCGTAGGTCGAGGTGATGATCAGCACGCGGCCGAGCCCGGCAAGATCGGCGGCGGAGACCTCAGCCATGTCGCGGACGGTCGGCGCGTGGCCGGCGGAGGAGAGCTTCTTGGCCAGCTTTTTCGCCAGGCCTTCGCAGTTGCCGGTCTGCGAACCCCAGAGAATGGCGACCGCTTCGCCGGCGGGTGCGGCTGGCGCGGCGGGACTGCCGCCGCCGGCGGCGAAGGCATTCGAAACGCCGTCAAGAAAGCCCTTGAGCCACATGCGCTGGGCCGGAGTGAACGGCGCGTCGTCGGGGATGGTGAGTCGTGGTGACGATTCCATGATATCTCGGTGGAAGGTTCAAACGGTGGCGGCGGCCATCCCGTGGAGTTCTTCGATGGCGTGGCGGTTGGTGAAGGTGGTGAAGGACTCGCCGGCCGCGCGGCGCGCGAGATAGGCTTGCAGCAGGTTTTCCAAGAGCGGCGGGATGTCGTCGAAGGCGACGCCTTTCCAGATCTCGCGGGCGATCGCCTGGCGGTCGTCGACGCCGCCGCCGAGGACGATGTTGTAGCCTTCCACGCTTTCGCCCGCGGCGTTTTTCACCTTCACGCCCATCATGCCGATGTCGCCGATGTAGTGCTGCGCGCAGGAATGCGGGCAGCCGGTGAGGTGGATGTTCACCGGCACGTCGAGCGGCACGCGTTGCTCGAGCCAGGAGGCGAGCGCGCGGGCGTGGCCCTTGGTGTCCGCCGCGGCGTATTTGCAACCGCGGTTGCCGGTGCAGGCAACCAGCCCGCCGGAGACCGCGCTCGCGGTGTGGCTCAAGCCGCAGTCGGCGATCGCGTCCTTCACCGCCGCCAGGTCCTCGGCGGAAACACCCGGAATGATCAGATTCTGCCAAACCGTGAGCCGCAACTCGCCGCGGCCGAAGCGGTCCGCGATCACCGCCAGCGCCTCCGCCTGCTCGAGCGTCAGCCGACCGACCGGCACCACCACGCCGACGTAGAACTTTCCGTCCGTCTGCGGATGAATGCCGAAGTGACCGTGCTGCGACTTCTCCGGGGTGGGCTGGCATTTCTCCAGCGGAAACCACCGCAGCGGAAACGCGAGCTTCACCTGGGTCTCGTTGAGCGTCTTCGGGATGCCCCAGTCATCGACGAGATACTTGAGGCGCGCCTTTTTCCGGTTCGTGCGGTCGCCATTCTCGATGAACACCCGGATCAGCGCCGCGGCGACCGGCAGGGTTTCCTCCGGCTTGAGCAGCAGCCCGCAGTCGGTGGCGAACTGCTTGTGGCCGGTGATGCCGCACAACTGCATGCGGAAATAGACGCCCGGCTCGATGCCCTCGTCGTTCTCCGCGACTTTCACGGCGTAGAAGCCGATGTCATTGGTATCCGCGCAGACCGAGACGAGCCCGCCGGAGTCATAGGAAACATTGAACTTCCGCGGCAGGCCGTAGAGGTCGCGGTTTTTCAAGATGTAATGATGCAATGCCCGCGCGTAGGGCATGACATCGATCAACTCGTGCGGGTCGAACCCGCTGGTCGGCGTGGCCGTGATGTTGCGGATGTTGTCCGCGCCGGAGCCTTGGGAGGTCAGCCCGAGATCGGCGAGCTTCATCAGCACGAGCGGGGCGTTCGGCGGGAGAATCTCGCGGATCTGGACGTTGGCGCGGGTCGTCAGGTCGAGGAAGCCGTTGCCCCAGTCGCGCGAGATTTCCGCGAGGCCGCGGAATTGGTCGGAGCGGACCGCGCCGCCGGCGATGCGGCAGCGGAGCATGAAGCTGTCCTGCGCCGGCGCGACGTAAAACAGCCCGTGGAACTTGTAGCGGAAGACATCACCGTCCTCCGGGAACCGATCCGCGGCGGCGTTTCCGAGGATCGTGTCCCAGCAATCGAGGCCATTTTTCTCGTGCTTGATCCGCTCCTCCTTGCACAAGTCCTCGAGCGGCGTGCCGAAGACGGAAACTTCCGGCTCGTGCGTGAACCGGCGCTCCGCGTCCTGACCGAGAAACGGCAGGTCGCGCGCTTGCAGCAGGCCGCTGACGAAGCCGGTGAGATAGTTCGTTTGTTCCTCGCTGAATCCAGCGTCGAGTCGATTGACCATGGCTCGGGAGTGGTTCGGTTTCCCGAAATCCAGCACCGGCCATTCCATCGACGCGCGTCCGGCGGCGGTGGCTCACGAGTGCGAGCCACGCCGTGCATGAGCGGGATTCATCCTCAGGGAGCGGAGCCTTGCAGCCGCACGAAGCGCCGCGGACCCGGGCCGCGGGGAACCTCGGCGCGCGCGGTTTCCCGATCGCCCTCGGATTCCACCACCTCGAGCGTCACGCCGGCGGTGCTCCAAACGACCAAGTCGTCGGACCAGGCGACCTCGAGCGTCACGCCATCCGCCGCCGCGCGACGGGAAAAGGTCAGCGCCATCGGGTCGTCCGTGCCGGCCAACGCCAGCGGCGCGGGATCGGCGGCGAGGGGATCGGTGCCGAGCGCGAACTCCAGCAAGTTCGCCAAGCCGTCGCCATCGGGGTCCGCCAGCTCGCCGGCCACCGTGTCCGGGGCATCGCCGAAGGCCGCCGCCCGCCACGCCGCGTAGCCGGCCTGCGGCGGAACCTCGATCGCCTCGGTCCACGCGCCCGCGTCCACCGGGTTCACGGTGCGCACGCGGTAAAACGAACTGCCGGTGGCGGGTGGATTGTCATCCTGAAATGCCCCTGAGGCGATTCCATCGCTGAGCGTGGCGAACAGACCATCCGCCGAACCCGCACGCTGGACTTCGTAGGTTCCGGCCCAGGTCGCGGCGCTCCACGTCAGGTTCACGCTGCTCGCCGAACGCGTTGCCGCCAAGCCTCCCGGCGTGCCCGGCGGCCCGTAACCGTAGACCTCGATCTCCGCGATGTTGCAATGCCCACCGGCGGCGTAGCGGAAATACCGGAACATCCCGGGATGCGTCACCGCCGCGTTCGTGAATTGAAGCTCCGGCGGGGTCACCGGCACGACGAAGAGCGTCCGCGCGTCGCTGAAGTCCGCTTGGTTCGCCCCTTGGAAAACGCCGCCGACCATCCGGCCCGCGAAGTTCGGTCGCGGAGCGTAGCGGATCGCGGTGATCCGCCGTTCCCGGCCGGGGCCGAAATCCAGGCCGACCCAGCCGCCTTCGGTTTCCGGGGCGTCGAAAGCCGTCGTCAGGTTGCGGTCGAACACTTTCTCGCGGGTGTTGCCGGCGTTCGACCACGACCCGGTGGTGCCGATGATCGCGCCGGACAACCGGTGGCTGCGATCCGTGGCATCGGGAAAGGCGACGAATAGCGCCGCCGCCGGCGATGCGCCGAAATCCCGCGCGACCGCTTCGATCTCGAGCCGCGCCTGCGTTTCGGTGCCCTGCCGGCGCAGCGCCGGGATATGGAAAACGCGGGCCGGAGTCGCCCCGAGCCAACGCCGCGAGTTGTCCGGAAGGCGGTGATAGATATTGTAATGATAAATCTCCGCGCCGGCCGGAGCCTGCCAGTTCATTCGCAGCGAAACTGCGTCGCCATCGAGTTCGTCGCGCTGGACCACCTCCGGCGCGAGCGGCGCGGCGGGCGCGGCCGGCGTTCCCTCGGTCACGGCGATGCGCCCGATGCGGATCTGGTAGTTCGGGATCGCCGTGGGGCTGGCGAAGCGCAGCCCGATCACCGCGATCTTCCGTCCGGCGTAGGCTCCGAGGCTGACGTCCCGAAGGTTCCAGCCGCTGGTCGCGGACGGGCCGACATCGATGTAGTGGAACGCCGCGGGCGCGTCCTCGAAGGCGAGCGCCACCTGCATCCGGGTCGGCGCGCCGGCGCTGCCGGTCTTGTGATGGATGCGGAAACGGGTGTTTGCCGTCACCGGCAGGCTGGCGGCGAAGAGTTTCATTTCGTTCGGCGCGTCGAGCGTGCCGGAGATATGCAAGGATGTCCCGCCATAGTAGGCGTCGCCAAGGTTGAGACTCGGCTTGAGTTTGCTGCCGGTGCTCCGCACCACCCACCGCCAGGTCGGCAGGACGTCCTGCAGGCTCAGGTTGTTCCAGCCGCCGGTGGCGACCGGTTGGCCGTCGACGTTCCAGCGGTTTCCCTGCCCGCGGTTGAAGTTCGTCACGAACGGCACGGTGTCGATCGGCGTGGTGGCAGGGACGTAGTGCGCGAGGCCCTTCCACGAGCTGGCGGTGGTGGTGTTCGCCGGATCGCCGTTCGCGCCGGACCAGAAGCGCACCTCCGAATCCTGGAAGGCGCCGGGGTTTCCGGAGTTCCGGAAAATCGACTGCGCGCCGTAGAATGCGACGGACAGCTTGTGCGGCTGGCCTGGCGGGAAAATCGCGTCCCAGTTCGCGTCGGTGCCCGAGCCGGCACTCTCAACGTCGATGCCGGCGTAGACCGAATACGGGTCGATCCCGAGCGAGAGCGCGCGATTGCGCGAATTGGTCAGTCCCGTCGAATTCCACCAGAAGTTGAGGAACATCGAGTGCGCGACGTCGCTGGTGCCGTCCTTGAGAAACATGTCATTGCTGGTGGTCAGCGCGTTCTGCCACGAGATGCTTCCTCCTTCGGTCATGGCGTCGTACCACATGACTTCCAGTTCCGGAGCCTGCTGGCGGAAATAGATGATGAAATCCCGCATTGCCGTGGCGTCGGACGAGTTTCCGCCCGCGGTTTCCTGGTTGATGAACCAGCCGTCGAAGCCGTGGTGCCGCGCCACCTCGATCAATTTGTCCGCCACGGGAAAGGCGCTGCCGTCCTTCTGCAAGAACTCGCGCACCCAGTGGAACTGCCCGCCGTAGGCACCCGGCGGGAAGAAAACCGTCCCCAGCACCGGCACGCCATTCCGGTGCGCGGCGTCGATCACCGGCGCGGTGGGCGCGAGGATCAACCCTTCGCCGGCCGATCCGCCCCAGAAGACGAGTTTGTCCGTATACTGCCAGCCGGTGTAGGCGTTGAAATGCTCGGCGGCCGAACCTTGGGCCGGATTGTAGCTGGTCACGCCGAAGGTGCTGAGCACGGCGACCTTGCCCTCGTTCGGCCGCGCGTTCGGGTTCACCTGGAGCGAGGGCTTCATGTGGCGTTCCGCGAGCGGGACGGAGGCCCGGTGGAAGTCGGCGTTCGGATCGTCCGCGGCGGACCACCTCAGCAACGCTCCCGGATGCCAGAAGGCGGCGTATGGCGGTACCGTCGCGGGCAGATCGAAAACCGGCGTGAACGCCCGCCGTTCGCTCGGCACGCCGCGGTTCACCGCCTCGTCGAGGATCGTCCAGCGCAGGCCGTCGTCGCTGCCCTCGAGCCGCCAGTTCGCCGGATCGCGCTCGGGTGCGTCATTCGCCGTCGCGAAACGATAGGCATCCACCCGCACCGGAGCCGGGAACCCGATGACCGCTCCCCCCTTGTTGAAATCCAGCCACTTCGTCTGGACGCTGCCGTCGATCAAGTTCGCGGCCCCTTCACCGGCCGGGCTCGAGCCGCCGGGATTGGTGATCGTCGCGCCGGCGAGGTTGATCGGCTGACCGTGGAGGCGCAGCTCGAACTCGGAGATCTGCACCGAGTTCGGCGCGCCGGGGGTATCGCGCAGCTTGGTCGGCACGAAGCGGAAATAGCGGTGCTCCTTTTCGGCGGCGAACGACGACGCGACTCCCGCGACCAGCGCGAGCGACACGGCGACTGCTTTTCCGCAAAGGAGCCCCCACGGATGGGTTTCAGGGGGCATGGACGCGCCCACCATCGGGACGCACGCGCCCGCGTCAAGCCGGACCGCAAGAGGACCGCGGGACTCCAGTCCCGCCCGAAATCCCGGAAATGATAGCAAATCCCGTTTTGCATTCGTTTGCCCCTCCGCTCACATCTTTTCCAGCCACATGAAGAAGCTCGTCCTCGCCTGCGCAATCCTCGTCGTCCACATCGCACGCGGGGATGTCGCGCCGGACGCATTTTCCATAGCCCTTGATCAGCCGGACCTGTTCTGGACGGCGATCCCCGATGTTGGCACTCCCAAAGCCCCGTCCGTCTTGGAAAGCCCGGAAGCCGTTGGCGGCTCGGTGGCTGTCCTGCCGCACGCGAGCGCCCTTGAAGCCACGGTGGTCGGGCCGCGGTTGGTGCTGATCGATTCGGACAGCTCGTATTTGTCGCCGCGATTGGATGGCGCCGCGATTTCCATCACTGCCGTGTCCGACGCTCCGGCACCGCGGCTCCACTGGCAGACCTACTGCTTCGCGCTCCCCGATGCCGAGCCCAGGACGCTCCGGCTGAACGCAGGAGATGACCTGCAACTCGATCGGCTCCGCTTCATCGAGCCACCAGCAACTTTCGCCGAGGCACTGGGACTGTCGGCCGGCAGCGTGACCACCGGCCCGGACGGTACCGTGACGATCGCACCTCTGGCATACGTCGGCGGCTATCGCCCGAGGCTCTCCGCCACTCCGGAAGGGCCGCCTTGCTGGGTGGAGGTGGAGGTCACAGGTCCCGCGGAAGTGACGGTCGTCAGCGAAGCGGCATCTTCCGGCTACGGGCGCTCGGTGCTGGTGGACGGCCACTCCTGTAGCCGGTATTCCGCGAGTTTCGGAAAGGTCGGCCAAGTGGTTGAGGTCGGCCCCGGCACCCATGCGGTGCGATTCCAGATGGAGCCTTTTGAACACAGCGATTCTGAGGGCTTGATCGACCTCATCGACTTCCAGGTCCGGCCCCTTTCCGAAGGCGAAGGAATGCGTGCGGCGTTGGCTTTTGACGGGCCGCTCGGGATTGGCGGCAGCTGGCAGGCTTCAAGCGAAGCCGCCCCGGGCGGTGGATCGGCGGTCGAGCCGCTCGATGCCGGACACGGGACCTTCCAAAGTCATCTCCTCACCGGCTTCACCGGCCCCGGTGTGGTCACCTTCTGGTGGCACCAAGCTCGCGAGAACATGCTCGGCGAGGGGTTGGCTGCTGGATCTTCGGGCACGGTGCTGGTTCACCCGGGCGGCGGCTGGCGGCGCGAGAGCCTCTGGATTCCTCCGGGCAATCACTCGGTCGGGTGGGCGGCGTATGGCGAAGCCGATTTTATCGTCGAGCCACGGCTCGGCGGCATCGAGTTCACCCCGTCGCCTGTGGTCCCGCTCGGAGAAGCCCTCGGCGCCTCGCACCTTCCTTGGGAAACCGACGCCGCCTCCCCGTGGGCCGGCGCTTCCCGCGATGGTGAAACCTTCGCGGTTTCTCCCGCGGTTCCACCACCCGGTTCGTCCACGCTCGGCCTGACGCTCCAGGGTTCCGGCCACCTCACGTTCCGCTGGCGGCCCGGCGGGGGCAACTACACCGGCGAATTCCGGCTCAATGGGGAAACTCTCGCCACCTTGGACGTGCATGAGGGCGAGGAGTTCGTGGAAGTTCCCATCACCGGCCCGCTCTCGGAGCTGGAATGGATCGTGCACCGCCCGACAAGCGCCTCCGACGGCGGCTGGATCGAGCTTTTCGACATCGGGTGGACGCCGGTCGATGCGGATCTGACGGAAGCGGCTGTTCTCACTCCGGGACATGCTTTGGAGACCACCGATGGCGGGTGGCATGGGGTGCCCTATCTGAACGACGACGGAGAGCCCGACGTGGCGGTCCGCTGCGTCGGCGGCTCTCCGATTCTCACGATGCCGGTCACCGGTCCGGCCTCGGTCCGCTTCAAGGCGCGGAGCATCCTGCCGTCCGGGAGCGAACCCCCGCCGTTGGTCGGGCCGCGGGGGGGCCTTTCGGCTTATGCGGCGGGCTCGCAGATGCACATCGGCGCGACCGAAGCCGGCGCTTGGCGGGATGGTGAAATCCATGTGCCGCCGGGAAACCAGGTGGTCGGTTGGCAGCTCACCATTTGGAGCGAGGACCTTTTTCCCCATCCGTCGGAGGTTCCGGCCGAGATCGATGGGCTCGAGGGCTGGGTGGACGACATCGAGGTGATCCTGCCCTCCGCCCGCTTCGCGGAATGGGCGACAACCCTGCCCGAAGATGCGCGGAATCCGGACGACGACGCGGATGGCGACGGATACAGCAATCTTTTCGAATATGCCTTTGGCAGCGCGGGAGACGACGCGGACGAAACGCCGCCAATCCCGTTCACGGCCCGGAATGAAGCGGGATCGTTGCACCTGATGCTGCCGTGGCACGAAGCCTTCGTCAGGGCCGCGCTGGAGTTTTCCGATGATTTGGAGACGTGGGAGAAATCGGATCTTTCAATTCAAGCGCGACCCGATCCGCTGCACAGCTACTACTATCTCGCCCCAAGCACCACCACTCACCAGGCGCTGCCTTTGTCTGCTGTCGATGGATCGAGGTTTTTCCGCGTGCGGATCTCGTTGGGGGGGTGAATCCAGATTTTGGATCTCGTCCACGACCCGAAGCTCTGTTAGCAAATCCGTCCTTCAGGCACATGACGCATCTTCGTTTCTTCCTGTCCGCCGCGGTCGCAGTTGCCATCGGGGGCGATGCGGCTGCCGGCATTTCTCCCGAAGAACTGTCCGAGGCTCTCGGCGGTCCGACCGAGATCGCCTGGTCCGTGACCGACGCGGATGCCGATGCGTGGACCCCCGTGCCCGCGCCCGCTCTGCAGCTCGGTCCGGATCTTCCGGCCGGATCTTCCCATGCGCTCGAGGCGATTGCGACCGGGCCGGGAGTCTTGGCCGTCGAACTCAAACAGAAAGCCGGAAATTTCGACTGGACTGTGTCGGTGGATGGCGTCGTTTCCGGCCGGACGGGATCGAGCACCGCTGATTGGCAGGCCGTTCAACTGGGGCCCGGCGAGCACACGATCCGCTGGAGCGCGGAGCCTGACGGCCCTTCGGCACGGGCACTTGTCTCGAACGCGAGCTTCAGGCCGTTTGAAACATTGCCGCTCGCTGTCGGAGGCGGTGGCGGGATCGTTCTTTCCTCCGAGGGAACGGTGCCTTGGATCGGCCAGGACGGGATCCATGCGGGCGACGGCGCCGCGGCATGGTCCGGCATTCAGGTTCCGGCGGCGGGCGATTACTCGGGATCTCCCGATGGGAAACTTCGGACGCAGGTGACCGGGCCCGGCGTGTTCCATTTCAAATCGTTCAGCCGGGGCGCTGGCACGCCGCGGTTCCGGATCGGGCTCTCCCACAGCCGTGATTTGCCGCGCGATTCGTGGCACGTGACGCGGATCGCCCTGCCGCCGGGAGAGCACGAGGTGGAGTGGATACTCGAGCCATGGACCCATCCATCCGGCCGTGCGCCGGGCGAGATGGCGGTGGACGAGGTGGCGGTGCTGCCCGTTTTGCCGGTTCCGGAGGCGATCGATACGCCCGGCTGGGATTGGCAAACGGAACCGGCGCTCAACGGCGCGCTGCCAACCGGCGTGGCGGATGAAGAAGCGATCGGTGGCTCGGCCGTGGTCATGCCGAGCCGCTCCGCCATTTCCACGGTTCTCACGACGGGAGGTGTGCTGACTTTCCGGGCGACGGAGGCATCGCTTTCGATCAGGCTGGACGGCCAGTTTCTCGAGCGGGTGGCCGTGCTCGATCCACTTCCCTCCGATTCCCGTTGGCGCACTTATGGCGGCGTGCTGCCCACCGGCGGAACCTTGCGTTTGGGGGCATCGGACGATCTCGAACTGGATTCGATCCGTCTCGCCGGGCCGCCCGATTCCCTGTCGCTGGCGCTGGGAATGCCGGACTCCGTGGCGACGGTCGATCAGCCGGAACTGTGGGAAACCGTGCCGTTCGCCGCGGCAGGACGTTTCGGGGTGGGTGCCAGCCTGGTCCCCGGGCTTGCGGAGGGCTGGATCGAGTCCACCGTCAACGACCCGGGCCGGCTGTATTTTGTCACGGCCATGTCGGGAGGATCGGCGGAAGTCGAAGTATCCGTGAACGGCTCGAAGGCTTATGTCATCAATAGTCCTTATTCGACTTTGACATGTATGGAAGTCGGCGGGGGCGAACATCGGATCCGCTGGCGATTCCGGCGCACCATCCATTCGGCCAAGGCCGCGGAGTTCAGGCTCGCGGTGATCGCTGCCGAGATGCTGGAGCCAGGGGAGGGACTGGTGGCGACGCTCGGGCTTCCCGGTCCGTTTTTCAGCGGAAGCCCGTGGAAGGTTGTGGAGGGTGGGGCGCCGGATGGCGGACCCGCGCTGCGGCTCGGCGATTCGAGAAACCACGTCGCTGACGATTCTCTGGAAACGGTGGTCACGGGGCCAGGTCTCCTCGGCTTCTCTTGGTTCCGCGAAAAAGATGATGGTTCCACCGCCGTGTCATGGTCGTTTGACGCCATCGATTGGCGTGACCACCGGACGGTCGGATGGCAGTCCGAGAGCGTTTGGTTTCCGGAGGGCACGCACCGGGTGCGCTGGAACGCGAGAGCCAACCCGGCCGGCCGGGCTGACGAATTGGCTCTGGGAGCGATTTCGTTCGAGTCCTCGGCCTCCATCCCGCTCGGAGATGCCCTGGAAGCGCCGGATCTGGTGTGGGAGACCGGGCCGGAAAAGCATTGGTATGGTGCGGTCATCGACTCCGCGGGAAATGACGCGGCCGTCACTCCCCCGATGACTGCGGACGAATCCTCCTCCTTGCGCACGCACGTCGTCGGTCCGGGCTTGCTGCGTTATCGAATGAGACAAGGATCGCAGAATCGCCAGTCCTACCAACTGCTGGTGGAGAACACGGTGCTCCGGGAGTCGACGCCCTGGAATGAGGAGGACGTTGAAGTCCCGGTTCTGGTTTCGGGAGAAGTCGTGATCGAATGGCGGGCTTCAGGGACCGCGAGCGATGGTCCTGGCTGGCTGGAACTCGATGCTGTGGAATGGCTTCCCAATCGGGAGGTTCCGCTTGCGGACGCTCTCGACGCCGGCCCGGAAATCGCCTGGACCGCCGGCGGCGACCGGCCGTTCGTCGGTGTGGAAATGGACGGCGCCTTCGGCGGGAGCGCGGCGTACGCCGCATTGGAGCCGGGCGAGGAAGCCTGGCTCGAAGCGACCGTCGATGGCCCGGGGCTGTTCGACTTCTGGCTGCGACCGGTCCCCGGGGCGCCGCCCATCCACAACCCGTGGAACTACTGGACGGTGGAAATCGACGGCGTGAAGGCGAGACTCAGCGGTTCGAGCTGGCCGGCGCAGTGGATCACCGGCGAGGGGCCGCATCGCGTCCGGTTCACGCTGAAGAATCCGGATCATGAGTGGTCGGAGCCGATCGCATCCGCGGTGGATCTGGTGAGTTGGGTCCCGCTGGAAGCGACCCCGGTTTCCGCGGCGGCCGGGCTGGCGAACGTCGAGTGGACCGCCAGTTCGGAAACCGCGGCCCATGCCTTCACCAGCGCCGGCCGGACGGGCGGAGCTTCCATCGTGGTGCCGCAGCTCACTCCCGATGGCGGCTGGCTCGAGGCGAAGCTCACCGGGCCCGGAACGCTCGAGTGGGACTCGGTATCAGCGAATGCCTCTTACGGTTTCGCGAGGATGGGATGCACCTTGGTGTTTGATGGCGTGGTCGAGCGCTTCATCGAAACGGAGGACTGGGAACGCGTGCGCTTGGCGGTTCCCGAAGGCGAACACACCGTGCGTTGGCTCTCGCATCCCGATCTGGAAATGGACGGGGAAAGCCGCGATTTCGGAGCCGTCTGTATGATCAGCGACTTCGCATTCACGCCTGGTGTAGCGGAAGTTACCGCAACCCTAGGTGCGCCCGCGGCCGGCATTTTGATCACCGGCGATGAGCAGGGCCACGCGGCGCAGCATGACGTGGGCGTCCCGCACTGGCAGCTCGCGGAGGGGAATGCGGTCTACCTTTTCCACAGCGGCGGGTCGTTCTTCGGCTCGCTTCAATGGGGCCATCCCGAGGAAACCCCGCGGTCGGTGAACGCGGTGGCTCGCGATGGCAGCACGCGCTGGCTGAGCCGCAACGAACCGGGCTGGACAAACCTCGCCGTCAACTTGCTCGATGGCCGCAGCATCAGACTTCATGACGAAGGAGGCTCGGGAGCGGTCCCCGCCATCCGGCTGCTTGCGCTCGAGCCGGTCCTCGGCGTGCCACTGGCGGACGCGGCGGAAGCGCCGGGCCTGACCTCGGACAGTTGGTTCGGCATCGCCTCCGCCAGCGCCTCCGCTGATGGCGTTGATTGCGCCGTCTCGATGCCTGTTTCACCCGAAGGCGCCACTTATGCCGCCACCCTGGACGTGGAGGGCCCGTGCCTCCTCCGGTTTTCGTGGAGGAAATCCGGCTACGGCAGCCTGAAGCTCGCTGTCGACGGAGCCACGATTTCCTCCGCGTCGGGCGAAGAATGGAGCAGCGAGGTGGTCGCGATCCCCTCGGGCACGCATGGAGTTTCATGGGTTCACGCTCCCGGATGGAACGAGGGCGAGGCGTATCTCGACATGGTGTCCACCGAGCCGCTTCCCGTCAGCGATCTCACGGCTGCCGCGGTGCTCACGGCGGGATATGAATTGTCATCTGAGGATGGTGGATGGCAGGTCGGTCATTACCTGAAAGAGGAAGCTTGGGAGCCCGCGGCGCGCTGCGTGGGCGGCTCGCCAGTGCTGACGATGCAGGTCACCGGTCCGGCCACTGTGCGCTTCAAGGGGCGCTGTGTGATGCCGATGACGGCGGCTGGGGCGAGTTCGGGGAGATCTGTGATCGACACCGAGCCCCGCCCGCAGCCCGCCTACAGCCTCTCGGGCTATGTCGATGGAGAACATCGGGTCGATATTGTTTCCGGCGGTTGGCTGGGACGTGAGATTCATGTGCCAGCCGGAGAGCACGTCGTTTCGTGGCGTCTCACGCAGAGATCAGGGTGGCTGGTGGTGATCGGCGGGGCACCTTCACCATCGACGCTGTCTGGTCTCCAGGGGTGGGTGGAGGACATCGAGGTGCTCAGCGCCCCCGAGCGATACCAGGACTGGACCGCATCCCTCCCCGAGCCGCTGCGGGCACCTCATCGCGATGCGGATGGAGACGGCGTGACGAATCTGTTTGAATACGCGTTCGGGACCGACGCCGCGGATTCAAATGCCGCGCCGGCGTCACCGCAGTTCGTGCGTCATCAAGGAAAGCTCCATCTCCTGATACCGCGGACGGTGGTCCCGGTGCGCGCCATTCTCGAAAGCAGTTCGGATCTGGAGACCTGGCAGGAGGATTCCCGGGACTATCCAGTCCGCTCGTCGAATCCTTTTCCATTGTATATCTATCCATCATCTCATAGGGCCGAAGCTCTGCCGGTGGAAGAATCCCCGGAGCCGAAGTTCTACCGCGTGTGAATCTCGCTGGAATGAGCGAGACGTTGGAGGGCGGCTTCCGCGGCGTCGGGTTCCACCGTCTCCAGCCACTTCTCGCGGCGGAACCAGGTTTCCTGGCGCTTCGCGTATTGGCGGGTGGCGGCGTTGATGAGGTCCTCGCAGGTGGGGCGGTCAATTTCCCCGGCGAGCAGGGCGCGGATCTCGCGAAAACCGATCGCCTTTTCACAAGTCGCGGAGATCTCGCCCAGCGCGGCGACTTCCTCGATCGCGCTGCTGTCGAGCATGGCCCGCGTCCGGCGGGCGATGCGCTCGTGGAGTTCCGCCCTGGGGCGGACGATGACGAGGCCGCGCAAGGTCGCCTCGCGCTCGCGGCTGGCGGATTCCCATTGGTCGCGGAGTTCCGAGGCGCGGCTTCCGGTGAGGTGGCAGATCTCGAGCGCGCGGCTGACGTAGCGGCGGTTCTTGAGATTGGTGCGCGCGGCCTCCGCGGGGTCGAGTTGCTCCAACTCCGCCGTCAGATCCTCGAGCGTCCGGGCATCCATGGCGGCCCGGAGTTTCGAGTCGCCGCGGGGCAGGGGAGCCGCGCCGTGGGTGAGAAATTTCAGGTAGAGCCCCGAGCCGCCGGTGACGATCGGCACGCAGCCGCGCGACTGGATTTCCGCGATGACCGGAGCGGCGAGATTCACATATCTCTGCGCGTCGCTCGTCTCCGCCGGATTGAGCACCCCGAAGAGATGATGCGGTGCGGCCGCTTTCTCCTCCGCGGTGGGAGCGGCACTCAGGATATCAAGGCCGCGGTAGAGCTGGAAGGCGTCGGCGTTGACGATCTCGCCGCCGAGGAGCCACGCCGCTTCCAAGGCGAGCGCGGTTTTTCCGGAGGCCGTGGGGCCGCAGATGAAAACCGGCGCGGGCGGCTGCATGCGGGTGCTCCGTCAGAAGGGAAACTTGCCGCCGCCCATGCCTTTCATGCCCTTCATCATGTCGCCGAGGCCTCCGGCGCCTCCCATCTGCTTCATCATGTTGCGCATCTTGCCGGGCGATTTCATCATCTTGCGCATCTCGCCGAACTGCTTGATGAGCTGGTTCACCTCCATGAGCGTCGTCCCGGAACCGGCGGCGATCCGCTGGCGGCGCGAGCCTTTGATGATCTCCGGCTTGCGGCGTTCCTCGGGAGTCATGGAAAGTACGATGGCTTCCGTACGTTTCAGCTTGCCGCCGTCGAGAGCACCGGTAGGGAGCTGTTTCTTGATCTTGCCGAAGCCGGGCAGCAGGCCGAGCAGACCCTCGAGCGGGCCGAGTTTCTGGATCATTTTCATCTGCTCGAGGAAGTCGGTGAAATCGAACTTTCCTTCCTGCAGGCGCTTCATCGAGCGCATCGCGTCCTCTTCCGAGACCTTGCCGGCCACTAGCTCGACCATGCCGACGATGTCGCCCATGCCGAGGATGCGGTCGGCCATGCGCTGCGGGTGGAATTCGGAAAGCTGGTCGAGCTTCTCGCCTTCGCCGACGTATTTGATCGGCTTGTGGGTCACCGCGCGCATCGAAAGCGCCGCGCCGCCACGGGTGTCGCCGTCGAGCTTGGTGAGCACGATGCCGGAGATGCCGACCGCTTCGTCGAAATGCTTCGCCACCGAAACCGCCTGCTGGCCTGTGGCGGAGTCGGCCACGAGCAGGGTTTCCTTCGGCTTCACGAATTCGTTGAGCCGCTTGAGCTCCTCGATCAACCGCTCGTCGATCTCCTGGCGGCCCGCGGTGTCGAAGATGAGAACGGTGGCCCGCTGTTGGTCCGCCCAAGCAATGGCTTCACCGGCGACCTTCACCACATCGGTCTCGGAGGCGTCCGGCTTGTAACAAGGGACGTCCACCTGGCCGGCGAGCGTCGCGAGCTGGTCGATGGCGGCGGGACGGTAGAGGTCGCAGGCGATGAGCACCGGCCGGCGGCCTTCTTTTTTCAGGCGGTTGGCGAGTTTGGCGGAGGTGGTCGTCTTGCCCGCGCCATTCAGGCCGCAGACGAGAATGCGGGCCGGCGGGTTGAGGTCGAGCGGCGCTTGGTCGCCGCCGAGCAGCTCGGCCAGCTCGTCCTGGAAGATCTTGACGATCTGCTCGCCGGGCTTGATCGACTTGAGGACATCCTCGCCCATCGCTTTTTCCTTCACCTTCGCGATGAATTCCTTGGCGACGCCAAACTCCACGTCCGCCTCGAGCAAGGCGATGCGGATCTCACGGAGCGCGTCCGCGATGTTCTTCTCGGAGATTTTTCCAACCCCGCGGAGATTGCGGAAGGTCTTGTCGAGGTTGTCGGTGAGTGATGAGAACATGGATTAGGATGGGCGATTGAGAAAATAGGAGATTAGGAAATTCAGAAAATTGGGAGATTGGGGGAGAAGTTCAGACCGCAATCGGGCGAAAGCGAGATGGACGCAAACTCGAAACGTCGGGGCTCCGAAATCTGCTTCTCTTCAAATCCGCGTAATCTGCGTAATCTGTGGTAATCGTTTTCCAAATCTATTGAGAGGCGAGCTCGTGCAGGAATCGCTTGTTTGTTTACGCCGGTTCTCATTGCCCGTCCGGCAGGTAGGCCGCTTCGCGGTCGAGGCGGAAGGTCCAGCGGAGGGGTGTTTCGGGTAATTTGCCGGCGGTGTCTTTCCAGGTGACGGATACCTGGCAGAAGGGCTGTCGGAGGCGGCGGTTGACCTGCCAGGAGAGGCGACGGGTTTCCGGATCGAAAACGGCGGGCACTTCGCCGAAGCCGGAGACTTTCATCACGGGCGTGGCGGGATCGAGGTCCGGCACCTCGGAAAGGTCCGCGGAGATTTCCGGGAGACGAGTGTTCACAATCGCTCCTGCCTCGGGATGAACCGGATACGGCGTGGACTGGGTGAGTCCGCTGATGGTCCCTGCCGGTGCCACCGTCGCCATTTGCGCTTCGCGGAAGGTGGTGGCGAATTCGAAGATCCTGTCGTAGTTCCCGAGGATCATGTAACGCGGCAGGGTGTTGTCGGGCATGCCGCGCTTCACCTTGCCGGGCTGGACGGTGAACAGGTGGGTGTAGCCGAGTTCCTCGCCGACGGTCAGCATCTCCTCGGTGTAGAATCCGCCGGGGAAGGCGTAGGTCGTCACCGGCACGTCAAAGCGCGACTCGAGGAACTCCTTCGATTCTCCCATCTCCTTGCGGACGAACGCCTCGTAGACCTCCGGGCCCTTCGCGCGCTGGCTTTTCACCGCGCCCGGCAGCGGGTGGCTGACCGAGTGGCTGCCGATCGTCGCGCCGGCGTCGACCATTTCGCGGATCATGTCGCTCGTCAGCGCCCGGCCGCCGCCATCGACGTAGTTCTTGTAGAGGTAGAGCGAGAACGGATAGCCGAACTCCTTCAGGATCGGGAAGGCGTCGGTGTAGGTGGATTTCCAGCCGTCGTCGATGGTGATGAGGATCGACTTCTCCGGGATCGCTTTGTCGCCGCGTTTCCAAGCGATGAAATCGTCGAGGGAAATGACGGTGATGCCGAGCTGGCGGATCACCTCCATCTGCTTGCGGAATTTCGTCGTGCTGATGCGCATCGCCGTCTCCGGGGCGGCGTCGGAGAACTCGTGGTAGCCGAGGATCGAGACGCGCACGCCGTCGTCCGGGATGTCCGGATCCGCCGCGGGCGCGGGCGGCGCGGCGGTGGACGCGGGCTCCTGCGCCACCACGGAGCAGAGCGTCGCGAGCAGGGAAACGAGGGCGATTTTCATCATGGGCGCGGGCGGAGCATAGGCGGGGAGCGTCGGCCTGCAAAGCGACAACAAACGCGCGTTTCGCCGATCTTGACCGGCGCGGGCGCGCCTCCTACGACTCGGCCATGGATCCGCTTTACGAGGGCAAGGCGAAACGCTTGTGGGCCACCGACAACCCGCACACGCTGCGCATGGAGTTCAAGAACGACGCCACCGCCTTCAACGGAGAGAAGAAGGCGAGCTTCGAGAACAAGGGCCGCCTGAACAACGCGATCAGCACGCTGATCTACGGCTTTCTGGAGAAGGAAGGCGTGCCGACGCACTTCGTCCGGCAAATCGACGAGACGAACGTCGAGGTGAAGAAGGTCAAGATCCTGATGGTGGAGGTGATCGTGCGGAACCTCGCCGCCGGCAGCTTCTGCAAGCGCACCGGCATGGAGGAAGGCCGCGCGTTTTCCCAGCCAGTCATTGAATTTTCCTACAAGAGCGACGCCCTCGGCGATCCCTTGATCAACGACGACTACATCCGCGAAATGGGCCTCGCCTCGCCCGAGGATCTCGCGTTCCTGCGCGAGTCCGCCCTGAAGGTGAACCGCATCCTCAGCGACTTTTTCGCCGAGTGCGGGCTGAAGCTCGTCGACTTCAAGCTCGAGTTCGGCCGCTTGGAGGAGGATCCGAAAAAAATCGTGCTCGCCGACGAGATCAGCCCCGACGGCTGCCGGCTGTGGGACCTCAAGACCGGCGAGAAGATGGACAAGGACCGCTTCCGCCGCGACCTCGGCAACGTAATGGAAGCCTACGAGGAAGTCCTCGAGCGGGTGAAGAAGCGGCTGTAAGGCGGGTGGCTCGAAGGCGTTCACAACTCCGACCTTCCTGCAGAAGGCTTGATGAGAAGAATCAAGCCGAGCACCAGCGCGACGATGCCGTAGGACGCAGGCCGGTAGCCGCGAGGCGCGAGTCCGGGTTCGGATGCTTGGATAACGATCGCGAGGATGCCGAGGCAGACGGCGACGAAACCGATCGTACGCGGTAGGCCCCTGCCGGGTCGCGCTGAAACCATGGCGCGAGCGGCCCGAACCCGCGTCGCCAGTTCCACGACCTCTTGGTGTTCCGCGGCGGCATCGCGTGCCATCAGCCCCTGCCGCACGAGAGATGCGAAAATTTCGGCGTCGGATTTCCCATCCAGCGCCATCTGCTCCACCATTTCTGTTGTCCGGCTGTCGATGGATGACAGGAGCGACTGCCGGCACCCGGCTGCAAGCGGAAATTGAACATGACACGATCCGGCACGAGCCGCGGCCGCTTGACGGACGCCTCCCGCTTTCCTATTTTGCTCTCTTATGGCAGGAAGGGTGATCCCGGCCTTGTCTTCCGCCACGCTTGTCCTCTTGACCTGCGGATGTCAGCCGGCTGTTCGTCGGCCCGATGGACTTACGAATCTGGCGAAGCGGGCTACATCCGAAGGCGGAGCGCAGGTTGTTCTGCAAGTCCTTAGGCCTGAGCCCGATCGGCTGGTGGTCGAGGCGGTTGTCACGAATCTTTCGGATGCACCGATCGCCTTCTATTTGAGGCCGGGCGCGCGGCACGTCCGGATTCATTCCCGCGATCCCTCGGATTGGCAAGGCATCGCGCCGGGAGCGTTGATCCACTATCTAGATCACGGAGGCATCCGCGTGGTGAAACCCGGAAAAACGATGACTTTCGGTCAGGATTACCACTATTCGCGCGGAAAGGGCTATCTGGATTTCGAGGAGCTGCCGGTGATCTTCTCGCCCGTGCGCTTCCGTATCCATTCCGATGAGCTGCGAGCGATCTTCTGGTATCGTATCAGTCCTGAGGATCGTCGTGCTGCCGAGACCGCTGCGAAAGGCATCCGCCTGATTGGCGAGTTGAGGTCGGAGATCGATTTGCCGGCTCCTTGATTTGCGAGCGGACGTGGGACGGTGCCTGCTATTCATGCGACAGAAACGCCCGGGCGTCTTGAATTCCGTCGTGATGTTCTTTTTGATTGGCGAGGTAATAACCTTTTTTTGCTGATCGACCGATTCCGGGGGAGTTCCGAGGCCTATCCACGCGAACCATCATTTCAGGAGCCGAGTACCGCTGTCACGATGATCGCCGCGCAAGCGAGGAGCACGAGGCCGAGCAGGATCCAGACGAAGACCGGCGTCTTGTACCGGATGTGGGGCGTGGCCGCGACCACCTGCTTGTAGTTCTCCGAGAGCACGACGGAGCTCTTCCGGCCGAGGAGAAGATAAAGGAAATAGGCGCCGATAATCGTGCCGATCGGGAAGTTGAGAAGCCCGAGGACAGAGAGGATCACGGCCGGAATCCGCGCGCGGGGCCGGAGTTTCCTCAGCTCGAAGCCGACCCACAGCTGGAATACACCGAGTGCGAGGATCGCCGCAATCACGGCACCTTCGGCGGAGGCCAGGGACGGGGTCTCGACCAGCGCTCCGGCCGCGACAAGGCCGGCAAGGATACCACCGAGAATGTACAAGAAGCCTATCGTCTTGATGGAGACTTCATGTTTGATGTGTTCCTTGCGAATGGCTTCTTCGCTGCCGGCGGCGGTGACATCAACCGTCGGATCTGCGGTTCGCGGCGTAGGGATTCTCCTCCACGGGTTCGAACCTTATCTGCCGGCGACGCTGCGGCAAGGGCGAGTATCTGACGGACTCTCGCGGGGTGGCCGGCGCGATGCAGGCTACAGGGCCGGCGTCCAGCTTGAGGGCGAGAACACCAGCCGGCGCTTGTCCACGATGCCTCGGTAGCGCCAAGGGGCGTAGCCTTCCGCCAGCAGCTGGGATACGCGGAGCCGGTGCGCGCTCACGCGCCAGAAGGGATTCGGCCCCGCCTCGTAGCCGTGGAACTGGGTGCGCTCCTCGTCGGCCCACGCCTTGAACAGCACGACGTGCCGGTCGTTGAGCAGGATGTCGCCGGCCTTGAGTTCGTCCCACGAGGCGAGGCGGTCGCAGATTTGCGGGAGCTGGGCGGTCGAGTAGGGGCGGCTCAATCCCCAGCAGCGGGAGACGAAGCCGGAGCAGTCGATGCCGACGGACTCCGGGCTGGTGCCGGCATCGCCACTGCGGCGCTTGGCGGGGCTGGCGATGTCGCCCGCCTTCTTGCCGGAGCGCAGGCCGGCAAGAAAGCTCTCCGGCGTATCGAAGCCGCCCCATTGATAGGGCATGCTTTTCGCCGGAACGCCGGGCTGCCACCAGCCACGCGAGTCGCCGTGGCGGGCGAGCGAGCGGTCCGGCGTGTGCACGACGATGCCCGCGCTGTCCGGCCCGTGACGGACGTGGCGCTCCTCCGGCGTCCACTCGACCTGGGTATAGCGCCAAGCCGTGCCGATCGCCTCGTCGCGGCCGACCGAGTGGCTGCAGGATGCGAAGGCGAAGGCCGCCAAGCCGGCCGTCAGGGCGAGACGCATGCGGCGGATCAATCAGGATGGGATCGAGGGCACGCCGACCGATGGGTCGGTGTCGGCGCCGTAGTCCACGCCGTCGAGGCCGAAGCCGAACAGGCGCAGGAAGCTCGATTGGTAGCCTTCGAAGTCCGCCAGATCGCCGAGATTCTCCGTGTTCACTTCCTCCCAGCGCTTGCCGACGAGTTCCTGGACCTCCGGCTTCATCTCCCAATCGTCCACGCGGATGCGGCCGGCCTCGTCGGGCTGCGGGTTCCCGCTGTAGAGCCGGTCGCGGAAAAGCCGGTCCATCTGTTCGATGGTGTCCTCGTGGGTGCCCTCGGCTTTCATCACCTTGTAGAGGAGAGAGATATACAATGGCACAACCGGGATGGCGGAGCTGGCTTGGGTGACGAGCGCCTTGTTGACCGAAACCCAAGCCTTGCCGCCGAGCGGGGCCAGCTTGGCGTTGAGTTCGCGCTGGGCGCGTTCGAGGTCTTCCTTGGCCTTGCCGATGGTGCCGTTTTTGTAGATCGGCCAGGTCACTTCCGGACCGATGTAGGAGTAGGCGGTGGTTTGCACGCCCTGTTCGAGAACGTCCGCCTCGAGCAGCGCGTCGATCCACATTTCCCAGTCCTCGCCGCCCATCACCGCGACCGTCTGGGCGATTTCGTCGTCGTTCGCGGGCTCGATGGTCACGCTGTCCACCACGCCGGTGGTGGTGTTGAGATTCTTGTTCGTGTAGGTGCCGCCGATCGGCTTGAGCACGGACTTGAGCGTCTCGCCGGTTCGCGGGTGCGTGCGGCGCGGCGATGCAAGGCTGTAGATGACGCAGTCGACTTTGCCGAGGTCGGCCCGGATCGCGTCGATCACCTCCTTTTTCATCTCGTCGGAAAACGCGTCGCCATTGAACGAGCGGGCGTAGAGGCCCGCGGCGGCGGCTTCCTTCTCGAAGGCGGCGGAGTTGTACCAGCCGGCGGTGGCGGTCTTGTCGGCGCTGCCGGGGCGCTCGAAAAACACGCCGATGGTCGCCGCTCCGGAACCGAAGGCCGCGGCGATGCGCGAGGAAAGGCCGTAGCCGGTGGAGGAGCCGATCACGAGCACCTTCTTCGGGCCTCCCTCGATCGGGCCGCGCGATTTCACGACGGCGATCTGTTCGGCAACGTGCTTGGCGCAGCCGTCGGGATGGGCAGTGGTGCAAATGAATCCGCGGACCTTGGGAGCGACGATCATGGTGGCGCGGAGCGTACCGGCCGGGGCAGGTCAGGCAACTGTTTTCCCGGAGACGACAAGGCGGCTGCTCCGGGGGAGCTCGCGGAAAAGCGAGGGCTACTTGTTCCTCTGCCGGAGTTGCTCGAGGCGGGAGAGCGGTTTCTCCGCGGGCGCGGCGGCGGCTTCTTCGACGGACTTGTCCGGCTTTGTTTCAGCGACCGGCTGTGGCGGGGGAGCGTCGATCCGGAGCGTGCCGCCGTGGGCGGTTTGGTGGAGGACAGTGCCATGATTCTCCGGAACGTGGACGCGGCAGAAGACGGTGGCGTGCTTGCCCACGGTGGCATCGGCGGCGACTTCGAGCGGGAACTGGATCTCCGATTGGCCGTGGGTGAACGTTTGTACCGTGGCCGCCACGCCGTGCGGCAGGCCGACGAGCTCCGCCTTGGCCTCGCCGGTGAATTCGAGCGCGTGCTCGACCTTCGCCACCATCATCGAGGCTTTGCCTTGTTCGGTGGCGGCGAGATCGAGCGTCATCGAGAGGTAGGGCTCGGCGACGCGCAGCGGCACGAGCGCGGAGGAAACGACCACGGGTCCTTCGGGCGTGTCGGCCTCCGCCAGCACGCAGACAGGCCACTCGCCGATGGCGGCGTCGGCATTCGCGTTGAGCTCATAGAGCAGCTCCGTCTGGTCGCCGGGGATCTCGAGTGTCACTGGTCCGCTCACGCCCGGCGGGCTCCAGAGAAAGCGCACCACGATCTTCTCCGCGTAGCCCTCCTGCCGGTTCGCGCGGACCTTGAGCTGGACGATGCCGTTTTTCACGAGCGGCGTGGCCGGCACTTCGACGTCGATCTCGAATGGCGCCTCCTGGATCACCGCCGTGGCGATCCGATCCAGCTCGACCGAATGATAGGCCCCTTGGTTGTTGATCTCGACGTGGTGGATCGTATCGATCAGCCGGCCCTCGAGCGGCGGCGAGTCACCGGCCGAGCGGACGCGGAAGCCATGCAGCCCGCCGCCCAGCGGTGCATCCGCGGCCGCTTCGAAAACCACCGGGAAGCTGTTGACCGAGCGCGGCACGTCCGGCGCATCCATGGTAACCCCTTCCGGCAGCGAGTCGGCGTGAAATGAGATATCACATCCGATGTTCTCGCGAGTCAGGTTCACCACCGCGGCGTAGCGGTTTCCCCGCGGGACGGAAAACACCTTCCACTTCTGCGAGTTCACCCGCTCGACCGTCGGCAGGCTGGCCGTGATCGCGGGCTCGCGGCGCTGGATCTCGATCCGATAGACGAAGTCGTCGCCGGTCCGGCGGAGCTGGTCGCGGAGCATGAGGAAGTAGTCGCCGTCGGCCGGGCAAGTCCAGGTGATCACGCTGTCGGGGCCGCCTTGGTCGTCGTTGTTGGCAAGCTGTTTGCCCTTTGCATCGCGCAGCGAGAGGACCGAATCGAGCGGCGATCTCAAGCTGCGCGCCAGCACGCGGATAACGAGATTGTCGTCCTTCTGCGCGGTGAACTTGTACCAGTCCGTTTCTTGACCACCGTCGAGGATTCCGTGCGCTGCGCACGGAATGTCCGGCAAGGCCGCCGCCGATTTGAGGCTCCCATTTCCATCCGTTTCCGCAAGGTGATCGAGCGGTGAGACCTGCACCCGGTGCGGCGAAGGCGCGGAAAACCCACCGTCCTCGGGAAAAACCGGAGCGGTTCCGGATTGCTCGGGCAGTATCACGGACCGGGTGATCTCCCCGCGCGGATCGCCGATGAAGCGGAAAGCGATCTTTTCTCCGGGCTTTCCTCCCGGCGGAAACACCGCCGCCGGCCGCGGAAAGGTGCCGATATGCAGGCGGTAGCGGCATTGATTGTTCCCCTCGTACGCCGCCTCGCGCACCGCCACTCGATAGTCGCCGTCCTCGGGCGCGATGATCGAGGCGAAGGCATCGGTCCGCAGAAGCATTGCATCGTCGCAGGCCGCCAGCTCGAATTTCCGCGGATCGAGGATCGCCAGCGAGGCATCGAACATCGTGCCGCCGAGGCGCATTGCTTCCACCTCCACCGACAACCGCTCGCCCTTCTTCATGCTCACGAGATAAACATCCTCGTCTTCATTTCCCGCGACCCCATGGACCGTGGTATTCAACTCCACGCGTTGCGCTTCCTCGAAGGTGTTGTTTGGCTCCGCCTCGTCCACGCAGGGGAACTGTCCGACGAAGAACGAGCGCACTTCGGTGATCCCTCCGGGCGTGCGCAGACGGAGCGAGTGTTCGCCGAGCGGAGCGTCCGGCGCGATCGCGAGTCTTGCCACCGCGTGTTTGCCCGGTTCGCGGAACTCGATGCCGGAAAGCGAAAGCCCGGGCTGGTAAAAGAACGCCTCCGCCAGCTCGTCGAGCCGCTCGCCGTGGAAATGCACTTCCACTTCCGTGCCGCGTTGGCCGCCGGGCGGGTCGATCCGGTCCAACACCGGCGTGAAACCCGCCGCGGCGACCGGCAGCATCAGCGCGAGGGAAAGTACGATGACTTTCATGCTACCAAGGAACTTCGACGGCGAGCGATTCGAACGGGGTAGGGCACCGAATATCCAATTTCCCATTGTCCCGATCTCCATTCCCTGGATTCACGCCTTCTTCGCCAGCAGCGCATCCAGCACCTCGCCGCCATCGACGATCTCCATCGGTCGGTCGCCGGGAGACATCAGCTCCTTGTCGGCGTTGATCCCGATCTGGTGGTAGACCGTTTTCGCCAAGTCCTCGACGGAGACCATGTCGGTTTCCGGCTCGCCGCCGAGGGAGTCGGACGAGCCGTGGACGTAGCCCTGCTTCATCCCGCCGCCGGCCAGGACGGTGGAGAAGACGCGCGGCCAGTGGTCGCGGCCGCCCTGCGGGTTGAGCTTCGGCGTGCGGCCGAA
>CBFGTW010000017.1:0-48636 GCA_965651855.1 uncultured Verrucomicrobiales bacterium
TCTGCTTTGCCTGAGCGCCTCGAACATCGGCGCGGAGGGAGGGATTTTCCGGCTGCGGAACATCGAGGCCGTGCCGTTGCGGCAGCGACCGTGGGTTACGGCGGCCACCGTGGCTCTCTGCGCAGGCTGGGCGGCGCTTGCGGCGGCCTTCCTCGTGCGTCGCTCGGGATGGCGCCGCGCGGCGGTGGCCGGCGTCATCTGGATCGGCGGAGCGTGGCTTTTCGTCCTGCCGGGGCCGCGCTTGATGACCAAGCCGCTGGTCGGGAGTTTCCAGTATGAGGTGATTCCTCCGCCGGCCCCCGCGCCACCGGCGCCACCCGTGGCCGTGGAAAAGCCCGCGCCACCCGAGACGCCTCCCGCCGCGCCAGCCTCGAAGCCGGTGCCCGCGAACCCCGCTCCGCCCGCGGCACCCGCGGCCGAGGAAAAGCCCGCGCCGCCACCACCGCCGGCTGCGCGCACCAGCGGCCGCTTCGTCGAGTGGGCGCGCGCCGCGAACCGGCGGTTCCGACTGCTGCACCTCGCGGGGATGGCAGCGCTCGGCTTCGCGATGTTCGCGGCATCAGGCACCTACCGCGCGTGGTGGCCGCTGCTGGCGTTGGCGATTCTCTCGGAGGTCGCCCAAGTCCTGCTCGGCTACCGCTTCGATGCCGATGACGTCGTCGATCTCTTGCTGAATGGCGCCGGCCTTCTCACCGGATACGGAGCTTGGAAGTTCCTCGCCAAACGCATGGCGCAACCGGAAAAGTCCCGCCAATCCGCGGACTCGCAAGCGAAAGCCTGCGGTTGACGAACTTTCCCGTGACAGCTTGCGGAATGGGGGCTCCTTGCAACGGAAGAGCCGGAAATCCGCTCCGGCCCCCAAACCACTCCCAAGGAAAACTGTCATGAAACTTCGAACGCTCTTTTTCACATTCACCGCCATCGCCGCCTCCTCGGCCGCTTTCGCGCAAAACACCCGGTCTCCCAACGAAGGACCGGTTGTTCCCGAACCGGGCGGGGCCGAGGTCGAGCCGACCGTCGAAGAACGCTCGGCCATCCCGCAACCGCCGGCTGAGATTCCCACCGGCGGCGAGTATGCCGACCGCCCCGGAGTCCTCGAATTGCTGGCGCGGGAAACCGACCTCGGCACCTTCGCCAGGATCATCGACGCCACCGGACAAAATGAGATGCTCGAGGGCGACGGGCCGTTCACGATTTTCGCTCCGACGAACCAAGCATTCGCCCAGCTTCCCGAAGGCCGGCTCGACGCCCTGCTCGAACGCGAGAACCGCCAGGAACTGGCCGCTCTGCTCGGCCGCCACGTGGTCCGCGGCCGGGTCACCCTTTCCGAAGCGGAACAGGGGCCCCTCCAGCCACTCACGGGCGGCCAACTCGAGCTCCGGCCCGGCACGGAAGGCGGAACCATCGCCAGCGTGGTCATCACCCGCGCGGACATCCAGGGGAAGAACGGCGTGATCCACGTGGTCGACTCGGTCCTGCCGTCGCCGGCCGAAGTGAACCCGCCGGTGGAAGTCCCGGAAGCGGAAGGCGAAGTCATTGAAACCACCGAGCGGATCGAGGTCGAGACCGTCGAGGAATAACCTGAGAGATCGCTCCCCGGCAGATTCTCTTTCTCGGGCGTCCGGCGGAATGATAGACGTTCCGCCGTGACGCCCGATTGCCCGGAACAGCCGCAGGTGGACGCCGAGTTCGGCGTGACTGAGGAAGAAGTCCGCCAGCAGGAAATCTTCGAGCTGGAAAGTCCGGACCGGACGCTCCTTTCGGGGCCGAAGTCCCGGCTCCGTGATTTCCTGACGCTGGCCCGGGTTAGCCTCGATTTCCTGCGGGCGTTCCGCGCCCTGCATTTCGTCGGCCCGTGCGTGACCATCTTCGGCTCGGCGCGCGTCCAGCCGGGAACGCGTTGGTACGAGCTGGCGCGCGAGATGGGCGCGGCCTGCGCGCGGATGGGCTTCACCACCGTCACCGGCGGCGGCCCCGGCATCATGGAGGCGGGCAACCGCGGCGCGTTCGAAGCCGGTGGGCGCTCGATCGGCGTGAACATCGAGCTGCCCTTCGAGCAGCATCTCAATCCGTACGTCCACCGCTCGATGACGATGCGCTACTTCTTCACGCGCAAGACGGTGCTGGTGAAATACTCCTACGCCTTCGTCGTTCTCCCCGGGGGGGCCGGGACGATGGACGAGATGTTCGAAACCATGACCCTCATCCAGACCGGGAAGTTGAGGAATTTCCCGATCATTCTGATGGGCAAGGATTACTGGCAGCCGCTGATGGAGTTCGTCTACAAGATGGCGGACGAGGGCATGATCAGCCCGCAGGATCCGGAGCTGATCTTCTTCACGGACGACGTGGAAGACGCCGTGGCCCACCTCCAGCGGCACGCGGTGCGGCAGTTCGGCCTGCGTCGCAGACAGACGCCGCGGCCGAGCCCGATCTTCGGCGAGAAGCCGCTCAAGCCTTCGGCAGGAAGTAGCCCCGCTGCTTCTCCGTGATCGGCAGGCCGAGCTTCTCCATCACCGCAAGCATGTCTTCCCAGAGAAGGCGCTTGGTCTGGTTTCCGCCGCCGCTCTGGAGCAGATAACTCGGATGATAGGTCACGCGCAGCGGCGTGCCCTCGAACTCGTGCCACTTCCCACGCAAGCTGGTGACGGGCGAGCCCGCCCCGAGCAGCCCTTCCGCCGCGGTGCCGCCGAGAGCGATGATCAACTCGGGCCGCACGATCCCGATCTCCGCCCGGACGAAGGGCAGGCAGGCGGCCATTTCCTCCGGCGTCGGCTTGCGGTTGTTGGTCGTCTGCTTCGGCAATGCCGGGCGGAACTTGACGATGTTCGAAATGTAAACTTCACCCCGCGAGAGGCCCATCGCCTTGAGGATGTCATTGAGCTTCTGCCCGGCGGGACCGACGAAGGGCTCGCGCTCGCGTTCTTCCTGATAACCGGGCGCCTCCCCCACCAACATCACCCGCGCGTCGGGATCGCCGGTGGAAAAGACCATCGTCTCGCGGAGCGTGCCCAGCGCCCGGGCCGCAGCCCAAGTCTCCGCCTGGTTCCGCAAGGCCGCGAGTTGTTCGGCCTTTCCGCCGGCGGGCACGGACGGCGCGCGGCTCTCCACCGCCGGCTCCGGAACCGCCGTCGCCACGGTCGCCGCCGAGGGTTGGCGCGCGGCCTCGCGGGACCGCCCGAACAACTCGCGCAGACCGTCGCGCGCGCCCTCGTCCAAATGCACGTGGGTCACACCACGCGCTTCTTCGGCATGCAGGAAATCGAGCAGCAGATCGACGGGTCGGATCACGCCGCGAAGGCTATCCGGTGGCGGCCGCCCCGGCCAAGAAGACAATTCACGCACGACGGGCCGGCCTTCCCGGCATCGGGAAAGCCGGCCCGCCGGAAGGAATTTCCGGATCCGGATCGTCTCAGACGGCAGCCTTCAGGGACTGGAATTCGGACTCCAATTCCTCGAGCTCACGGCGCTTGGAGGCGATCTTCCGGTCCAGATCGATCAGGCGGCGGAGCGAATCGGTGCGCGATCCGGCCCCTCCCGCCGCGACCGTTCCGCGCGGCTTGCGGCCCGGCTTCCCGCCGACGGCACCCTTCTTCAACCAACTGCCGATCGTGAGCAAACTCACGCCAAACTTCTTCGAAGCCGCGGTCGCACCGCCCCGGCCGTTCTCGGCATTATACTGATGGACGAAGTCGATGACTTCCTGCTTCTCCTGCGGAGTGTAACGTTTGCCTTTGTTTGTGCTTTTTGCAGCCATGGCCGGGACCATGGATCACGAAGCTAACAATACAAGCGTCATTTGCGAAAAAAGTGTTGTCACGGGATAACCGTGACCGGGCCAGTTAGATGACGGCTGGAGCGGCCGCCGCGACGCTCGGCGTTTCCGACCTGCCCCCGCGGCAAGAAAAACCGCGCCCGCGCGCCTCGTTCCGCTCACCGGTTGCGGACCGGCGGGAGCTGCGTCACGCTGCGGGCGACGGCCGACGGGATCGCAAATCCGCGGTGCGACCCGAAACTTCCGGCTCATGTTCCTGCACTCCGTTCAGCGTCTCCCGCGCCTCGTTCCGCTTTCGATCGGCTAGTGACTCGCCGCCTGCGCGCCGCCGGCTGACTTTCACCAGAGATTGCAGTATCAAAATGCGGATGCGGTCGCGACGGCATGGTGGCCGGGATTCCACGACCGCGGGCTGCACCGGCGGATCGACCTGGCCTTGCAGCGAAACTTCGAGCAGCGCCAGCTCGCGGCTCGGATGGAGCAGGCGGCTGCGCATGCGCCAGCGACAGAGCGACGTTGCTCCACTGGTTGGGTCCGGTGCCCCAATTCGTTCATCCACCCATCTGTCGAGCTTGATTCCGCAAGGGTCGATTCCCGTCCCCCCTCCGCCTCGATTCTCATCCTTCCCGCACGGCTTGATCCTTCCTTGGCGGGGGCCGGGGGGGTGTGTTAGGTTCAGGCTGTCATGAAAAAGATCGTAGCGGCGGTGGATTTCTCGAATGCGACGGCGGGAGTCGTCAGGACGGCGGCGAATATGGCCACGGCGTTCGGCGCGGAGCTTCACCTGCTCCATGTGGTGGAACCGGAGCCGACTTACACGGCCTATGGATTCACGCCGGACGAGTTCCCGGCGATGCACGCGTTCCAAGAAGAGGCGAAGCGCCGGGCGAAACGGAAGCTCGACGAGCTGGTGGCGGAGGTGCCGGGCGCGCCGGCACCGGTGAGCCATCTGGTGGAAGGCAGCCCGCTGCACGCGGTGCTGGATTATGTGAAGGACACGGGCGCGGATCTGGTGGTGCTCGGTTCCCACGGCCACGGGGTGGTGGCCTCGCTGCTGCTTGGCAGCGTCGCGGAGGGCATGGTCCGGAAGTCGGTGGTGCCGACGCTGATCGTGCCCGCGCCGGATGCCCGGAAATGATCGCGCCGCTTCCGGGGACAGCGGTTCCTCAGGATGAGGCCGGCCGCGACTCCGCCGCGAGCCAAGCGGCGTATTCCTCCGCGCCAATCTCGCCGGCGGCGAAAGCCAGGGTGCGCTCGACGGCGGATTCTTCGGAGGCCTCGAAGTGAAAGCCGTTTGTCTCGATGAACAACGCGGCACACATGAGCCCGGAGCGCTTGTTTCCGTCAAGGAACGGGTGATTCTTCACGATGCCGTGGGCGTAGGCCGCCGCCATCTCAAACAGACTGGGTGAGCCGTAGCTGGCCAGTTGCTGAGGCCTCGCAAGCGCCGACTCCAGCAGCCCTTCGTCCCGGAGACCGGCGGTCCCGCCGAAGCGGGCGATCAGGTGGTTATGAAACGCCAGGCAGTCGTCTTTGTCGATCCAGACCGGCTCCTTCATTTCGCCAACTCCCGGAATGCGTTGCGATAGCGCTTCATGAGGCTCTCCGCGATCTTCGCCTTCTCCTCGAAGCCCGGCTTTTCGGGCGTGATGCGCAGCGAGTCGTTCGGCGCGGTGGTGAGGTAGAGCTTGCTGCCTTCCTCGACGTTGAGTTGCTGCAGCACTTCCTTGGTCAGGACGATGCCGAGGGAGTTGCCGATTTTTCGGACCTTGGTTTCGATGATCATGTGGATACACTCGTTGGCACGCGAGTCGGTGTCAATCCGGCAGCCTGATGGACGAGGGAGAACCACGGAATACCCGGAAATCACGGAAGTTCAGCGGCATTCCGTTCCCCCAAGAGAAGAACCGTGAGTGAACGCGAGTGGACGCCCATTTTCTGAAGTTGCAGAAGGGTCGCGGTTTCCCACGCAGTCCCCGGTTTCCGCGTATTCCGTGCCTTCCGTGGTTCCCCTCTTCTCAGGGTACGCGAAAGCGCCCGCGGCGGGGATTCCCCCGGGGGCGCTTCGGGAAGTCGTGCGGAATGGCTTCCGCCTCAGAAATGGATCGCGTGTCCTTCCGCGGCGAGCGTGGCCTCGTGGATCACCTCCGACATGGTCGGGTGGGCGTGGATCGTGGCGTGGATCTCGTCGAGCGTGAGTTCCTGGTCGAGGGCGAGGCCCATCTCGGCGATGAGTTCGGTGGCGTTGTCGCCGATGATGTGCGCGCCGAGCAGTTCCCCGTGCTTCTTGCCGTAGAGCAGCTTGGCGAAGCCGTCGGGCTCGCCGGCGGCGATCGCCTTGCCGATGGCGACGAAGGGGATCTTGCCGACGGTGTACTCGATGCCTTCCTCCTTGAGCGCGCGCTCGGTTTTTCCGACCGAGGCAACCTGCGGGTGGCAGTAGGTGCAGCCGGGGAAATTCGTGACCTTGCGCGGCTTGTGGCCTTCGACAAAGAGGCCGTCGACGCACTGGATGGCCTCGAAGGAAGCCGTGTGCGCGAGCAGCGGCGGGCCGCTGACATCGCCGATGGCGTAGACGCCGGGGATCGATGTCTCGTAGCGGTCGCCGGTTTTGACGAAGCCGCGGTCGGTGAGTTCCGGCTGCGTGCCGCCGGGCAGGACCGGCTGCACGCCGATGGCGACGAGCACGACATCCGCGGTGAGCGTGCCGTTTTCCTTCGCGCCCTCGACGGTGACCTCGACCTGTGAACCTTTGACTTCCGTCTTGGTGATCTTGTGGTTGGCGAGGCAGCGGATGCCCTGCTTGGTGAAGGATTTCTCGAGGGCGTCGCCGATCTCGTCGTCTTCGACCGGCACCAGGCGCGGGAGCATTTCGACGACCGTCACCTTCGTGCCAAAGGCATTGTAGATGTAGGCGAACTCCACGCCGATGGCGCCGGCGCCGATGATGATCATGCTCTTCGGCTGCTTTTCGAGCACCATGGCTTCCTTCGAGCCGATGACGGTGGTGCCGTTGAAAGGCAGCGGCGGCAGCGGGCGGGATTTCGCGCCGGTGGCGATGATGATGTTTTTCGCTTCAACCGTGCTCTTCGAGCCGTCGTTCGCAACGACCTCGACCTTGCCGGGAGAGGCGATCGAGCCCTTGCCGCGGATGTAATCGACCTTGTTCTTCTTGAACAGGAACTCGATGCCGCCGGCGAGGCGGTCGGAGACTTTCCGCGAGCGCCCGATGACGGCGGACCAGTCGTAGGAGAGCCCATCGATCTTCAGGCCGAACTCGGCGGCGCGGTGGCTGAGCGTGTGGTAGAGTTCGGCGTTCTTGAGCAGCGCCTTGGTCGGGATGCAACCCCAGTTCAGGCAGGTGCCGCCAGCGCGGTCCGCCTCGACGCAGGCGACTTTTTTTCCGAGCTGGGCGGCGCGGATGGCGGCGACGTAGCCGGCCGGGCCGCCACCGATGACAATGAGATCGTAAGCCATGGAATCGAGTGGTTCGGGAGTTGCGGCGGCAGCCTGCCGCGAGCGCCCCAGCTTGTCAAAGGACGAGACGAAAAAGCGGAAACGCGCGCCCCGCCGGTGGGAACGCGCGCCTCCGCCAAAACCATGCGGCGGCTCAGGCCTCGGCCGGCGCCGGGGCGAACTTGAGCAGCGCCTTGAACTCGGCTGGCAGGGGCGTGCCACCGCCGAGGGAAGTCTCGAACATCCGGGCCACGGCGGCCGCTTCCAGCAAGCGGAAGTGCCCGGCGCTGTTCGAGTTCTCGTCGGGCGTGCCCCAGAGCTTCATGGCGGACTGCACTTCAGGGTCGGCGAGGTGGATGCGCATCACGCCGAGCGCGGCGTCGCGGGCCTCGGTGTCGGCGCCGCCGGCGTCGGCGGTCATGGCGATGTTGAAAGCCCGCAGCGCCTCGAGCGGCCGCCCGAGTTTTTCGAGAGCCATGCCGTGGCACCAGGCGACCTGCGCGCGGTGTTCCTGCGGCAGGCGCTCGTCGGCGCGGCCTTTGGCGAGCGCGTCAATGCGGTCCCAGCTCTCGGTGCGCACCGCGTCCCAGAAAACGTAGAGGTCCACCTGGCTCCGGTGGTCCTCCCGCACGAGCGGGTCCTTGATGAAATCCCGGAGCGCGGCGGAGAGCGCCTCGAGGTCGCGGAGCTTGCGCATGCACTCCATTTCATAAAAGGCGGAGAGAGTGGAGAAGTTCCCGCGCAACTTGGAAACCGGCGCGTGCCGCTTCTTGATGCCGGCGAACCGTTGGCGCGCCTCCTCGTATTTCCGGCTCTCGAAGAGATCCATCGCGGCGGTGAACTCCTCCGGCTCGAAGAGGTAGATCGACTGCACCTCGGCGATCTTCAGATCCTTGAAGTCCATGCTGACCGGCGTCTCGCGGTAGCGGATCATCGCGTCGGTGGCCGCGGTGATCCAGACGTCCTGAGTCCGGCCGTCCTCGTAGATGAGGTAGGCGTCCGCCTGGAACGGATTGTCCTGGGCGAAGCTGGCGGCGGCCAGCACCGGGACGAGGGCGACGGAAAAGAAATGCTTCATGGCAGAAATCGGAGTTGGAGTTGAAAACGCCCGCCGCCTCAGCGCGCGGCCTCTTCCTTGGCGAGTTGTTCGAGTGACTTCACGTTCGGATCGGCGACGTAAACCTTCACCAGATCGTCGACTTCCTGCCAGAGGCCCAGGTCGGACTCGCTCATGCGATCCTTGAAGCGGGCCGTGAGCTCCAGATAGCGCGCGCCTCCCTCGTAGGCGCCTTGGCGATCTCCCGGCTGGTTGCGCTGCCAGGAAAGCTCCATCCAGCGCTTCATGGCCGGCGCGGAGACGGCGATGTAGCCCATGTTCGCGGACCAGACCTTGGTGTACATCGCCAGCGCGTTGTCCACGTCGCCGCGGCGATCGTAGCTGCGGGCCAAGAGGAGCGCGGCTTCCGGTTTGAAGCGCGAGAACTTGTGCTGCTCGGGATCCAGGTAACGCCGCGCCGTTTCGCCCGCGGCCACGAAGTCACCGTTCTCCATCTGTGTCTCGGCGATGCGGAAGAGCGCGAGTTCCCGCTCCTGGTTGTTCTGCGAGTCGGCGTAGACGCGCTGGAAGTCCTCGATCGCCTTTTCGCGGTCCGCGGCGGCTTCCGAGCGGGCGAAGATGTCCCCGCGGCCGAAGAGGGCGGCGAAGCGGTAGGACGCGTCGCCGCGCTGGAGCACCTCGGAGTAGTAGGGCAGGGCCTCGCGCGGCGCGGAGGTGTTCTGCCGCAGGTAGTCCCCGAGCTTCACGAGGATGTACGGGCTCAGGTCGGACGGAGAGAAGGCGGTCTTCAGCTCGTTGAAGAGCACCTTGAGCGTCGCTTCCGCGTCGCGCTTGCGGGCGGGATCGGTGGCGGACTTCGCCACCTCCTCGAAGACCGTGATCACCGCGATGCGGAGCAGGGCCCGCGCCACGCGGTCGCTCGCCTGGATGGCGGGGAAATTGTAGAAATGGTCGCGCAGCTCTTCCGGAGTCTTCCGTTCGAGATAAATCTCGGCATAGGTGTTGATGACTTCCTCGAGACCGGCCGAGCCACCACCGGCGGCCATGTCGGCGATCACGTCCTGGAGACGGGACAGCGCCTCGTCTCCGCGTCCGACGGCGTCGAGCGCGTGGACTTGGTTCGCAGCGACTTGGCTCCGGTAGGGGGAGTTTTCTCCATACTCCTCCCAGAACTTGTCGATGAACGGAATGGCCTCCTCGAACCGCGGTTCGCGGCCGCGCCCCGGATTCGGATCGCCCAGCAGCCCCACGAGGTAGGCGATCGCCTCGCCCGCGACCACGTCGTTGTCGCGGCGCTCGGCGAGCTCGAGGGCCTTGAGGTAGGCTTCCTCCGCCGCGGCGAGGTCGCCTTGGGTCTGGTGAATGTTGCCCTTCAGGTTGTAGGCCATTTCGACGATCGACGAGCTCGGGAACTCCTCGATGAGCCGGTTGATCTTCTCGAGCGCGGGCTCGTTCTGGTCCTCGGCGAAGTGGGCGGTCGCGCGGTCGAGCAGCGCGAAGGGATAGAAGATGTTTTTCGACGGATCCGGATACTCCTCGAAGAACGCGTCGAGCAGCCGCGCGGCCTTGGACCAGAACTGGAGCTTCGCAAGATTCGACGCTTGGAAATACTGCGCTGCCAGCTCCATGTCGCTTTCCGGATATTCCTCGACGTGCTGGTCGAGCAGCGGCTGCGCCTTGTCGTATTCGCCGGTGTAGTAGTACGAGCCGCCGAGCACATGCAGGCAGATGTCGTGCTCCTTCGTGCCGGGCTCGAGCTCGTCGATCATGGCCGAGGCGACCTCGATGCAGGACTCGTACTCGCCGCCGTAGAACATCGCGGAAAGCATCAACCGCCGGACCGCCGGGACGTGCTCGGAGTCCGGAAAATCGGCCAGAAACGTCCGGCCGTAGCGTTCCGCCTCCTTGATCTGGCCCACGACCGAGGCGGTGCGGACCAGGTTGTAGAGGTAGTCCTCGCGCTTTTCGGCCGTGGGATGGAAGCGCTCGAGCAGCTCGTAGGAGGCGTATGCACCGCGGACGTTCCCCGCTTTTTCGTGAACGAAGGCGGTGGCGGCCAGCTTGATCGACTCCGGCGCGCGCGGCCCGCGGAGTTCCTTTTCGAGGCGGGCGATCGTCTCCTCGAGCTTCGTGCGGACGATCGACCGCTGCCCGTCCTTGACGCCGGGACGGCTGCCAATCGAGGCCAAGCGGGCGCGGGCGTCCGCGAGCGCGACCTCGGTGGAGGGCACGAGTTGATAGAGCGCCAGCGGCGCGCGCAGCATGTCGGCGGACACCGCCTCGCCGCCCATTTTCAGGAGCAGCGGCGAGAAGTCCTGCATTTCAAATGGCGGCAGCACGAGTTCGCCGCGGTTCTTGGCGATGAAATCGAGCAGCGCCTGTTCGTTGTGGCCGTCCACGGCGGCTCCGACGAGGGCTTGGAAGCCGGCCATGATCGCGCTCGGCGGCGTGGGGAATCTCACGCGGTTGTTGATGGCGATCTCGAGGTTCTCGTTGCCGGCGGGAATCTGGCCGAGCTTGTAGTGGCAGACGGCCATGTTCACGTAGAACGCCCCCTGCGGGAAGCTGTCGCGCGTCGGGTCCCGCTCCTCGAGGAACTTCTTGAACTGCTGGATGGCCAGCTCCCAGTTCTCCTGCCCCATCGCGGCCTCGCCCCATTTGAGGAGGGCGCGCTTGTGGTAGACGTTGCCGCCGCCGGCCACTTCGCCGGTGTTGGGAAACTCCCTGTAACAGATTTCGAAAGATTCCGCCGCCTCGTCGTACATCCGGAGTTTCAGCTCGCAGATGCCCTTGCGGTAGTAGAGGACGCCGAACTGCGGCCCGAAGAGCTTGAGCGGCTCGTTCCGGCCGTAGCGGTCCACCGCTTGGGAAAGAATCTCGTGGGCGGCCTTCCAGTCCTCCGTCTTCATCGCCTGCAGCGAGCGATCGACCAAGGTGCCGAGGTCTTCGCCCTGCTGGGCGTTGGCCGGGGCGGCGGCGACGATGGCGACGGCGGCCAAACCGCCAACATACGGGAAAAACGGGGAGCGGAGATTCATGAAAGGCTCGGACCGGAGTCCAGGATTCGGGTTTTAGCTACGGAAAGAACAAGCGCCGGACAGCGCCCGCAAGTGGGAACGACCGGCGCTCTCGATATTTTGTAAGTTTTTTGAAAGATCCTCCGCGGTTTCTCAGGAGTCGACCAAGTCGGTGAACGTGACCGAGGTGATTCCCACGCCGGCGAGGGCGTTGAGCACGTCGATCACGCGCTGCTGGGTGGCCCCGCTGTCGGCCATGATCTGGACGAGCGGCTTGTCGTTGGCGGCCCTCGCGGCGTCCGCGTAGAGGTCGAGCACGCTGCGCAGCAGTGGCAGCGTGCGGTCGCCCATGTCCGTGTCCAGCAACTGCTGGCCTTGGCCGACGCCGCTGTAAATGGCTCCGGTGGCGTCGATCTTGATGAACATCGGCTCGATGTCCGGCTGGGCCTCCGAGGGGGCCGCGGCCGGCAACCCCATGCCGAGGTCGGTTTCCCGCGGCTTGATGGTGGAGGTGACCAGGAAGTAGATGAGCAGCAGGAAGCAGACGTCGATGAGCGACGAGATGTCGAGCGCCGGCTCGGCTTCTTCCTCTTGGTGGTGGCGCTTGTGGCGGGCCATTCGGAAAAGGGGTCGGAGAGTTCAGTAACCTTCGCCGCCGGGGCTCTTGCGGAAAACGGCGAAGACCACTTGGTCCACGCCGGCTCTCGCCGAGGCGCGGATCACCTGGCGGCTGTAGCGGAACACCGCGTCCTTGTCGCCCCGGAGGTGGAGCTTCGGCGTCTGGCCGAGCAACTCGATGCGCTGCTTTTCGGTGCGGACGAGTTCTTCGATCCGGTCCTCGTCGGGCAGGACCTGGAGGTCTTCGGAGGTGAAGGTGCCGTCCTCGCGGACGTTCACCACGATGCGGCCGCGGCCGTCTTCCTGTGGCAGCGCGTTGGCGGCGATCGGCGGCTTCACGTCCGGGTCCGTCTGAACGATGATCGCGGTGGCGTTGACGATGAAGAAGATGAGGAGCAGGAAGACCATGTCGATCATCGGCGACATGTCGAGACCCCGGTCCTCGTCGCGATCGGCCGTCGCGCTGCGGAGTTTGGAGGAAGCCATTGGGATTTTGCGTTCGGGTGCGGCGGGCGGACCGGTGCCGCCATGAGGGCGGCGCCGTCACCGCGCCGGAGGGTCAAACGGCGATGCCCTCGGGAATCTTGGCGTAAAGCGTGTCGGCGTTCACCGTGGCCACCGCCGCGTTCACCATTTCCTCGGCGGAGTGCACCGTTTCCGCCACCAGGCTGGCGAAGCGGTTCTTGAGGATGTAGTAAACAATGATGCAGGGAATGGCGTTCATCAGGCCCCACAGCGTGGTGAGCAGGGCCACCGAGATGTCACCGGCGAGCTGCTGCGGATCCGCGCCGCCGGCCATCTTCAGGGTGCCGAAGGCGCTGACCATACCGATGACGGTGCCGAGCAGTCCGAGCATCGGCGAGGCTTGGGCGATGACCGAGATGTAGTTGATCCAGGTGGAGATCTTGCGGTTCTCGTTCACCGTGAAGTCGGCCATCGCGTCCTCGATCTGGTCGCGTCCGAGGTCCTCGGGGCGGGTGGCGTCGATGTTCGGGAACGAATAGGCCACCATGCGGCCGAGGTAGGACGGATGGGAGGCGGCCAGCTCGATGGCCGAGCGCACGCGGCAATTCGCCATGTGGTCCATGAGCGCCTCCTTCAAGTCCGCCGGGCAGAACTTCGCGCGGGTGAGCGCCAGGAAATTGTAGATCGCCAGCGCGATGAAGGCGATGACGGCGATCCCGATGAAGATCATCGTGTAGCCACCGGCGAGAACCCAACGATCCAGGAGCGTTTCGCGTTCCGGGCCCGCACCCGCCTGGGCAAACACGGCCGGGGCGGAAAGGAGGACGGTGACTACGGTGGAAGCCGCGACTCGGGACCGGCGGCTGGCGAGTTTTTGGATCATTTTTTGGAAGGTTGCGCGTTGATCGGGGCGGATTCTCGGAATTGCGGGAGGGGCGGCAAGGAAGATTTTCAAAAAGCGGCCCGCATGAGGGACAGCGCCTGAAGCCGTTCGGGATCTCCGGCTCCAAAGCGTCAAATCGTCAAACATCCTGACATTTTGCAGGAGCGAACACATCGGCGAACGCCTCGGCCAGCGGCGGTCGCGCCGTCCAGTTCGCCGCGAACCGCCGCCGATCCTTTTCGCGGAGCGCGGGCCAGCGGCTCGACGGAACCAGCAACGCGGCGGCGTCGAGGTCGATGAAGCGGATGGAGCCGTCGGCGGCGACGAGGATGTTGGAGGCCTTCATGTCGCCGTGGACCGCGCGGAAGCGTGCCATGAGGTCGAACTGGGCGCGCAGTTTCCCCGCCATCGTTTCCAGCGCCTGGCGGTCGTCGGCGTGGTTATCCACCCAGGTTTGGAGATCGTCGCCCTCGCCGAAGCGGGTGGCGAGGAACGACTGGCGCAGGAAGACCGGGCCCGCCTTCCACTCGAGCAGCGCGAGCGGCTCCGGCGTGCCGATGCCGATCCGGGAAAACCCGAGCGCCGCCAGCCAGCTGCGCCGCGCGCGCGAGCCGAGCAGCCCGTAGGTGACGCACTTGTGCCAATGGCGGGGAAAATAGTACTTCAGCGCCACGGAGCCCGAGGGCAGCTCGTAGCCGCCGACCACCGAGCGCGAGCCGAACTTGCAGATCCGGAACCCTGGCGGCGGGCGCTTGACCACGGCGGCGAGCGCCTCGGCGTCCTCCGCGCTGCATGCCGTGGTGATCGCCCCCTGCCCGCCGGCGGCGCGGAACGCCCGTACCGGTCCGGAATTTCCGCGCGCCGCGGCGAGGAAACGCGCGAGATCTTCAGGCGAAAATGCGGCTCCGTTCATGGCTGGCGGAGAAGTTCCACGATTCTCTCCGAGTTGCCGCGGATGGTGAAGCGCTCCGCCTTTTCCCGCGCCGCGCGCCGCATCGCCGGGCGGTCCGCCGTTTTCATGAACGTCGCGACTCGCGCCGCGATCTCGCCCGCCAGCGACGATTCCTCGCCGGGAATGACGTAGCCGTTTACGCCTTCATCGATGATCTCCGATGCACCGTTGGTCGTCGTGGTCAGCACCGCCAGGCCACACGCGAGCGCCTCGAGGCAGACGTTCGCGAAGGGATCGTAAAGCGTGGGGAAAACCAGCAGATCCGCGGCGCGATAGGCGTCGTGAATTTCCCGCGTCGGGCCTTCGAAAGTAACTCGATCCCCCACCCCGAGTCGCCTGGCCTGCGCGCGGTACGGCGCCGGCTTGTCGCGGCCGATGACGCGCAACTCGCAATCGACGCCGCGATTCTTGAGCGCCGCCAGCGCCTCGATCAACGGCCCCAGCCCCTTGCGCCGGAAGTCTTGGCCGACGAACAGCAAGCGCGCCCGGCCGCCGGCGGGCGCGGACTCCCCGGGCGAGAAGCGCTCGAGATCGACACCATTGTAAACCACGTGCACGCGCTCCTGCGGATAGCGCGGAAAATACCGGCCGATGAGGGTTTTCGAGAGCCGCGAGTTCGTCACGATCATCCGCGTGTGCGCCGGATCGAAGATATCATTCTCGAGTTGAAGGATCGCGCGGTGCCGCGGGTTCAGCCGCTGGATGGCTCGGTGGAGTTTTCCGGGATAGCGGACTTCCATCCAGAAGCGGTGCAGCGGATCGGAAACGCGGAAGGCGTCGGCCGGCCAGCTCCGCGAAAGCGCGAGCACGGCGTCCGCGCCGACGTCGGGGAGCGCCGCCTGCGCGTTGCGATGAAACGAATTGTTCCGGCTCCACGAGGTCGCGCGGTTCACTTGAATCGGCAAGTGGACCAGCGACGGATGGATGTCCGCATCGCAATTCTCCGCCAGCACGTGGACCTCGTGACCCGTCTCCGCCAGCTCGCGGCAAAGGTTCGCCGCGTAGCGCTCGGCTCCGCCTTTGCGGAAGGAGCAGTCCTTGCGGATGATCGCCAGCTTCATGCGACGTCGTCCGGGTTCTCGCGCCGATACCACTCGACGAACTTGCGCAGGCCGGCGTCGAGCGAGGTCGACGGCTCGTAGCCAAGGAGCCGGCGCGCCTTGCTCACGTCCGCGAAGGTGCGCGGCACGTCGCCGGGTTGCTCGGGCAGTTGGTTGATCGTGGCGGTCCGGCCGGTCGCGCGCTCGACGCCCGCGATCAAGTCCGAGAGCGTGTGCGTTTCCGACCCGCCGAGATTGATGATCTCGAAGTCGGACGCCTCGTATGCCGCGGACGCCATCACGCCGGAAATGATATCATCGATGTAAGTGTAATCGCGTGCCGTGCTGCCGTCGCCGTAGCGGTCGATCGGTTTTCCGGAGAGGATGTTGCGGGTGAACTTCGAGATCGCCAGATCCGGCCGCTGGCGCGGGCCGTAGACGGTGAAAAACCGCAGGCACAGGCAGCGGATGCCGTGGAGGTGCGCGTAGTTCGAGCACAGCTGCTCGCCCGCGAGCTTGGTGGCGGCATACGGCGAGATCGTTCGCGTCAGCGGATCGTCCTCGGCGAACGGCACCTTCGGATTCACGCCGTAGACGGACGACGACGAGGCGAAGATGAATCGCCTCACGCCATGGACGCGGCAGGCCTCGAGCAGGTTGAGCGTGCCGTCGATGTTCGTGCTGACATACAGCCGCGGATCGGAAATCGACGGCCGCACGCCGGCGCGGGCCGCGATGTGGAAAATCGCGTCGAAGTTCCCCTGCCCCACGGTTTCCATGACGAGCGCCTCGTCGCGGATGTCGCCTTCGACCAGCTCGATGCGGCCGGCGATTTCCGCCAGGTTCCCGCGCTTGATGGCAGGGTCGTAATAGTCGTTGAACTCGTCGAGGACCGTGACCTCCGCGCCGGCGGCCAGCAGCGCTTCGCAGAGGTGCGAGCCGATGAAGCCGGCTCCGCCGGTGACCAAGGCTTTGCGAACGGAAAACGTCATGGGTCCGGAGAAAACGAGTGCGCGTCAGGGTCGGAAGTCCACCTCGGCGACCAGCGGGAGGTGGTCGGAGAACAATGTGCCGGACCACGCGTGGCTGTCGAGGATCGTGAACTCGTGGCTGAAGAACAAGTAGTCGAGCCGCCGCTGCGGCTTCCACGCCGGGAAGGTCGCCGCGGTGGCGGCCATCTGGAGTTTGGTGTCGACCAGCAACTCCATCTCCTCCTCGCGGGAAACATTGAAGTCCCCCGCCAGGATCGTCGGTCGGCCGGGCCCCTCGCCGATCAGCTCGACGATGCGGTCGATCTGCTTGGCCCGCTGGCCGAGATCGAGCGCCAGGTGGGTGATGAGCACGCGCACCGGCCGGCCTTCCACCTCCACCTCCGCCTCGCTGAGGTGCCGCGGCTCGCCGATGCCCGGGAGCCGGTGGTTCGCGACGTGCCGCACCGGATGGCGCGAGCAGATCGCGTTTCCTTGGTTCACCTTGTCGCCGACCACGTGCGTCGGAAAAAAGACGTGGTTCGGCAGCCCGCCGCGATCTGCCACCTGGGCGACTTGATCGACGCCCATCGAGCGGCGCGACGGTCCGTTCGCCTCGCACAGCGCCGCGATGTCGATCCGCTCGGATTTCAGGAAATCCACCGCTCCCTCGAGCGCCCGCGAGCCGTGCGGCAGGAAATATTTCCAGCCGGTCGTGAGATACTGCCAATAGCCGCGAGTGGTGCCGATGCCGCTCTGGAGATTGCTCACGGCAATCCTCAGGCGCAGCGGCTCGGCCGGCTCCATCGGGCTCAGCCGGGTTGCTTGTCCAGGCCGAACGCGGCGTGGACGGCGCGCGCGGCGTCCTCGATCCGCGGTTCGTCCACGGTCACCGCGATCTTGATTTCCGAGGTGGAGATCATGCCGATGTTGATGCCGGCGTCGCCGAGGGCCTTGAACATCGTGGCGGCCACACCGGAGTGCGAGCGCATGCCGATGCCCACGGCGGAAAGTTTCGCGATGCCGGCTTCCGTCTCGATCTTCGCGTCCGCGGAAAGTCCGGACAGCACCGGCTTGAGCGCGGCCTGCGCCTTGCCGAGGTCGTTCGAGTGCATCGTGAACGAATGCCGCGCGAGGCCGTCGTGGGCGATGTTCGAGACGATGATGTCGAGGTTGATCTCCGCGTCGGCCAGCGCGCCGAGGATCAGGCCGGACATGCCCGGCTCGTCCGGAATGCCGGTGATGGTCACGCGCGCCTGCGAGCGCTCGATCGACACGCCGCGGATCACGACGTGCTCCATGTTGGGATGTTCTTCTAACACGAGGGTGCCGGGATTGTCGTTGAGGGAGGAGCGGACTTCGAAGACGACGCCGAATTTCTTGGCGAACTCGACCGAGCGGGACTGCATCACCTTGGAGCCGGACGAGGCCATTTCCAACATCTCGTCGTAGGAAATTTCCGGTAACTTGCGGGCGTTCGTCACCACCCGCGGGTCGCAGCTGTAGACGCCGTCGACGTCGGTCAAGATCTGGCAAACGTCCGCCTTCAGCGCCGCGGCCACGGCGATGGCCGTGAGGTCGGACCCGCCGCGGCCGAGAGTATGGATCATGCCGTCGGGCGTGACACCCTGGAAACCGGCGACAACCAGCGTTTTCCCCTCGTCGAGGAAGCGCTGCATCAGGGACGGGTCCATGTTCAGGATCCGGCCCCGGGTGTGGGAGCCGGTGGTGTGGATGCCCGCCTGCCGGCCGGTGATGGAAACCGCGTCCACGCCCAGCTCGTGCAGCGCCATGGTCACCAGGGCGATCGACTGCTGCTCGCCGGTGGCCAACAGCACGTCCAGCTCGCGCTCGGCCGGCTCGCTGCTCAAGTCCCGGGCCATCTTGATCAGGCCGTCGGTCACGCCGGACATCGCCGAAACCACGGCCACCACTTGGTTCCCCTCGTCGCGCGTGCGCTTCATGCGCGCCGCCACGTTGCGGATGCGGTCGAGCGAGCCGACGGACGTGCCGCCGTATTTCTGGACGATGAGAGCCATGGGATGCGCGCGGGCGGAGTGAAGGGGAAGGCGTGCACCTTGGCAACTCCGGAGGGGCGATCTCCGAATCGTTCGGGGGAGCCAGATGGAGAAATGATGACGCGGTGCGGGGGCCGTGGCGAAGATTCCCTCAGGCGAGACGCGGCAACTTTCCCTGGGTCTTATGAAGGCCCTGCTCCGTTTCCCTTTTCACCGGCTCAGCCCCGCGTCCGACTTGTTGCCGCACAAGCTCTTCGACAGGATCACGCTTCGGTAGTTGGTGTCCGACCAGGTCATAAACTGGATGAAGCGGTATCCGAGGCGGTCGTAGCAGGCCCGGAGGTGCGCCGCGCCCTCGGCGGTGTCCAAGGCCAGCTCCGTGGCGCCCCGCTCCCGGGCCTCGGCTTCCACGAGCTGGATCAACCGCCGCCCCAGCCCCTGCTTCTGGAAGTCCGGTCGCACCGCGAATTGCCCGAACGTGTGAACTCCGGGCGTGGCGTACCATTCGCAGTGCGCCGCGGGTCCGGCATCCGGATAGAGGGTGACGGTGGCGACAATGGCTCCGCCATGCTCGGCGACGAACGCCACGCCGCGCGTCAGGCGGCGGAGCGTGATGTCATCGTCCTGCCAGGTGGCGGTGTAGCGGAAGCCCATCGCCGCCAGCGGCGCATAGGCCTCGTGCAACAGCCGCGTGATGGAAGGAACCGAGTCTTCGGGGCAAAAACGGCGAATTCGGAAACGCTCGGGCACGGTCGCAAGATGACGACAAGTCACCGCCACCACAAGATCCCGTTCCCACAGGCAAACCTCCGGCTCCGGTGGGATGTGCCTACAAAGGGACGGACCTATTACCGGAATTCGCTTGCATCGGTGGCGACATGCGCGTGCCGACATCGCGTTCCGCATGGAAACACACCTTCCGCACGGTCTCCAACCGCGTACCGCGATAACGGGACGCTCCTTTAACGCGATAAAGGGACGCTCCTTTTATCGAAAAGTTGCTTGCGGCGGCGACATGCCGGGGGCCTGCCACGGCGCTTTCCTCTCCGTCGGAGCGCCCGCCCCCCTTGAGTGTTGAACGGCCGTCCTCGATCCCGAGATCGGGTGAAGTTCCGTTCAAGCGAGAGCCGTCCCTTGCCTGGGCTCCGGCTTGCATGATCCCGGCGAGCCGCCGTTCATCCCCGCGCCCAGATTGCCGGAGGGTGAGCGGCCGGTTTCCGCGGTAGCCAAGCCCGGTGGCAGCCGCTAGAAGCCGCGCCAGCCGCATGTCCGCGAAAGCCACTTGGAAAGTCAGCGCCGCCGTGATGGCGAGCCGCGTGCTGGGGCTCGCGCGCGACATGCTCTTCGCCGGGCTGTTCGGCGCCGGGCGGTGGATGGACTGCTTTTTCCTCGCCTTCAAGGTGCCGAACCTGCTGCGCGACCTGTTCGCCGAAGGGGCGCTGTCGCAGGCCTTCGTCACGACATTCTCCAAGAAGGTGAAAACCGACGGCCCGGACTCCGCGTGGAGCCTGGCGAACAAGATGCTCACGCTGGCGGCGGTCTTCATGAGCGGCGTGACGATCGTCGGCATCCTGGTGGCGCCGTGGATCGTCGAGCTCCTGATGTCGTTTTCCCGCAGCGGCGCGACGGCCCGCGACTACAGCCCGGAGGAAGTGGATCTCACCGTGACGATGGTGCGGATCATGTATCCCTTCATCCTGCTCGTCTCGCTGGCGGCGCTGGTGATGGGCATGCTCAACGCGCGGAATGTCTTCGGCATGCCGGCGCTGTCGTCGTGCTTTTTCAACCTCGGCTCGATGATCGGCGGCGTGGGCCTCGGCTGGTGGCTCGATCCGGCGTTCGGCCCGCGGAGTCTGCTGGGGCTTTCGATGGGCGTGGTGATCGGCGGCTTGGCCCAGCTCGTGTGCCAGTTTCCGGCGCTGGCAAAAGTCGGCTTCCGCTATGTGGCGGACTTTCGCTGGCGGGATTCCGGCGTGCGCCAAGTGCTGAAATTGATGGCTCCCGCGGTGATCGCGGCTTCGGTGGTGCAGGTGAACGTGGTGATCAACGCAATGTTCGCCTACGGCGTGAGCGAGGGCGCGGTGAGCTGGCTGAACTACGCCTTCCGCCTGATGCAGCTCCCGATCGGCGTGTTCGGCGTGGCGGTGGCCACGGTCACGCTGCCGGCGCTCTCGCGGGCCGCGATCAACGGGATTTCCCCCGATTTCCAGCCGACTCTGACAAAGGGCCTGCGGCTCGTCGCCTTCCTCGTCCTGCCGTCGACGCTCGGCCTGGTGATCCTCGCCGAACCGATCATCAGCGTGCTGTTCGAGCGCGGCGACTTCAGCGCCATCGACCGCGCCCAGACCGCCGCCGCGCTGCGCGCCTACGGGGTGGGTCTCGTTTTCTACTCCGGATTGAAAATCCTCCAGCCGTCGTTCTACGCGATCGACCGGCGGTGGTTTCCGATGATGGTCAGCCTTTTCGCGCTGGGGATGAACCTCGGGCTCAACTACCTGTTCGTCTTCGTGCTCGGCCTCGGCCACGCCTACCTGGCGCTGACCACCAGCATCACCGCCTCGCTGAATTTCCTGATCCTCTACTTCTGCCTGAGCCGGCTCGTCGGGGGTCTGCGCGCCGGGGAGCTGCTCGGCCTGCTCGGAAAACTCGCGGTGGCTGGCGGACTGATGGCCGCGCTCTGCCTGGCGGCGGAGCGCCTGGTTTTCCAGAACCCCGGGGAGCTCCTGCTGCCGCTGCGGGCGGGCGCGCTCTTCGTCACCGTGGGCGCCGCCGCGGGGATCTACTTCCTGGCGGCGAAATTCCTGCGCGTCCCGGAAGCGAGCGAGGCGCTGGCGATGGTGAGTCGACGATTCGGATCCCGGTGAATCCCCGGAGGACCCGCGAGGGGCGCTTCGCCGTCCGCTTCGAAGTTCGACGTTCGATGTTCCAGTGGTAAGGTGGGAATTCCCGGGCGCAGCTTCCTGGCGTCCGGTCAGCCACCTCTCCGAACATGAACAAGAAACCGAAGCCTGAGATCAACGAGCTGAACGAAAAACGACTCTCCCACCTGGATGCGGACGAATTCGCCACCGCGCTCCGCCAGAGCCGGAACGACGGGCCGGTCGTCACCATGCTGATGCCGATGGAACGCCGGGGCCCGGACACCCGCAAGAACCACATCGTTTTCAAAAACATCCTCCGCCAAGCCCAGGAGGCCGTGAACGGGTCGACTCCGAGAGCGGCCGAAATTTCCGCCCGCCTCACCGCGCTCGAGAGCTTCGACGCGCCCACCCACGGCTTCTGGCAGGATCAGGACGAGGGGCTGGCGATGGTCGTGGAGCCGGAGGGCCGCGTCACCGCCTACAAGGTGCCGTTCCGCCTCGAGCCGTACGTCCGGGTGGACCACCAGCCGTACCTCAGCCCCTTGCTGCGGCTCGCGGCGGGCCGGAGCTACCACGTGTTGTCGCTCGATCTCGACGAGCTGCGGCTGTTCCGCGCCTCGGCATGGCAACTGGATGAAATCGAGCTCTCCGATGTGCCGACGAGCCTCGCCGAAGCGATGAAATACGACGACCCCGAGGAAAGCCTGCAAGTCCGGGGGACGATCCAGCGGATCGCGGCGGAGCCCGGCAGCGGCACCGGCCGGCCCGTCGCGGCGTACCACGGCCACGGCGTGACCAACGAAAACGTCCGCAACATCAAGATCCGCCGCTACTTCGAGATGGTGGACAAGGACCTGGCGAAGAACTTCGATACCCGCGAGGTGCCGCTGGTCCTCATGGGCCCGCCGGACCTGGTCGGCTTCTACCGGAACGTCAACAGCTACCCGCACCTCCAGGAGGAGACGATCGCGATGAATCCCAGCTCGTTGAGCCCGGACGAGTTGCGGGAGCGGATCTGCACCTGGGTGCGCGGCCGCGACCACGACGATCGCCACAAGGCGCTCGCCACGTTGAGCGACAACATGGGCGTGGGCGAGGGTTCCGCGGACTTTGCCGAAGTGGTGAAAGCCGCCTCGGACGGCCGGGTTTCCACGCTCTTCGTCAAGGCCGGCGAGCGTCGCTACGGCGTGAACGACCGGCAGGCGGACCAGGTGGTCGTTCACGAGACCCCGGAGGACGGCGACACCGAGCTGGTGGAAGCCACCGTGCTTTGCGCGGCCGAAGGCGGAGCGGCCATCCACTATCTGGAAGGCGAGGAGGCCCTGCCCGGCGGCGGCTGCCTGGCGGCGATTTTCCGCTACTGAGGCCCACCGCGTCGCGCCGGTTGCGCGGCGTGGGGGAATCTGCTAGCGGTGACGCACGATGGGCCGCTGGATGGCACAGCTTCAGTTCCGCTGGGCGGCGAAACCCGCCGCGCCGCCTGCCGTTCCGGCCCGGTCGCCGCGGGACGATGCCGGACTCACCGCATGGTGTGCGGAAACCGCGAAGTCGCTCGCCCTGCCGGAACTCGCCCGACGCGTCCGCGTTTCCTGGAATGCCCGGATGCAGACCACCGCCGGCCGCGCCTGGTGGCCGGACCGCGCGATCGAGCTGAACCCGAAGCTCCGCGAGCTGCCCGTCGAGGAGCTGTGGCGGACGCTCAAGCACGAGCTGGCCCACTTGGTCGCCTTCGAGCGCGCCGGCCGCCGGCGGATCGAGCCGCACGGGCCCGAATGGCAAACCGCCTGCAACGACCTCGGCATCCCCGGTGAAAAGGCCTTCCACACGCTGCCATTCAAGCGCCGGCGCATGCGGCGGAACTACACCTACGTCTGCCCGAACTGCTTCTCGGTCCTCCGCCGCGTGAAGCCGATCCAGCGCCAGGTGGCCTGCTACGCCTGCTGCCGGAAACACAACGGCGGTTCGTACCACGCCCGCTTCCGGCTGATCGAGCAGAAGGCCTGAGGCCTCCCGGGCTTTTTGAAATGGACGTCCGTCCCGTTTCCGGGTTTGCCACCGGCATGGATGCCCGCGCCGATTCCCCCGAAGCGATGGAAAACCTCGGCCGCGCCGCCGGCGAACGCGCCGCGGCAGGCGACGCGATCGCCCTCGTCGGCGGGCTCGGCGCGGGAAAAACCCATTGGACGAAGGGCTTCGCCGCCGGCCTCGGCAGTGCGGCGGAAGTCACCAGCCCGACGTTCTCGCTCGTCCACGAATACTCCGGCGGGCGGCTGACGGCGTTTCATTTCGATTTCTACCGCCTCGATTCGCCGGAAGAACTCATCGCGCTCGGCTGGGACGAATACCTCGAGGCCGGCGGCGTGGTCGTCGCCGAGTGGGCGGACAAGTTCCCGCAGTTGATGCCGGCGGATACCCTCTGGCTGCGGTTCACCCTCGAGGCGGACGGCGCGCGGCGGGTGGAGCGGATCCCGTCTCTGGATTGAGGGGAGGAACCACGGAATACACGGAAATGAGGGACGATCCGGAAATCACGCCGAACCAATTCTAATTCCGTGCCTTCCGTGTGTTCCGTGGTTCCTCCGCTCCCAACGAAAAAGGCCGCCCTCCTGGAGGAAGAGCGGCCTTGGAAAAAATCGGGCGGTGGCTCAGTTCGTCTCGGCGAGCACGTTCACGCGGCGGCCTTCGCGATCGAACTTCACACGGCCGTCGACGAGGGCGAAGAGCGTGTGGTCGCGGCCGATGCCGACGCCGGCGCCCGGATGCACCTTGGTGCCGCGCTGGCGGATGATGATGTTGCCGGCGATCACGGCTTGGCCGCCGAATTTCTTCACGCCGAGGCGCTTGCTGCGCGAGTCGCGGCCGTTCTTGACGGAGCCTTGTCCTTTCTTGTGGGCCATGGGATCGGGAAAATGTTGGAGGTTCGGAAAAAAATCAGCCCGCGATCGAGGTGATCTCGAGCTTGGTCAGGTGGCGGCGGAAACCCTTGGTCTTGTGGAAGCCCTTGCGGCGCTTGAACTTGAAGGCCACGCCTTTCGGACCACGGAACTGGCTGACGACCTTGGCGGTGACGCTCGCGCCATCGACGCTCGGAGCGCCGACCTTCACGCTGTCGCCCTCGCCGATCATCAGGACCTCGCTGAAGGTGATTTCCGAATCGACTTCGGCGTCGAGCTTCTCGACGTCGAATTTGTCGCCTTCCTGGACGCGGTATTGTTTGCCGCCGGTTTTGATCACTGCGTAGGCCATGGCCGTAGGGGAAAAGGTGAAAGGTTCGTCCGCCGGTGCGGGCGGGCGGGGACATCAACACGGCCCACCACCCCGCGCAAGAAATTTTTTTACGGGCGGAACGGCGCGGAACCCCCGCTCAAACAGCGGGCAACGGCGGCGGTGCCCGATGCTTCGGCGGGATCATCCGCTGCAGGAGGGCCATGAGCAGGAAGCCGAGCGGAACAGCCAGCAGCAGGCCGGAACCCGTGCCGAGAGCGAGGTTCAGCGGGATATTCGGTGAAAAGGGGATCCGTGCCTCCACCGGCTCCTCGATCACGACCAGCGGCTCGTAGGGAAGCCGGGGCCCCATCATCTCACCGATGTCCGTCAGTTTCACCTCCAACAAGGTCCGCCGTTCGACGGAAAGCTGTTCCGACACCGCCCCATCGTCCGTTCCGCCAAGCCTCTCCTCAAGGCGTTCCATCTTCTGCTCTTGTGCGCGGACTTGGTCGAAGAGTTCGGACCGCTGCCTCTCGAGATCATTCTCAAAGTCCACGACCAGCTGGCGTCCATAAATCCTTGGAATCCTCGCCGCGATCTCCTGCGCGTCTCCCGGGCTCGTGTGACGGACACGCACCGCCACCAGATCGGTGCCGCGGATCGCCTCGACGCTCACCACGCGCCGGAGAATCCCCACCGCGTCCTCCAGCTCCACGCCCCACTTCCGGTGCAGCTCCAGATCGGCGGCGAGCTGCCGCAGGAATCCGTCGCCTTTCAGGACCGCCACGTGCCGCTCGACGCCGTCAGGATCCCGAAATTCCACCGTCGCCACGCTCTCGTACTTCTTCGGCATCACGTAGGTGACGGCGGCTCCGACGAGGAGGCCGGCCGCCGGTCCTACGGCCAACATCACCAGGAGAATCCACCACCAGCGCTTGAGCATGGAACCTGAACTATCCGGCGGCGGGTGGGGCAAGATTTCCGCGGCTTGACGGCTGCCGTAGGCTCGCCGGAGTGCCGAAGCTCGCGATCCTTTCCGACGTCCACGCCAACCTCCCGGCACTCGAGGCGGTGCTCGCTGAGGTGGACGATGAAGGAATCGACGACATCTTTTTCGGCGGGGACATCGTCGGTTACGGCGCGCATGCCGCGGAATGCATCGAACTCGTCCGTTCCCGTGGCGGCAGGTGCGTGCTCGGCAACCACGATTTCTACACCCTCGCCGCGCGGAAGAACCCGGACCTCATTCCGCACGGCGGCCGCGGGAACCCGGTCTGGGCCGGCGTGGCGCATGCCGCGGAAACGATCGGCGACGACCACGCGGCCTGGCTCGGCGGTCTGCCGCAAGCCATCGACCTGCCGCTCGGCATCCTGGCCCACGCCGCCCTGCACAAGCCGGACGAGTGGCCGTATCTCCACTCGGAGCGCGAGGCGAAGCCGACGCTCAAAACCCTGCGCCGCCACCGGATCGGCGTCGGATTCTTCGGCCATACCCACGCCCAGGACCTTTTCGCCGATCCGGCGGCCGCGGCGGTGCCCGAATACCTCGGGTCGGGTGCCGTCAGTCTGCCGGAAGGCACCGTCTGCGCCGTGCTGGTGGGTGCCGTGGGCCAGCCGCGCGACTCCGACCTGCGGGCCGCTTGGGCTCTCTGGGACACGGACCGGCGGGTGGTCGAGTTCCGCCGCACGGCCTATCCCGCCCTCGCGGCGGCCCTCGCGATCGTCGCCTCGGGACTTCCATCCCATTCCGCGGCCCGCTTGCTTGACGAAGAAGGTCTCGCCGAGCTGCGGAAAATCGTGAGCTGAACGCCCGGCCGGGACCCGCTGCGCAGGATGCGACGCTCCCGGTGCCGAGTCGCTGCGATCCGCAATGCCCTGCCAGTGCCGCGGCCACCGCGCGAATCGCCGGTCGTTGAGCATCAGGGCCTCGGACACCCGGCACGGCGGCTGCGGCTGGATTCCGAGGATTCAAACCTGATCGCGCCCATGAAATCGACCACCTTACTCGCCTGTGCCGCATCCGCCTCCGTCCTGTGCAGCGGGCTGACTCCCGCGATCGCCCAGGACGATCCGCCGGCGGAGCGCTCGCTCGAAGACGTCTCGAAGCTGCTGGCCGTCATCCAGCCGGCGAACGGCAGCAACGTCCACGGGACCGTCCTCTTCGAGAAGATCGACGGAGGCGTCCGCGTCACCGCTCGGATCGGCGGGCTCGAGGCCGGATCCACGCACGGTTTCCACATCCACGAGTTTGGCGACGTCAGTGCGCCCGACGGCACCAGCGCCGGGGGGCACTACAATCCTGAAGGCCACCCCCACGCGCTTCCCGACGAGGAACCCCGCCACGCCGGCGACCTCGGAAACCTGGAGGCCGACGACGAGGGAAACGCCGAGAAAACCCTGACCGTGAACAACATCACGCTTGCCGGAGCGAAGAACCCGATCATCGGCCGCGCCCTCATCGTCCACGCCAAGGAAGATGACGGCAGCCAGCCGACCGGTGACGCCGGGGACCGCATCGGCATGGGGGTGATCGGCGTAAGCCGCCCGGCCGACAACAATCCCGCCGCCGAGTGATCGACATCCGGTTCCAGAGGGATCGCGGCGTGGTGGAGCTCAGGCCCCACCCGCCGCTCACGTGCGAGGATTTTCAGCAAGCCGCCGCGGTGGTCGACCCGGAGTTGGCGAAACACGGCCATCTCAAAGGCCTGCTGATCCTCGCCGACGAGTTCCCGGGCTGGAAGGATCTGTCGGCCCTGCGAGCCCACGTCGACTTCGTCAGCGAGCGCCATCGGCGGATCTCGCGGGTGGCGGCGGTCTCCGATTCGCCGATCTTCAAGGTGCTCCCTGCGGTGGCCAGGCGCTTCGTGGCGCCGGAGGTCCGGCATTTCCCGGCGGGCGAGCGGGAAGCGGCCGAGCGCTGGCTCGAGGAGGCCGCCGCGGAACCCCCGGAGGCCGGGGCGATCCGCTACCTGCGCTTCCGGTCGCGCCTCTTGATGTGGATCGAGGTGGATGGCCGCGTCACCCGCCGGGAATACGGGCGCTTGGAGGAAGCGATGAAGACCCAGATCGCGGAGGAGAATCGCGTGTCCTATCTCGTCCGGTTGCGGAAGCTCGAGGGTCTGGAAGCCGGAGCGCTGTGGGAAGATCTCCGTTTCGGGCTGACGAATCTCGGGCACATCGAGCGCGTCGCGGTGGTCGCGGACGAGAGATGGGCGGCCTGGCTGTCCCGGCTCAGCGGGCTGCTCATGCCGGGCCGGGTCCGCCATTTTTCCCCGGAAGAGGAAGATCAGGCTTGGCACTGGCTGGGAGCGGAAAACCCGGCGATGGCCTGAAAATCCAAAGCCGCTCTCGTGGAAATCGGCCGATTCGGGATTCCAAGCTCGACAGATGGGCCCGCAATGGGTTGGGCTGCCCGTTCCCCCTCTTCCGGGGGAGAAACTCCTGCCCGCCCGGCGGAAATGACTGTTTTCCGCGGCCGGGTGAAACCCAAGAAACCCCACATCATGAAAAAACGAGCCGGCCTTTTGGCCACGGCGTTTCGTGCCATCCCGGCACACGCATCCCATCAAACTCTCCGGATCAGCCTGTCACTCGCCGCCGCCCTTGGCACGGTGGCTTCCGCGGCCGACGTCACTTGGACGGGATCCGAAGACGACAACTGGAACAACCCGGACAACTGGGACGCCGGCCGCGTCCCCGTCGAGCCCAGCCCTGACGAGGACGGCTTCGACAACGCCATTGTCAACGACGTCAGCGCGAACATCCCGGTGATTTCCGGCGACGTTCCGGCTCTCCGCGATCCGTTCATCGGCAGCGGCGCGGGCGCGGACGGCCGCGTCGACCATACCGCCGGCACGCTCACCGCGAACGGCTGGTCATTCGTCGGCCGGCAGCTCGGCACCGGCGTCTACAATCTGGCCGACACCTCCGCGGCCGGCGGCGCGTTCACCGGTTACGGCGAAGGCTCGGGCTCGTTCAATGCCGGCGGGCGCCTGTATGTCGGCGGTCACAACGACGACGCCAGCTCGGGCACCGGCACGTTCAACATGAACACGAGCGGCAGCTTGACCGCCGGCGAACTGCACGTCGGCAACGGCCACGGCGGCGAGGAGAATCCCGCGTCCACCGCGGTGTTCAATCTCGATGCCGGCACCGTCATCACCGACAGCTGGACGATGATCGGCCGCCAGGGAGCCACCGGAACCTTCAACATGTCCGGCGGCGAGCTTCGCAAGCAGGGCGACGGAAACCTGATCGTCGGCGACAGCAACGGCGGCCAAGGGACCTTCGTCCAGACGGGCGGAGCGGTGAACGTCAACGAAGGCGAAGTCTGGATCGCCCAAGGCGGCGGCGGCACCACCGGCACCTACACCATCAGCGACGGCTCGCTCACCGTGGACAACTGGATGGCGGTCGGCCGCGAAGGCGCCGTCGGCGAGCTCAACATCGAGGGCGGCACGATCACCAAGACCGGTGACGGCAACCTCGTCCTCGGCACCGGTGCCACCGGCATGGGCACGATCACCCAGACCGGCGGGACGATCAGCGTGAACTCCGAGACTTGGCTCGCCGAGGACGCGCTCGGCGGCGTGGGCACCGGCGTCTACGCCCTCGAAGGCGGCACGGCGAACCTCGGCGTGCTGCGGGTGGGCCAGAATTCCACGGCCAGCGGCACCTTCCACCTCCGCGGCGGCGAGCTCAATGTCTCGGAAATCAGCTCCGGCTCCACCGGCACGCGCGTCTTCAACTTCGACGGCGGGATTCTCCGGCCGACCGGTAGCTCGGAGAGCTTCATGAATATGGGAGAAGGCAGCGCCGCCAGCGTCCTCGAAGGTGGCGCGATCATCGACACCAACGGCCACGACGTCACCATCGGCCAAACGCTCGTCCACGGCGGGAGCGATCCGATCGACGGCGGGCTGACCAAGCAGGGCGAGGGCACGCTCACGCTCACCGGCAACAACACCTACACCGGCGCGACCACCGTCAGCGCCGGCACGCTGCTGGTGAATGGCACGCTCGGCACCGGCGACGTGATCGTCAGCTCCGGCGCCACCCTCGGCGGCGACAACATCCTCGCCGGCGACCTCGTCGTCTCGGGAACGCTCGCACCGGGCAACTCGATCGGCACCACCACGGTGGTCGGCTCGCTCACGCTCGCCGCCGGATCGCTCACTTCGATCGAGCTTTCACCCACCGCCATGGACGCGGACCGGATCAACATCGGCGGTGACCTGAACATCGACCCGAGCGCGCAACTGGCGCTCTCGCTCTTCGGCAGCGACCAGGCGCTGGCCTTCGGCGAAACGTTCATCATCGCCGACTACGAAGGCACGTGGAACGGCGTGACCTTCGATGGCGTGGCGGACGACTCCGTGATCACCCTCGGGGTGAACCAGTTCCAGATCGACTATGACGATGTGACCGTCGACGGCCTCACCGGCACCGGCGTGACGCTGACCGTCATCCCCGAACCCTCCGCGGCGCTTCTCGCGGCGCTCGGAGCCATCGGCTTGCTGCGCCGACGCCGGTAATTCCGGAGCGACGCTTCCTCGAAAGCCCGACCCGCTCGCACGGGCCGGGCTTTCATTTTCCGCGGAACCACGAACGAAAAGGCCCGCACCGCCGGCTGGCGATGCGGGCCGTGAATGGATGCGGCGTTTCGTTCACTCGCCGCCTTCAATCAACAAACGGAGGAACTCGCGGTCCTCCACGTCGACATCCGCCGGGCTGCGGAACGTGCGGTACGCCCAGCCGGATGGCAGCGCCGGAAGCGTCGCGTGGATGCCCGTTGCGGCCGCGCCGGTCACTTCGGTGACGACGAGCCCCCAGGCGGCGAGGTCCCCGCCGGCTTGGACGCGGTAGGTCACGCCGTCGCGGGTCGCGCTTTTCTCGGTGGCCCCGGCGAACACCGCGCCGGTGCGGACCGGGAAGGTCAGCGTGAGCGTCGGGCTGCCATCGACGTCCACGATGCGCGAAACCTTCTTGCCGGAGGCCGCTCCGGAAAGCGGCGCGCTGTTGAGGGCGAACTCGGCGAAGTTCGGTTGCCCGTCGTTGTCCGGGTCCATCGTCGGACCGTTGTTCGAGCCGTCGAGGCCCTCGCTCTGCGCCCAGTCCTCGTAGGGATCACCGCCGTCTCCGGGCGTGTAGGTCAGCTCGATCGAGCTGCCCGCTTGGGCGACGGTCCAGGTGCCGCTGCCCGCGAAGGCGCTGGAATCCACCGTGACGGACCCGCCGTCGAAGCCGGCAATGGCGCTCGCGGAAGTCGCGATGGTGATCGTCTTCGCCGTCTCGTCGAAGCCGGTGGGATTGCCGCTCAGGCGGATCGTCAGCTTGTTCGAGGCGTTCGCGTCGATCTCGAGGGAACCGGCGGCGAGCAGGTCCCAGTCGGTGCCGGCGGTGGTTCCCGCCCAGTTTCCGACTTGGATGTCGAGGGTCGAGCCGCCGTCCAGCGTCACGCTGCCGCTGGCATTGAGCGTGCCGACGGCCTCCCCGGCGGGGGCGATGGTCCCGGAGGCGGCGAGCGTGCCGCTGACCGTGCCGGTGCCGCCGAGCGTGCCGCCGGAGGCAACGTCGACGGTGCCGGAAAGGTTGCCGTTCACGAGCAGCGTGCCGCCGCCCACGGTGGTGCCGCCGGTGTGGTTCGCACTGGATGCCGCGTTCAGCGTGAGCGTGCCGCCGCCGGTCTTGGCGAGGCTTCCGGAGCCGCCGAAGTCCGGGGCGACGGTGGTGGTGGTGCCGGCTCCGATGTTGAAGGTGCGGGCACCGCCGAGGTTGATGATGTTGGCGCTGTCTCCGGTGTAGTTGCCGTTCGTGAAGGTGACGTCGCCGGTGGTCGTGACGTCCCCCTCGAGATTGAGGGTCGCGTCTTGGTTGGCGGTGTTGAACTTCACCTGAACATCCCCGCCACTGGCGGTGATGCCGCCGGCTCCGACGGTGAGCGAAGAGGGCGCCGTGTTGCCGGCGATCCGCACGATGGCGTTCGCGGAGGTCATGACGACCGCGTTCACATGGGCGTTGTGGCCGCTGGCCACGCCGAGGATGCCCTGCTCCACGGTGCCGGTCCCGGCGATGGTGAACTCGTGGCGCATGATCATCTGGGTGGCGGGCGTTTCCCCGTTCACCACCGCGTGGCCGATGGTCTCGGTGCTGGTGGAGCCGGCCAGCGAGTCGGCGGACGTGCCGAGGACGTGAAGGGTCGCGTCGTCCGGAATTTGCTCGTTGGCCAGGATCGCCAAGGTGGCGCCGCCGGTGATCGCGATATCGCCGCCCACGGCATCCTCATCCGGGATGTTGTTCAGCTGGAGCACGCCGCCACTGACGGTCGTCAGGCCGGTGTTCGTGTTCGCCTCGCTGCCTTGGATCGCGAGGGTACCACCCGAAGCCTCGAGTTCGCCGGCACCGTCGAGCTTTCCGAGCAGGGTGCCGCCGGCGGAAAACGCGAGTTTGCCTGCCTCGAGAGTGATGTCGCCCTCCATGGTGACGCCGCCGCCGATCGTCACGGTGTTCTCGCCGTCCTTCACCAAGGTGCCGAAGCCCTCGAGGGTGACGCCGAAGGTGAAGTCGTCCGGCCGGTCGAGCACCACCGTGCCGTCGTTCTGGATGGTGCCGGAAATCTGCCCGGCGCCTGAGGTGACGCCGTCGCCGAGCCGGAGCGTGCCGGCTTCGATGACCGTGCCGCCGGTGTAGTCGGACGCGGTCGTGTTGGCCAGCGTGACGGTGCCGTCGCCCCGCTTCACCAAGCTGGTGCCGCCGGTGATCGAGCCGCTTCCGGTGAGCGTGTAGCTTTTCAACGTGTTGTCGAAAATGAGGGCGCGCGGCGAGAGTGCGGCCGTCAGGTTCACGGTGCCATCGCCGGTCGCTGTGTCGTCGAAGTTCACCGCATCGCTGCCGTCCGCTCCTTGGATGAAGCGGGCCGCGACGGTGCCGTTGACGGTCAGCCAGTTCAGCGTTCCGGCGGAGCCGCCGCCATCCGGATCGATGTCCCAGTCGTTGGAGACGCCGCCCACCCACTTGATCTGGTCCGTGGCGGTGATGGTGGCGCTGATTTCTCCCGCGGCATCCACGAGCGAGCCGGTGGTGCGCGGCGGCAGCGCGAGCGACAACCCGCCGAAGCCGCTTCCCGCGAGGCTCACGTATTCGACCAATGGAACGCTGCCGACCTCGAGCATGCCGTCCAGCCGGATCGCGGAGCTGCCGTTCACCTCGAGGGTGTTGGCCGAGAGCGGTGGTGAGCTCGGGTTGCCCGCGCTGCCCACATCGATCACGAGCGTGGCTCCGGTGGAACTGCCGAGCGTCACATCCTGCGCCTGGAAACCCAGGCCTCCGGCGACCGCGACGAGGCCGAAGGCCGCTCCATCGGCCACGACCACGTCGCCTCCCGAGAAGCGGTCCGCCACGTGCACGAGCGTGCCTTCCTCCACGGTCGTGACACCGGTGTAGAGGTTGTTGATGTTGGTGAGCGTCAGCGTTCCGGAGCCCACCTTCGTGACGGCGGTCGTCTGGCTGAAGCCGTCGCTGATCGCGCCCTCGAACAAGCCGGAGCCCACCCGGATTTCCGCGGGGCCGGCGTCGCTGCTGTTCGTGATGGTGCCGCCGCCGGTCAGCGTGCCGAGTTCCACGGTCACGCCATCGACCTGCAACGTGCTGTTGCCGGCCACGTTCCAGCTGGCGGCGGCGCTGCCGGCCGTGGCGCTCGAGAGCCGCAGGCTGCGGTTCCCGCCCCCGCCTTCGAGTGTGAGGGCCCCGGAGTAGCCGCTGTTGTCGCCGGTCAGGCGGCAGAAGCCATTCGCGGCCGTCGCGGTGTTGATATAGGTGATATCTCCCGAGCCGACGATGTTGCCGCTCAAGGTGCAGAAATTCGACGAGTTTCCGCCGCCGGAGACACGCCAGATGATATCGCCGCCGATGTTGAACTGCCCGGAAATGTTCGAGTTGGTATTGCCATCGCCGGTCAGCAAAAACTCCACTTCCGTTCCGCCGGCAAGGCTGACGCTCCCGGTGTGGTTCAGCGCTTGGTTGTTGTTGTGGAAGATCAGGACGCCGCCATTGACGGTGACGTTCGCGGCGGAGTTCATCGAGACGCCGCCCGAGCCGCTGTTCGACTGGATCCGGAGCCGGCCGCCCGTTTCCACCTGGAGGTTCAGCGAGCTGTCGATCGTCGTGATCCGGTTGCTGCCGCCCTGGATCACGAACAGGTCGTTGCCGACGACGAGGGTGCCGTTGCTGAGCGTGTAGCCGGAGGTGATCGTCACCTGGCCGTTGCCGGTGGTCGTCACGGTGTTGCCGCCGAAATTGATCGGCACGCCCTGGGCTTGGGAATGCAGCGCGAGATCCTCGCCGTTGTTGAAGCCGGCCGGGTTCGCCAAGTTGTTCGCGTTCGAGATCGACCACGTCTGGTCGGCCGAAAGCGTGATCGCGGACTGCATGAGGATCGTCTGGAACGCCGCTGAGAGGTCGATGCCGCCGGAGCCGATGGTCAGCGTATTGGCGGAGCCGCCGTTCTGGAAGCCCACCAAGTTGCTGGCGACGTTCCGGGCGCCGCCCACGTCGGTGACCTTCACGCCCATCACGGACAAGTTTCCGCCGAGCTGGGAAAGATTCCCCGGCACCGAAGGCAGCGTGTACAGGTTGTTCCAGAGCATCACGTCCCCGGTGCCGGGGACCACGCCGCCGCTCCACGACCCGGCCAGGTTGAGCGCGGTGGTGTTCGTGAGCTTCGGAATCTCAGCCGCCCCGGCGGAAGAGGTGAAGGCGACGACGACAGACGATACGAAACAAGGGAGTCGGTTACGGATTTTCATAGCGGTAGGGTTTTTTCCCCGAAGACCCCGCAAACGGGGGATTTCCGGTTCATCCAAATTGATCCCATCCCGCCAGCCGGATGTCGAGATCATCCTGTATGACAACCCGCGCAAAAACCGCGGATGCCCCGAAAATCGCCGGCTCCTCAGCCCGCTTCAGCCCGCTTTTTTTTTCCGAACGGCGCGACTATTCCTTCCGCTTCAGCAGCGGGAAGAGCACCACGTCGCGGATCGTCGGCGCGCCGGTGAGCATCATCACGAGGCGGTCGATGCCGATGCCGATCCCCCCCGCCGGCGGCATGCCGTGCTCGAGCGTCTCGATGAAATCGAAGTCCACCTTTTGCTCCTCCTCGCCGCCGGCCTGGTGCAACAGACGCTCGCGCTGCACGTCGGGATCGTTCAGCTCGGAGTAACCCGGCGAGATTTCCTGGCCGTTGATGATCAGCTCGTAAACCTCCACCGTTTTCCCGCCCGGCGTGACCTTCGCCAGCGGGATCAGCTCGCTCGCGACGCGCGTGACGAAGCACGGATCGAAGGTATGCTCCTCGACCTTCTTCTCGAAGACCTGCTGGATCACCTCGTAGTCCTCCATCTCCGGCGAGATCTGCACGCCGAGTTCCTCGCACTTCGCGCGGCGCTGCTCGGGCGTGATGTCGAAAAAGTCGTCGCCGGCCACGTTCTTGATCAGGTCGTGGTAATTCGCGCGACGCCACGGGCGGCTCAGGTCGATCGTGCGCGTGACGTTTCCTTCCTCGTCCTTGTGCTCGATTTTCAGCCCGCCGCAGAACTTCTCCGCGAGGTGGCAGACCATCTCCTCGACGAGTTCCGCCATCTGCTCGAAATCGGAAAACGCCCAGTAGGCCTCGAGCATCGTGAACTCCGGATTGTGTCGGCGAGAGATGCCCTCGTTGCGGAAATTCCGGTTCAGCTCGAAGATCTTCGTGAACCCGCCGACCAGCAGGCGCTTGAGGAACAACTCCGGTGCGATCCGCAGCGTCAGCGGCATGCCAAGCGCGTTGTGGTAAGTCTCGAACGGCCGCGCCGCCGCACCGCCGGCGACGTCCTGAAGCATCGGCGTCTCCACTTCGAGGAAGCCACGCTCACCGAGGAAACGCCGGATTTCCGCCAGCATCTGCGAGCGCTTGATGAACAGCGCGGCGCTGTCCGGATTCCCCATCAGGTCGAGGTGGCGCTTGCGGTACTTGATCTCGCGGTCCGCGAGGCCGTGCCACTTGTCGGGCATCGGCCGCAACGCCTTCGAAAGCACGGTGAAATTCTCCACCTTCACCGTCGGCTCACCCGTGCGCGTGACGAAGGTCTCGCCCTCGATCCCGATCCAGTCGCCGCGGTCGAGGCACTTCCATGCCGCCGCCTGCGCCTCATCCAAGCCCTTGATGCCGAGGTAGCCCTGGATCGAGCCCTCGACGTCGCCGAGCTGGAAAAACACGGACTTGCCCATGTCGCGCAGCGCAAGGATCCGGCCGGCGATTTTCACCTTCACGCCTTCGGCGAAATCCGCGCGCAAGACCGCCGGCGTCGTCGTCACCTCGTAACGCTCGCCGAACGGATCGACGCCGAGTTCGCGCAGCTTCGCCAATTTCTCCCGCCGCACGGCGATGAGTTCGGCTTCGGTCGACTGGGGCTGCTGCGGCTGCGTGGCTTCGCTCATGACGCCGAGCGCCTTACGGCAGATCACCCGGTCAGGCAAAGGCTTTTGGGCGGAGCGGAAGCGTCGCGGTCCCGCTGCCACCGCGGGTCCGCCACTCACTTCCGCTTCCGTTTCTTCCGGCGCTTCGGCTTGGTGAAGGCCGCGCCCTTGCTGCCGGCGTGCTTGCCGGTCCGGCGGCCGGGCATCGGCAGACCCGCTGGGTCAGCCTGCGGGAGTTCCGGAAAAACGGGATCCTCCGCTTCCGCCGGCACCACTTGCTCCCTCTCGGCCCGGCGTTTCTCCCGCTCTTCCCAGTCCTTGAGCGCCAGCTCGTACTCGCGCCACCGGATCTTCTCGTAGATCGGGGACATGTAGTAGGCGACGAAATCCGGGTCCGCCGCGAACTCCGGGGACAACGTCCTCACGTCGCGCGGCTGCGGCGGCTGCGGCTTGGCGTCCCAATCGGTCGCCCGGCGCTTCAGCTGGGGCGCCATCAACTCCTTCATCGCCCGCACGCTGGGCTTCTTCTGGAAGAGCTTCTCCGCGAGCTGGAAACCATGATCCAGCGACCACCGCTCGCGGGCCGGAATCAGCCCACGGTCCGCCGGAGTCTCGTTCGCGAATATCCGCTCCAGCTCCTCGTGCTCCGCCTCGGTGAGTTTCCTCTGCAGCTTCTCCTTCCGCTTCCGCTCGAACCGCTCCGGATCAAGGGCCGTGTTCTTCAACAGCGAGACGTAGGCCCCCGTCACGCCGAACTCCCGCCCGAGATCCGTCGTCTTCTCCCCCGCCAGCACCCGGCGGGTGATCTCCTCCCGCTGCTCCGCCGTCAACTTGGCCGTTTTCTTGGCTCCCATCCCGCGCATGCAAAACCCGAGCTCCACGACCCGGCAAGCCGGAAAGAAGTGGTCACTCCCGCCGCCCGCCACCCTAACAATTAGAAGCCCCGGCGGCGAAGTCGTTTGCCGTTCCGGAGTTTCAGGCGGACCTGTGCTGTCAGGGATCGGCGTATTTCCCGACATCTTCAAATCCAATGAATCCTTCATTAAATGTTCTTGCTCAACGACTTAGGGAGCGCGATGGTCGCAACTGTGACTATCCCCCCGCTCTTTTGGGTCGGCTCGCTGGAAGCGGCGCGGCCGGTTTTTCTCATCGTGATGGGCGTGTCGCTGGCGATGCTGGCGTGGAAGCTTTCGAAGAACACCTCCGGCTGGGACGGCCGGATGATGATGGGCGGGGCGCTGCTGCTCGGCTTCGGCTACGCGATCCTGCTGCCGATGTATGAGGCGGGGAAGATTGAGCGCGTCTCGCCGGTCGGCCACTACCACGGAAATCCCGACGTCGCCCTCGCGTGGCACGCGGTGAAGCTGGTGGCGATGAACGGCGGCTGGCTGTGCTTTGGCCTTGGCCTCGCGCTGCACGCCAAGCTCATCGGCTCCCCCGCTCCGACACCCGCCCGTTCCCGCAACCCCCGACTTTCCGTTTCCCGTGAATCTGCTGCTTGATGTCGTCATTTCGAACGGGCTGCTGCTCGACGCGCTCGGCGTGGTCGGCCTCGGGCTGCTCGGCCTCGCCGCCGTCAAGCTCGCGCGCCGCCACCAGTCGTGGGGCGGCAACATGATGGCCGCCGGCGCGATCTGCCTGCTGGTGGCGCGGCTCTACATCATCACCGCGCCGCATTTCGTGACGCGGGAATTGCTGGCCGCCGTGGGCCCGATCGGCATCGCGGCCTCGATCGGCTTGCCGACGCTCCTCCTGACCTTCGGCCTGGCCGGGGTGGTCTGGGGCCTCTGGGGCCACGGTCGCTGGATGCGCGAGGAAGGCCATTGAGGCCGCAAGCCTCCGGAACGCGCGAATTTTCCCATCGCGGGTCGCCGGCATCGGTGATACGTCGCGCGCGGATGTTCGAGGTTCGCGAAAAGCCCGAGTTGGTCGAGCGCGCCCTGCTGGTGCGGATCTACTTCGATCCGCGCGAGGAGGAAGAATCGTCGTCGCTGCTCGAGGAACTCGGTGAACTCGTCTCGACCCTCGGCATCGAGGTGGTCGAGTCCGTCCTCGCCCGCAGCCGGCAGATGCACAAGAAACTGCTCTGCGGCACCGGCAAGGCGGACGAAATCGTCGCGCTGGCGAAGGCTCACGAGTGCGACGTGATCGTCATCGACAACGAGCTCGCGCCCTCGCAGCAGCGCGAGTGGGAAAAGCTCGCCGACCTTTGCGTGATCGACCGCGAGGAGGTGATTCTCGATATTTTCGCCAAGCGCGCCCAAACCCGCGAGGCCCGGCTGCAGGTGGATCTCGCTCGGATGCAGTACGCGCTGCCGCGCATGGCCCGGATGTGGGGCCACTTGGACCGCGAGGGCGGCGGCTCGACCGGCGGCAGCGGCGCGGGCGCGGCGCGCGGCATGGGCGAGAAGCAGATCGAGGTGGACCGCCGGCTCGCCCGGGTGCGGATTGACCGGACGAAGCGCGAGCTCGAGGCGGTGCGGAAACAACGCCGGACCCAGCGCAAGGAGCGCGAGAAATTCGAGACGCCCCACGCCGCGATCGTCGGCTACACGAACGCCGGGAAGTCCACGCTGCTCAACCGCCTGAGCGGCGCCGAGGTGCTGGCGAAGGACATGCTTTTCGCCACGCTCGACACCACCACCCGGCGGATCGAACTGCCGGACGGCCAGCCGCTTTTGCTCACGGACACCGTCGGCTTCGTCCGGAATCTGCCGCACCGGCTGGTGGAGGCCTTCAAGGCGACGCTCGAGGAGGCGGTGCTCGCGGATTTCCTGATCCACGTGCTCGACGCCAGTTCGCCGGAAATCGAGCGCCTGCACGACACCACACTTGAGGTGCTGGCGGAGCTGGGCGCCGAGGACAAGCCGGTGATCACCGTGCTCAACAAGATCGACCGCGTCGATGATCCGGAGTCGCTGGCCTTTCTCGGGCGGCGGTTCCCCGAGGCGCTGCGGATGTCCGCCGCGCTCGGCGATGGCGTCGACCGGCTGCCCAAGGCCTGCTCGGCCTTGCTCGCGGACCGCGTCCGCCGCCGGCACTACCGCATTCCACAGGGCCGGGCGGATCTGGTGAGCCTGCTCCACCGCGAGGCCAAGGTGCTTTCCACGGACTATGAAGGCGACGACATCCTCGTCACCGCCGTCGTTCCCGCGCCGGTCGCGGGTCGGCTTGAATCGTTTGCGGCGCTGCCCGCGTAACCTCCGCGTTTGTTTGTCATGTTCAGATCTCTTTTCCTCGCCGCCGCCCTGCTCGCACCGGCGCTCCACGCCCAGCAATCGCCGCCGGTGGTGGCGGAGAGCCGGCCGGTTTACCGCGCCCTGCCCGTCGAGCCGGCGTCGCCCGCCGCGCCGACACTCCCGTCCTCGACCGAACCGGCCGCTCCGCTCGACGAGAAGCCGACCGGCGACGACGCGGTGCGCCTCCAGATCTTTCTCGACGAGGCGATGTTCGGCCCCGGCGTGATCGACGGGAAACCCGGGCGCTTCACGCAGGAGGCGGTGAAATCGTGGAACGAGGTGAACGGCCACCCGGTCGAAAGCTGGACGGCCGTGAACACCGCTGCGAGAAAAGCCGTGCCGAACGCCTTCGCCGTGGCCGTGGTGCCGGACGTGGCAACCGAGTGGGTGGACACCACGCTGCCCACTTCGCGCGCCGAGCAGGCGAAGCGCAAGCGCATGAGCTACCGCAGCATCGGCGAGTTCATGAGCGAGAGATATCACACCGACGTGGCCTATCTCATCGAGCTGAACGGCAGCTCGAAGATCTACAATCTCAAGGTCCGCGACACGATCATCGTGCCGAACGTCCAGCCGTTCGAGATCGAGAAGCTCAGCGGCGCGAGTTATGAAAAAGACGAGGCGCTCAGCCAGCGGCACGTCGTCGTGGACACCCGGATGAACCAGGTGCGGATCTTCGAAGCCGCCCCCGCGGCGCTGGTGGTGGCGGACCCCGACGCGGAGGAAGTCCCGGCCATCACCTCGGCGCGGCCGAACAACGCGCTGGTCGCCTCGTTTCCCATCACGCCCGGCCAGCCGCAGTTCATCAAACTCGGCACCTGGGAGCTGCGCAACATGGTCGAGGAACCTTGGTGGCGCTACGACCAGACGTTTCTCGACACCGGCAAGCGCGGCGACAACGCGCTCAACATCCCGCCCGGCCCGAACAGCCCGGTCGGCGTGATCTGGTGCGGGACGAGCCGCTCGGGCATCGGCCTGCACGGCACCAGCGACCCGGAAACGATCGGCCGCGCCCGGAGCGCCGGCTGCATCCGCCTGGCGAACTGGGACGCCATCCGCCTGCCGCAGCTCATCCGCCCGGGAGCCACCGTGGAGATCCGGTGAGATGACCGCGGCCGGCCGGTTCTCGCTGCGGCTCGCCATTTACGGCGCGGCCTTGCTCTATCTGGCGGGTGATTTGTTTGTCTTCAACGGGCCGCTGGCACGGCGGATCGAGGCGAACCGGCCGGACAGCCCGCAGGCCATCGCCGAGGCGAAGGCGCGCGGGGTGGTGGCGGTGGTTTTCGGCTGGCCGATCCACCGCGCGCAGCTCGAACGCGCCGTCCACGAACGCCTCGCGGCGCGCGGGCTGGCGGCGGAGCAGTTGTCGGATGACCAGCGCCGCTTGGTCCGTTACGCGGCGCTCGGCGACCTGATCGACCATCAGCTTCTGCGGATCAAGGTGAAGGTGAACCACCTCGATTTCCCGGCGGAGGCGAGCGAGGTCGAGGCGCGGTTCGAGTGCTTTGCCAGCCGGTTCCCGGACCGCGAGACGATGCTCGATGCGCTGGAGGCCGCCGGCATTTCCGGCGAAGCCGGGCTGCGTGAACGGCTCGCGGCACGGCTCCAGCAGGAACTCTATGTGGAGGCCCGCGTGGCGCCGCTGGCGGCGGTGAGCGACGAGGAAATCGCGGTGTGGCACGAGGCGAATGTCGAGCGGCTCGCGGGGACGGAGCGGATCGAAGCTCGCCATGTTTTCCTGCCCACCGGCGAGGGGGCCGAAGAGCGGCTCGGGCAGGCGCTGGCGGAACTCAAGAAGGGAGCGGATTTCGCGAAAATGGCGGCGGAACTCAGCGAGGACCCGCTTTCCCGCGAAGCCGGCGGCGCGCTCGGCTGGCTGACGCGCGACCGCCTGCCGCCGGAAATCGCGGCGCAGTGGTTCGCGCTGCCGGTCGCCGAGCCGCGCGTCCTGCGCTCGCGCAACGGCTGGCATCTGGTGGAGGTGACGGCGCGTGAAACGCCGCAGCCCCGGACGCTGGACGAGACACGGGAGGAAATCCGCGCCGCGGTGGCAGCCGCGAAGCGCCACCAGGCGACGCGCGACTTCCGCAAGGCACTGCGGGAGTTCGAGTCGAAGAACGTGATCATCTACCACGACGTGCTCGGCGGCTGACTGCGGCCCGGGGCGCGCCGGGTATGAACATTCTCATTTTTCTTCACACGCTGGCAAAGCGCGTGCTACTCCGGCCGCGCGATGAAACAGCAACCCGAGGGCGCCGAAGGCATCCGGCGCATCACGATCTCGATGCCCGAGGAGACGTTCCAGCTCCTCGACCGGCTCGTGACGCAGCGGGGCTTCGACAGCCGCTCCCAGGCGATCGGCGAGATGATCCAACAGCAGGCGGCCGAGCATCTGTCGAAGGTCGGCACCGAGATCATGGCTGGCGCGCTCACGCTCATCTACGACGAGGGGAAAAGCGCGCTGCTGCGTGAGATCGCGCGCATCTGCCGCGAGCACATCGAGGAGGTCATTTCCTCGCAGCACATCCTGCTCGAGGACGAGCACGTGCTGGAGGTGATCCTCATGCAGGGCCCCGCGCGGAAATTGCGGGACATCACCAACCAGCTCGTCACCTGCAAGGGCGTGAAGCGCGCCCACCTCACGCTCACGCCGCATCTCCTCCCGCCGCTCCACGCGAAGTCGAACGGCAAACCCCGTTGATCCATGACGCCCCTTTTCACGAAGCGACTGATCGGCGCCGGCATGTGGTCCGGCGTGATTTCCCGCGGCAAGCGCCTGCGCCTCACCGACCTCGAAGGCGGCGCGAACGTCGGCATGCTCCTCTACCACGCCCACGAGCGGCACGAGCGGTACAACATGCCCGACACGCTCAAGGGCCAACATATCTTCTATCTCCGCGCGCCCTATTGCCTGCACTCGGACATGGGCCGGCTGCTGGCTTCGATCACGCACGACGACACCGGCTGGCACGACACAGTCTGCGGCCACTCGGATGCCGCGCGCGTTCTCGCGAAATACGGAGAGAAGAACTTCCAGCAAGCCCGGAACGACTGGCATCGCAACGCGCGCGACTGCTTTCTCATCGAGCTCGCCAAGTGGGGCCTCGGCAAAAAGGACCTCGTTCCGAACCTGAACCTCTTCAGCAAGGTCGTCACCGACGACGAAGGAAAGCTGAGCTTCGTGCCCGGCCATTCCAAGGCCGGCGACGCCGTCGAGCTGCGCTTCGAACTCGACACGCTGGTGGTCCTCAACACCTGCCAGCACCCCCTCGATCCCGATCCGGAATACCACCCGCGCGAAGTGCTGCTCGAGGTGCTTCCCGGAGATCCGCCCACGCCCGACGACCCTTCCCTCACCGTCCGCCCGGAGAACTTCCGCGCTTGGGAAAACAACCGATCCTATCTGACCCTCAGCACAATTTGATCAAGCCCTCTGCCTTGGCGTCCTTGGCGTCTTGGCGGTTACCATCTCTAACAACCATGACCCAGACCATCCCCGCCGGCGACTGGTGGATCCACGAGATCAAGCGAGGCCAGAGATTCCGCATCACCGACCTCGAGGGCAACCAGGCCGCGGACACGTTGTTCTTCAGCGCCGCCGATCCGACCGAGCGCTACAGCGCCGATCGCACGATCCAAGAGCAGGCCGCGCTCTATCTCACCACCGGGACCAAGTTGATGAGCACCGAGGGGCGCGTGATGCTGGAAATCACCGCCGACACCTGCGGCCGTCACGACACGCTCGGCGGCGCGTGTTCCCGCGAGTCGAACACCATGCGCTACGCCCACGACAAGGAGTGCATGCACGCCTGCCGCGACAGCTTCATCCGCGGCGCCCAGGAATGGCGGCACGAGCTGACCAAGCGCGACATCACCTGCAACATCAACTTCTTCATGAATGTCCCGGTCACCCCCGACGGACAGCTCACTTTCGCCGACGGCATTTCCGCGCCCGGTAGATACGTCGAGATGCTCGCCCACATGGACGTGGTCTGCCTGATCTCGAACTGCCCGCAACTCAACAATCCGTGCAACGGCTGGAATCCGACGCCGGTCCAGGTGGAGATCACGGAGCGCGGACTTTAGTCCGCCTGTATCCCTCGACGAGCGGACTGAAGTCCTCGCTCCATTTTTCATGAAAATCCTCATCGCCAACCGCGGCGAAATCGCCGCCCGGGCCATCCGCACGTTCAAGCGGCTGGGCTACCAGAGCATTGCCGTCTTCTCGGATCCCGACGCCGCGGCGCCGCACGTCGATCTCGCGGATGAGGTCTACCGGCTCGGACCGGGACCGGTTTCGGAGAGTTATCTTCTCCAGGACAAGCTCATCGAGATCGCGCTCGCGTCCGGCGCGGCCGCCGTGTTTCCCGGCTACGGCCTGCTGAGCGAGAACACCGAGTTCGCGCGTCGCTGCGAGGAGAACGGCATCCGCTGGCTCGGGCCCACGCCGGAGCAGATCACCGCTTTCGGCCTCAAGCACGAGGCGCGTCGGCTCGCGGGTGAGGCGGGCGTGCCTCTGGTTCCGGGAACCGAACTACTGGAGACATCGGAGATGGCGCTGAAGGCGGCGCGCGATCTGGGATTCCCGCTCATGCTGAAAAGCACCGCCGGCGGCGGTGGGATCGGCATGAAGGTCGTCCGCTCCGAAGAGGAACTGGGCGAGGAATTCGAGAGCGTCGTGCGCCTCAGCCAGCGCAGCTTCGGCTCCGGCGGCGTGTTTCTCGAGCGCTTCATCGAGCGCGGCCGGCATGTCGAGGTGCAGATCTTCGGCGATGGAAAGGGCCACGTGCTGGCGCTCGGCGAACGGGATTGCTCCGTGCAGCGCCGCAACCAGAAGGTCTTCGAGGAAACGCCGGCGCCGCATCTTTCGGAAGAAACCCGCGCCGCCCTCCACGCCGCGGCCGTGCAGCTCGGCCGGAGCGTGAACTACCGCTCGGCCGGCACCGTCGAGTTCATCTACGACGCAGACCGTAGCGAATTCCACTTCCTCGAGGTGAACACCCGCCTCCAGGTCGAGCACGGCGTGACCGAGCTGGTGACGGGAATCGACCTTGTCGAGTGGATGGTCCGGCTCGCGCTCGATCCCGGATTCCAACTTCCCGCCGAGGCTCCGGAACCGCGCGGCCACGCGATCCAAGCCCGACTCTACGCCGAGGACCCGAACCAGAATTTCCGCCCGAGCGCCGGCCTGCTCACCGAGGTCTCGTTTCCGGATAGTGCCCGCTGCGACCACTGGATCGCCGCCGGCACGGAAGTCAGCCCGTTCTACGATCCGCTGCTCGGGAAGATCATGGTCCACGGCAGTGACCGCGGAGACGCGGTGAAGCGGCTCGCCGAGGCGCTCGAAGACACGCGCGTCTCCGGCATCGAGACGAACCTGCGCTACCTCTCGCAGGTCGCTGCCTGGCAGCCGTTCGTCAAAGGCGGCGTGGCGATGCGCGACATGGCCGGCTTCCACTATGCGCCTCGTACTTTCGACGTGGTCGCCGCCGGCACGATGACCACCGTACAAGACTGGCCCGGACGGACCGGGCTGTGGGAAGTCGGCGTTCCGCCGAGCGGGCCGATGGACGCGCTCTCGTTCCGCCTCGCCAACCGGCTCGTCGGGAACGGCGAAGGCGCCGCCGCGCTCGAGATCACGATGGCCGGCCCCACGCTGCGTTTTAACGCGGCCGCCACCGTGGCAGTCGTCGGCCCGCCGGTGCTCGTCCTGAAAAACGGCGAACCCGCGCCGCTTGCCACGGCGTTCACCGTAGATCCCGGCGACACCTTGAAGATCGGCCGGATCGAGGGCCCGGGCATGCGCGCCTACCTCGCCGTCGCCGGCGGCATCGACGTCCCCGACTACCTCGGCAGCAAGTCCACCTTCACGCTCGGCCGCTTCGGCGGCCACGGCGGCCGGGCGCTTCTCCCCGGCGACGTCCTCGGCATCGGCCCACGGAGCGCGGACTTCAGTCCGCCCAAGACCGAGACGACCATTCCCTACTCCCGCGAATGGCGGATCGGCGTGCTCTACGGCCCCCACGGCGCGCCGGACTTCTTCCTCGACGATGACATCGCCAACTTCTTCGCCACCGACTGGGAAGTTCATTACAACTCCGCACGCACCGGCGTCCGCCTGATCGGGCCGAAGCCGAAGTGGGCGCGCCAGGACGGCGGCGAGGCCGGCCTTCATCCCTCGAACCTCCACGACAACGCCTATGCCATCGGCGCGATCGATTTCACCGGCGACATGCCCGTCATCCTCGGCCCGGACGGCCCGAGCCTCGGAGGCTTCGTCTGCCCGGCCGTGGTGGTGGACGCCGAGTTGTGGAAACTCGGCCAGCTCCGTCCCGGCGACACGATCCGCTTCATTCCCGTCGATGAAACCTGGGCCGAACACCAGCAGCAAGCGGTCGGCGACTTCTTGGCAGGCGCTCGGAACATCCTCCCCGATCCCCAATCCACCCGCGATCTTCCCTCGCCCATCCTCCATCGCGCCGGCGAGGGGGACGACGCGCTGGTCATTCGCCGCTCCGGCGACCGTTACCTGCTGCTCGAGTTCGGCCCGCACCTGCTCGACCTGAAGCTGCGCTTCAAGGTCCACGTCGTTTACGAATGGCTGCGCGAGAAGCGGCTGGAAAGCATCGTCGACCTCACGCCCGGCATCCGCTCGTTGCAGGTCCACTTCGATCCGGCGGTGATCCGGCGCGATGACCTGTGCGCGCTCTTGCTCGACGGCATCGCCGGCCTGCCGCCGCTCGAGGAGATCGAGGTGCCCGCTCGCGTCGTGCATCTGCCCATCAGTTGGGACGATCCGAGCACGCAGGAAGCGATTCTGCGCTACATGGTCGGCGTGAATCCGAAAGCGCCGTGGTGCCCGAGCAACCTCGAGTTCATCCGGCGGATCAATGGCCTCGATTCGATCGATGACGTGAAGCGCATATTCTTCGATGCGAGTTATCTCGTCATGGGTCTCGGTGATGTTTATCTCGGCGCGCCCGTCGCGACGCCGCTCGACCCGCGGCACCGGCTGGTCACGACGAAATACAACCCGGCGCGCACCTGGACGCCCGAGAATGCCGTGGGCATCGGCGGCGCTTATCTCTGTGTCTATGGCATGGAAGGCCCGGGCGGCTATCAGTTCACCGGCCGCACGATCCAGATGTGGAACCGCTGGCGGGCCACGGCGGATTTCGAAGAACCTTGGCTGCTGCGGTTCTTCGACCAGTTGCGGTTTTATGAAGTCTCCGCGGAGGAGTTGTTAAAACTCCGCGAAGAGTTCCCGCTCGGGCGCTTCAAGTTGAAGATCGAGGAGACGACCTTCCGCTATGCGGATTACGAGCGTTTTCTCGAAGAACACGCGGATGAGATCGCCGCGTTCCGCGAAACCCAGCGCGAGGCATTCCAGGCGGAGCGCCAGCGTTGGGAAGAAGCCGGGCTGAACCTCGAAGCGCCCGCAGAAGCCGTGGATGAGACCGCGGTGGAGGTGAAGCTGCCGGCCGGCGCGGGCACGCTCGACAGCCCGGTGACCGGCAACGTTTGGAAGATCCAGGTGAAGCCCGGCGACAAGATCGAGGCGGCAAAGCCGGCGGTCGTGCTCGAGGCAATGAAGATGGAGATCGACGTCGAGAGCGACGGGCCGGTGGAGGTTCTCGAAGTGCTCGTCGCGGAAGGCGCGCCGGTCCGCGCCGGCCAGCCGTTGTTGGTGGTTCGTCCAATCTAATGGAACTCATGCTGACCATCGCCTCGCTCAAGGAAAGCTATCGCTCCGGCACGCTCACGCCTACGGGCATGATCCGGCTCGTCTGGAAGCAGATCGGGTCGTGGAACGACCCGGCGCTCTTCATCCATCTGCCATCGGAGGACGAGCTGCTGGGGCTCGCCGCCGCGGTGGAGGAGCTCCCGCGCGAGCTGCCGCTGTGGGGGATCCCCTTCGTCGTTAAGGACAACATCGACGTCGCCGGCTGGCCGACGACGGCCGCGTGTCCGGCATTTTCCCATGTCCCGGACGAGGACGCGGAAGTCGTGCGCCGGCTGCGCGCGGCAGGGGCGATCCCACTGGCGAAGGCCAACCTCGACCAGTTCGCCACGGGACTCGTCGGAGTTCGCTCCCCTTACGGAGTGCCACGGAACGCCTTCGATCCGGACCATCTTCCGGGCGGCTCCAGTTCGGGCAGCGCTTCGGCGCTCGCGGCGGGCTTGTGCGCGTTCTCGCTGGGAACGGACACAGCCGGCTCCGGTCGGGTGCCCGCGGCCTTCCAGAATCTCGTGGGCTGGAAGCCGAGCCGCGGTCTGCTCAGCTCCCGCGGTGTGGTCCCTGCTTGCCGGGCGCTGGATTGTGTTTCGGTTTTCGCCCACTCCGTGGAGGACGCCGCGACGGTGGCGGAGGTCGTCGCGGCGTTCGATGAAGTGGATCCGTTCTCGCGGAACGTGGATTCTGCCTCGCTGCCGACGGCCTTTCGTTTCGGCGTCCCGCGCGAGCTCGACTTCGCGGGCGATCCGGACACGCCGGGGCTTTTCGCGGAAGCGGCGAAACGATTCACCACAATCGGCGGGACGGCGGTGGAGATCGATCTCGCGCCGTTTCTCGAGGCGGCGAAGCTGCTTTACGAAGGCCCATGGGTCGCGGAGCGCTGGGCGGCGGTCGGTGATTTTGTTTCGGCGAAGCCCGAGGCGGTGTTTCCGGTGACACGGACGATACTCGAGAACTCGAAAAACTGGGACGCGGCCAGCACCTTCAAAGCGCAATACCGACTGCGGGAACTCGCGCGCGAGGCGGAGAAGACATGGCATGACATCGATGTGCTGCTTTTGCCAACGACGCCACGGCTCTACACGATCGACGAGGTGAACGCCGACCCGATCCGGACGAATTCGATCCTCGGGACCTACACGAATTTCATGAATCTCCTGGATCTCGCGGCGGTCGCGGTGCCGGCGGGATTCGCGCGCGGCGGGAAGCTGCCTTGGGGCGTGACCCTCGCCGCTCCGGCAGGGACGGATGGCGCTCTGCTCAAGCTTGCGGGCCGCTACTTGGATCAGCCTCTGGCGAGGCCGGTGCTGGAAGAAGAGCGGATTCCGCTTGTCGTCTGCGGCGCGCACATGGAGGGGCTGGCGTTGCACCACCAGCTCTCGGGTCGTGGAGCCCGGTTCGTGGCCCGGACAAGATCGGCACCGATCTACCGGCTGTTCGCGATGCCCGGCAGCGGCCAACTTCCGCCGCGTCCCGCGATGGTGCGCGATGAGGCGAACGGCGCGGCCATCGAGGTGGAAGTCTGGTCGCTGCGGCCCGCGGAGTTCGGCGATTTTGTCTTGAAGATCCCGGCCCCGCTTGGGATCGGCAAGGTCTTGTTAGATAGCGGCGACGAACTTCCCGGCTTCATCGCCGAGCCACGGGCAGTGGAAAGCGCGGAGGAAATCACGTCCTTCGGCGGCTGGCGCGCGTGGCTGGGAAGAATGCATGAAGTCTCAAGCATCAAATCCTAAACGAAAGAGGCTTCGCGCCGCACGCCTTCACCTCTTCCACTGATCACTGATCACTCGGCACTTCGCGCTTGCCACTTCTTCCGCACCTCGCGCCGATGGCGACAAATGGGCGCGCCCGGCGGTCACGCCCTACCCATCCTTCCTTGGCGACCTTGGCGACT
>CBFGTW010000018.1:0-47545 GCA_965651855.1 uncultured Verrucomicrobiales bacterium
GTTCATGAAATCGTTCACCAATCTTTTTCCGGGTCTTCCCAGAGATGTCTGCCGGGGCTGGGCGGTCCGCGTTCCAGGTCGGCGTTCTCCTCGAGGATGCGTTGGGCACGTTCTTCGGGCGTTTCGTTCGGGTCGCCCTCGTCCCCGCTATCGGATTCGTCGTTTTCCTCCTCGCCGCCGTCGCCGTCGCCCTCGTCTTCGTCGCCTTCGCCGCCCTCGCCTTCGTCGCGCGGCTCCCGGCCGCCGGGGCCTTCCTGTCCTTCCTGGCCCTCGCCTTCCTGCGGGTCGCCCTCCTGCGGGTCTCCTTGGCCCGGGCCTGGCTGCGGCTCTCCTTGGCCGGGCTGCGGGAGTTGTTGCTCGGTTGCCTGTTCCTCCTGCTCGAGCAATTCGTCGAGCCGCTCGAGGTAGGCGAGGGTGGTGGCGCGGTTGGTGCCGGCGGCGGGGTTTTCCGGATCGGCCGCGAGCGCCGACTCGTAATGGCGCACGGCGTCCGACCAATTCAGCAGGATTGCCCGCAGGCGGACGAAGCCGTCGGTTTCTCCGACGTCCGGAACCTCGGACTCGAGGAGCTGCGCGAGCCGCTCGGTGACGAGCGCGTCGAAGCGCTGCATGTCGGGGAGTTGGTCCGGCTCGGTCGGGTAGTGCTCGCCGGCGAGTCCTTGCCAGCCGAGCTGGAAAAGCGTGTTGCCGAGGCCGAGGTGGGCGTTGGAGAGCACCTCGGCATCGTCGGTGAGGAGCGCCTCGCTGAAGGCGGAACGCGCCGCGAGCAGGTCGCGCGCGCGGTAGGCGGCGGTGCCTTCGCCGATGCGGTAGCGCGCGGCGCGGCCGGGGAATTTCGTCCGGTCGGCGAGATCGCGGTAGGCGTCGCGGGCTTCCTCGTGGCGGCCGGATTCAAGGGCTTCGCGGGCCTCGGAAACCGCGTCCGCCCGCGCGCCAGGTGCGGCGAGGAAGAGCGCGCAGGCCGCCACGCCCACGGCCCGCACGCCACGCCAACGCGTGCCGGCGACGACCGAGATCATCAGGAACAGGATCGCCGGCAGGACGAGCCATTGGTAAAACTCGATCGCCACACGACGTTCGCGGCCCTCGACTTCGAAGGCGTCGAGTTCCTGCACCGCCGCCCGCACCATGGCCGGGATGTCCCCTCCGCTGCCGGCCATCACGTAGCGGCCGCCGGTTTCCTCCGCGAGCTTGCGCAGGACGTCCGGCTGCACCCGGCTCAGCACCGGCCGGCCGTCGCTGTCGTACATCGGGCGGGCGTCGCGCGGGTCGCGGCTGGGGACCAGTCCGCCCTCCTCCGTTCCCACGCCGATGGCGAAGATATACACACCCGAGCGCGCGGCCTCGGCGAGCATCGCGTCGATGTCGCCCTCGTGTTCCTCGCCGTCGCTCAGGATGATGAGCGCGTTGTTTTTCTGGCCCGTTTCGCGCAGTGTTTCCGTGGCGAGGCGGACCGCGCTGGCGAGATCCGATCCGCCGACCGGCGCCCAGTTCTCGTCGATCTGCTCCACGGTCTCGCGCACGGCCGGATGGTCGATGGTCAGCGGCGCGTAGAGGAACGGCCGGCCGGCGAAGCCGATCAGGCCGATGCGGTCGTTCGGCAGCTCCTCGAGCAGCTCGTAGATGACGACCTTCGCCTGCGACAGGCGGTCCGGCTTCACGTCGGAAACACGCATGCTGCGCGAGAGGTCGAGGGCGATGAGGACATTGCGGCCCATCGTCTTTTCCGTCTTCACGCCGGCGTCGCCCTGTGGCCGGGCGAGGGCGACGACCAGCACGGCGGTGGCCACCAGCAGGAAGACGAGCGCCAGCCAGCGCGGCCACGGACTGCCGCGCCTGAGCAAGGCCGCGCGCAACCGCGGGGCCGTGAATTCCCGCCATTGGCGCGCGCGGACGCGGCCGGTCAGATACGCGCCCAGCGCCAGGAGTGGCACGAGCAACAACAGGGCAAGCCAGCCGGGTTGGGCGAATGTCGGCACGGTCAGGGTGAGGGCGGCGGGTTCAGGGAAATCACCACGCAGGCGGCCAGGGCGGAAAGCACCGCGGCGCCAAGAAACCACGGGAACAGCTCGGTGTCATCGATCACCGTGAGGCTCTTGGACTCGGTCTTCTCCAGATCGTCGATGGTCTGGAAGGTGTTCTCGAGTTCGCCGAAACTCTGCGCCCACCAGTGCTCGCCACCGGTGACGCGGGCGATCTCGCGCAACGACGGCAAGTCAAATTCCTGCCGCGGGAAGGTCTGGATGCCGCGGCTCACGCGGCCTTCCGCCGTGCCGACGGCCACGGTGTAGATCTTGATGCCGAGCGTGGCGGCGTGTTTCGCGGCTTCCACCGGGCCGATCTTGCCCGAGTTGCTGGCCCCGTCGGTGATGAGGACGATGATCTTGCTGATCGAGTCCCGGGACTCGAGGCGGGTCCCGCTCGCGGCGATGGCGGAGCCGACGGCGGTGCCTTGCTCGACCACCGTGCCGTGCGAGCGGGGCGGCTCGTGGAGCACCAGCCCGTCGAGCCCGCGGCGCAGCCACTGGTGATCGAGCGTGATCGGGCTGACCGAGACCGGCCGCCCGGCGAAGGCCACCAACCCGATGCGGTCTTCCGGCCGGCGGCTGATGAAATTGTCCACCACCTCCTTGGCGGCATCGAGGCGGCGGATCGGCCGGTGGTTCGCGCGGAAGTCATCGATGGCCATCGAGAGCGAGACGTCGAAGGCGATCATGATATCGATCCCGCTGGCCATGCGGCTCTGGTAGACATTCCGCCAGACCGGCCGGGCCATCGCCAGGATGGCGAAGGCGAGCGCCAGAAAGGCGAGCGGCACGCCGAAAGCCCACGCCGTCTGGCGCACCCGGCCGCCGAGGCTGACGAGCACCGAGAGATTCGGGAAAACCACCGCCGCCGAGGCGCCGCGGCCGCGGCGCAGCACGAAGAGCAGCGCGGCCGGGACGAAAAGCAGCAGCCATCCCGGCTGGGCGAAGACGAAATGTTCGAAAAATTCCCTCATGACTCCGGGTGACCTTCGTGGATGGCGTCGAGCAGCGCCCGGGCGTCCGCCAGCACCATTTCCGGTTGCGGGTTGCGGGTTGCGGATCGCGGATTGGCGGGAGCGGCGCGCTCCAGCAGCTGCGGATTTCCGCTTTCGGCGCCACGCTCCACGCCATGAGGAGCGGCTTGGCTCTCTGCTTCTTCCTTCCGACCAGTCGAGCGCCCGTTTTCCGGGACGGGCGCGTATTTCAACGCCGCGAGTCGCGCGAATCCCTCCGCGCACGCCTGCCGCGCCACCGGCGTGTAGTCCGCCAGGGCGTCGTGGCGGGCGATGAATTCCTCGTGCGTTTCGAACAGCGCCGGATCCTCCGCGGCGGTGGCCAGGTAGCGGCGGATGATGAGCGAGCAGCGCACGGCGGCCTCGCGGGCGGTCGCGGCTTCCACCTTGTCCAGCGCGTTGCCCGCTTCGAGATAGGCCGCCCGCCGAATTGCCGCCGGATCCGCGGCGAGGCGCTTCTTCCGGGTCCGCCAGATGACGAACGCGGCGGCCAAGGCGAGCAGCAGGATCCCGCCGACGACCCACGGCGTCGCGCCCACGGAGGGCACGAGGCTTTCCGGTGCGACCGGTTCGCGGATTTCGAGCGTTTGGGTTTCTTCGTCCATCTGGCGTCAGCCCGAACGCTTGCGGCTCCGGCGCTTGAGAAGTTGGTGCAGGGCGGGCAGCGAGTCGCGGTCCGTCCGCAGCTCGGCGGTGTCGATCCCGTGCTTTTTGAAAATCGTCGCCACGCCCTCGCGATGTCTGCGGGAGAGCTTTTCGTAGCCCATCCGGAGGTTCGGGTTGCTGGTGTTCACGAGCGTCTCAAAGCCGGTTTCGGGATCGACCATGATGACGCGCCCGGCTTTGGGCAGCTTCTTCTCCAGACGGTCGAGCACCGTGAGCGCGATCGTTTCGTGCTTCCGCGAGAGCTTTCCGAGCGGTTTCTCGAGCGGGTCCGAGTAGAAGTCCGAGATGAGGAAAACCAGCGAGCGGCGGCGCAGGCTGCGGACCAAGGAATCGCAGGCCGCGGCCACCGAGGTGCCGGGCTTTGACGGTTTGGCCGTGAGAATCTCGCGCACCAACCGCAGCAGGTGCCGGCTGCCTTTCGCCGGCGGGATGAAAAGCATCGGCTCGTCGGCGAAGACCAGCAGGCCCACCTTGTCGCCGTTCTGCAGCGCGCTGAAGCCGATCACCGCGGCGGCCTCGGCGGCCAGCTCGCGCTTGCTCAGCTCCTGGCTGCCGTAGTCCGCGGAGCCGGAAACATCCACCGCCAGGATCACCGCAAGCTCGCGCTCCTCGCGGAATTTCCGCACGAACGGCTGGTTCATCCGCGCGGTGACATTCCAATCGATGAACCGCACCTCGTCGCCGTGCTGGTATTCGCGGAAGTCGTCGAAATCCAAGCCCTGCCCGCGGAACGACGCGAGATAGGCGCCGGAAAACGACTCGCGCACCAGCCGCCGGGCCTTCAGCTCCAGCCGGCGCACCCGCGCCATCATCTCCTCGATCTGCTCGTCGGTCAGCATGGGAAGAAAGCACTAAGCATGAAGCATCAAATTCGAAACCGGGGCGATTGCGCGTCGGAATGGAAAAGCGGCCGGCATGATTTTGATGGAGTTTCGGATTTCGTGCTTTGGATTTTGTGCTTCATCACGGCACCGGCACCTTCGAGAGGATGCGCTCGATGATGGTGTCCGTGGTCATTTCCTCGGCTTCCGCTTCGTAGGTCAGCAGGATGCGGTGGCGGAGGACGTCGAGCGCCATGTCCTTCACGTCCTGCGGGGTGACGAACGCCCGGCCTTGCATGAAGGCCCGGGCGCGGGCGGTGAGGGCCAGGTTGATGGTGCCACGCGGCGAGGCCCCGGCGCGCACCAGGTTTTTCAAGGGCGCGTCCACCTTCATCGGGAAGCGCGTGGTGTGGATGAGCTGCACGATGTACTGCCGCACCGAGGGGTCCATGTAGATCTGGTTCACCAGCTCGCGGGAGCCCGCCACCTGCTCGGGCGTGGCCACGGTTTTCGTCTGATAGGTCGGCGCGGAGGTCGCCATGCGGTCGAGGATGGTCAGCTCCTCGTCCTTCGTCGGGTAGCCCACGGTCACCTTGAGCAGGAAGCGGTCGAGCTGCGCCTCGGGGAGTTGATAGGTGCCCTCCTGGTCGATCGGGTTCTGCGTCGCCAGCACGAGGAACGGCTGGGGCAGGGGATACGAGCGGTCGCCGAGCGTCACCTGCCGCTCCTGCATCGCTTCGAGCAAGGCGGACTGCACCTTGGCCGGGGCGCGGTTGATTTCATCGGCGAGGATCAGGTTGTTGAAAATCGGGCCGAGCTTCGGCTCGAAGCGCGCGTCCTGCGGGTGATAGACCATCGTTCCCACGAGGTCCGCCGGCAGCAGGTCGGGCGTGAACTGGAAGCGCGCGAAGGTCGCGTGCAGCGAGCCGGAGAGCGCTTTCACCGCCAGCGTCTTCGCCAGGCCGGGCACGCCTTCGAGCAGGATGTGGCCGTTGCACAACAGGCCGATCAAAAGGCGGTCCACCAGCCGTTCCTGGCCCACCAGCACCTGTGCCATCTCATCCTTCACGGCCTGGATCCAGCCGCTGGTCTCCGCGATTTGCTCCTGCAAGGTTTCCGTTGTCATCGAATGTGAGTGTCCAGAGTGGCATTTCGGTGCCGCCGCGCAACCGGCGATTCCAATCGCGCGTGCAGGAATAGCGCCGCGGGTCCCTCATCCGATCTCTTGAATTCCCCATTGCAATCCCAGGTAGTGGAAGGTGATAGTCCCGCCGCGTGAGCGCCCCCACTCCATTTGTGATCCGGAAATTCGCACTGCTGGCCGCATCGGCCTGTTGGACGTTTTCCGGCTTCGCTCCCGCCTTTGCCCAGGATGCGGAGGAACCGGAGAAGCCACCGGCGGAGGAAACCGCGGCGGACGAGACGCGGAATGACGACGCGGAGGCGAAATCCGGAGAAGATCCTGCGGACGAAGCGCCCGAAGACGAAGGTGCCGCCGAAGACGCGGAATCCGAGCGCGCCGCCGTCGCCCGACCGGTCTCGGCCGATCCCGTGCAGGTCTACGGCTGGCGGGAACGCATCCGCATCAATGGCATCGAGGATCCGATGGTCGCCAAGCTCGACACCGGCGCGCTCACCAGCTCGATCCACGCCGAGGACAAGGAGATGTTCGAGCGCGACGGCCGCAAGTGGGTGCGCTTCATCGTCACCGACCCGCGGGCGAAGGAACCGGTCCGCACCCGGCTCGAGGCGCCGCTTGTCCGCGTCGCCCGGATCAAGGAGCCCGGCGGGGAATCCGTCTCGCGCGAGGTGGTCCGGCTTTCCTTCGAGATCGGAGACCGCAAGCTGCGCGGCGAGTTCACCCTCAACAACCGGGACAACATGATCAATCCCGTGCTCATCGGCCGCTCCACCATCAAGGAGCTGGGATGGGTCGATTCCGGCCGGACTTATCTGGCCGACGAGAAGATCTTCCGCTGAGGCCGGAGGCCGTCGCCGCGCATTCATGACCGCCCGGGGAAAACTCATCACCGCCGTCCTGTTACTGGTGCTGCTCGGAGGCGGCCTCGCCTTCTACAAGGTCCGCACCCTCGGCGTCCCGTTCTGGACCGGCGAGCGGGTCGAGGAATGGCTGGTCGAAGCGCGCGTCACCTTCCTGGGCATGGGTCGCGAAGTGAAGGCCAGCCTGTCCCTGCCCTCGAATGCCATCGCCGCGGGCGCGGGTCAGGAAGCCGGGTCGCTCGGCTACAACTACTTCCGCCACGAAGAGCGGGACGAATACACCGCCGTCTGGTCTTCCGCCCATCGCGAGGGACCGCAGGCGCTCTATTTCCGCGTCCGCTTCCGCCCCGGCTCGATGAGCGGTGACGGATCCGTTCCCGCGGTGGGCGCGGAACCGCAGGCGGAAGCGCCCGGCTTGTCCGGCCCGCTCGGCGAAGCGGCCTCGAACATCGTCACCCGCGCCAAGTCGCTTTCGGCGGACACGGACTCGCTCTTCGTCGCGCTCATGGAGCAGATCCTCAGCGACGACGCCTCGCAGGAACTCGTCCTGCTGAAACGCCACTACGAGGCCGAGTACCGCAACAACGCCCTGCTGCCGATGAGCATGGACCTTCTCGGGCTCGCCGGCATCCCCGCGCGGGTCGCCTACGGCGTGCGGCTCGAGGAGGAACGCGGCGGCCAGGCGCCCGTGCCCTTGCTCGAGTATTACGACGGCGCGTACTGGAAGGTCCGGGATCCCACCGCGCCCGGCACCGTCATCGACGGTCGCTCGATGTTCGTCTGGCACCGAGGCGGCGGCCCTCTCCTCGACGTCACCGGCGGTGAGAACTCCCGCGTCACCTTCACCGTGGTGAAAGACCGAATCCCGCTCGCCCGCCTCTCGGACCTCCGCGATTCCCCGGTGCTCGTCTCCACCATTCTCGGCCTGCCGGCCTCGGAGCGCGCCGTGTTCCGCTACATCGTCCTCATCCCGCTGGGGGCCTTCGTGGTGGTGCTGATGCGGAACCTCGTCGGCGTCGCCACGCTCGGCACCTTCATGCCCGTGCTGCTCGCGCTGGCGCTGCTCGAGATCGAGCTGCTGGAAGGCCTAGTCATGTTCACCGTGCTCATCGCCGCCGGTCTTTGGTTCCGTTTCCTGCTCTCGCGGCTGAACCTTCTCGTGGTCCCGCGCGTCGCCGCGTGCGTGGTCATCGTCACGCTGCTGATGATGCTGATGAGCGTCATCAGCTACCGGATGGGCATGGGCGGCGGCATCCAGATCACGCTCTTCCCGATGATCATCATCGCGTGGACCATCGAGCGGATGTCCCTCATCTGGGAAGAGGAGGGGAAACGCAGCGCCCTCGTCCAGGTCGGCGGTTCGCTGGTGGTGGCGGTGCTCGCGTTCCAGTTCATGCGTGTCCAGCAGGTGCAATACTGGGCGTTCTATTTCCCCGAGCTGCTGCTGGTGCTGCTGGCCGGCATTCTTCTCATCGGCCGCTACACCGGCTACCGGCTCTCGGAACTCATCCGCTTCCGCAGCTTCTCCAATGCCTGAGACGGTTGAACAACCCGCGGCACCCGCGCCCGCCGGCGATCCGCGCTGGTGGCACCGCTGGTTCCGCACCCCGGGGGAACTCCGCCGTCTCGGCGTGGTGGGCATCAACATGCGCAACGCGCGCTTTCTCCTGCCGAACAACCCGCGCCGGCTCTACGACCTCGTCGACAACAAGATCCGCACCAAGGCGCTCGCCGAACAGCACGGCCTGTCCGTGCCGGAAACCTACGCGGTGGTCGATTCCCCCCACGGCACCGGCCGGCTCGAGAAACTCCTCGCCTACCGGCCCGCCTTCGTCATCAAGCCCGCCCGCGGGTCCGGCGGCAAAGGCGTGCTCGTCATCGACCGCCGCGAGGAAGGCTTCTACCTCAAGCCCAGCGGCGCGCGCCTCACGGGCGACGAGATCCGCCACCACGTCTCGAACATCCTCGCCGGCCTCTTCAGCCTCGGCGGCCAGCGCGACAAGGCGCTCGTCGAATACCGCGTCGTCCCCGCGCGGATGCTCACGAAAATCAGCTTCCAGGGCGCGCCGGACATCCGCGTCGTCATGCTCCACGGTTATCCCGTCATGGCCATGCTGCGCGCCGCCACCCGCGAGTCCGACGGCCGCGCGAATCTCCATCAAGGCGCGCTCGGCATCGGCATCGACATCGCGACCGGCCGCACCGTCCGCGCCGTCCACCACGGAAAGCCCGTCACCCACCACCCGGACCTCAAGGTTCCGCTCATCGGTCTCCAGCTCCCGGAGTGGAACAAGATTCTCGAGATCGCCGTCACCTGTCAGGAAATGACCGGCCTGGGATATCTCGGCGTAGATATCATGTTGGATGAGGCGGTCGGGCCCTTGATGATCGAAGTGAACGCCCGCCCCGGCCTTGCCATCCAGATGGCCAACGGCCTCGGGCTGCTCAACCGCCTCGAGCCCGTCGTCGCCCGCCACGCCCGGAATCCCGCCGCCACCGGCGAAGAAAAAATCGCTTTCTCCAAGGAGCATTTCCGCGCCATCCTCCAGCGGTAAGGCGCGACCGCCGGGCGTGGCCACGGAGAAATCCACCGCCAAGCCGCCAAGTTCGCCAAGGATGGCGAGGTAGGGCGTGACCGCCGGGCGCGCCCACTTGTCGCCAACGGCGCGAGGTGCGGAAGAAGTGGCAAGCGCGAAGTGCGAAGTGCCGAGTGTGAATGTCCGAGTGTGAATGTCCGAGTGTGAAGTGGAAGATTTCGGGCCGGGGGAAGAGGCGCGGAGCGCGGGGCTCTCTTCATTTTTCACTCATCATTCATCACTTTGCATTCGTAGCCGTGCCCGGTTTGGAGCTAGGACTTCACGTCGATGCATTCCGTCCACCCGTCCCTCCTGCAACTCGACCACCGCCCGTGGCCGGTGCCGGACCGGCCGTGGATCTGGCGGCAGTCGTGGCTCGATCTGGTTTTCATCCACTACCGTGTCGAGCCCGCGCGGTTGCGGCCGCTTCTCCCGGACGGACTCGTGCTGGAGGAATTCGACGGCAGCGCGTGGCTCGGCGTCGTCCCCTTCCTGATGGCGGACGTGATGGCGCGCGGCCTGCCGGCGGTGCCCGGGATCTCGAAATTCCCGGAGCTGAACGTGCGGACCTACGTCGAGCGCGACGGCAAGTCCGGCGTGTGGTTCTTCAGTCTTGATGCCGCCTCGATTCCCTTCGTTTTCGGCGGCCGCGCCCTCTACGGCTTGCCTTACCACCATGCGCGGATGCGGTTACGCGCCGGCGACGGCGCGTGGGCGTTCGAAAGCCGGCGGCTTCCCCGCGGCCCCACCTTCCGCGCCGAGGCGGCGATCCACGGCCAAGCCGCGCTGCCCGCGCCGAACTCGTTCGAACATTGGGCCGCGGAGCGCTACTGCCTCTACTCGGTCGGTCCGGGTCGCCGGCTCCTCCGGCTGGAAATCCACCACCCGCCGTGGCGGCTCCAGCCCGTCGACCTCCGGATCGAGCGCGACGACTTTCCCGCGGCGACGGGCCTCCAGCCTCTCGACCACCCGCCGCGCTGCCATTTCTCGCCGGGCGTCCAAGTCGTCGGCTGGCACAGCCGGAAGCTCTGACGTGGGGGCGCTTATGTCCCGCAGAAGGTCCGGTAGCCGACCCCGCCGGCGGGATCGGGGCGGCGGAATTCGGGAGCTTGGAGGTCGTGGGCGAAGGGCTGGCGGAGGATTTCGAGGAACCGGCGGAAGGGCGTGAGGTCGCCATCGGTGGCGGCGGCGAGGGCGGCCTCGACGAGGTGATTGCGCGGGATGAAGGCCGGGTTGCTGGCGCGGAGGAGTTCAGTGTGCTCGGCGGGAGACTGCGGCTGACGGGCGAGGCGGGCTTGCCATGCCTCGTGCCATTGGCGGAAGTCGGGATCGTTGTGGCAGGCGTCACCGCCGATCTCGTCGGCGAGGGAGGCGAAGGTGTTGGTGAAGTCCGCCTTGGCTCCGTGCATCCAGTCGAGCAGCCCTTGGATGAGTTCGGCGTCGCCCGGTTCCCCGTTGAAGAGGCCGAGCTTGCGGCGCATGGCGGCCAGCCAGTGGCACTCGAAGCGGTCCGGGAAGCGGCGGACCGCCTCCGTGCCCATCTCCACCGCCGTCTTTTCCTCCGGATCGAACAAGGGCAGCAGCGTTTCGGCGAAGCGGGCGAGGTTCCACTGCGCGATCGCCGGCTGGTTCGCGTAGGCATAGCGGCCCTGGCGGTCGATCGAGCTGAAGACCGTCTCGGGGTCGTAGTGGTCCATGAAGGCGCAGGGACCGTAGTCGATGGTCTCGCCGGAGAGGGCGACGTTGTCGGTATTCATGACGCCGTGGATGAACCCGACCGCCATCCATCGGGCGACCAGCTCGGCTTGGCGCTCGATGACCGCCTGCAGCAGGGCGAGCGGTGGGTTCGCGGCTTCGGCTTCGTCCGGGTAGTGGCGGCGCAGGGTGTAGTCGGTGAGGGCGCGCAGTTCCGGCTCGCCGCCGCGGAGGAGGGCCCACTGGAAAGTGCCGACGCGGAGGTGGCTGGCGGCGACGCGGGTCAGCACCGCGCCCGGGAGCGGCCCGTCCTGGCGCAGCACCACCTCGCCGGTGGCGGCCACGGCAAGACTTCGGGTGGTCGGGATGCCGAGCGCATGCATCGCCTCGCTGACGAGGTATTCGCGGAGCATCGGTCCGAGCGCGGCCCGGCCGTCGCCGCCGCGCGAGAAGCGGGTGATCCCGGAGCCTTTCAGCTGGATGTCGAACCGGTCGCCGTCCGGCGTGAGTTGCTCGCCCAGCAGGATGGCGCGGCCGTCGCCGAGCGTGGTGAAGTGGCCGAACTGGTGCCCGGCATAGGCCTGTGCCAAGGGCTCCGCTCCTTCCGGCAGCGCGTTCCCCGCGAAAATCCGCGCCCCCGCGGTATGGTCCAGAGCCTCCGGATCGAGCCCGAGCGAGCGGGCCAAATCGCGGTTGAAGATCACCAGGCGCGGCTCTCGCACCGGGGTGGGCAAAGTGGCTTGGTGGAAAAGCGGCGGGAGCTCCGCGTAGGAGGATTCCAGCCGCCAGCCCGCGGCATCAGGCGCGGAGGAACCGGTGGCAGGTGGAGAGGGCGCGTCGGGCATGGGTGACGATTCCCCAGGATAGCGGTCCGTCGAGCTTCGGATCGCGGAGGCACCCGCGGGATCCGCCGTTCCTTGGGCTTGGCACGGGCTGCGGTTCGGGTTGGAATGCAAGACGTCGCGGGCGGGTCCGTATCCTCGCGACGCCACCGATTCCGCCGATGAAAACCTTTGCCAAAATCCCGCGTCCGCTCCTTCTGCCACTGCTTTTCGCGGTGGTCGCCCTCGTCGTGATGATCGATTCCGGAATGGCCCAAGGACAGGGCCGCGGAGAGAAGAAAAAGGTCGTCTTCATCGCCGGCCGCCCGAGCCATTCGCCGGGCGAGCACGAGCATCGCGCGGGCTGCATGCTGCTGGCGGACCACCTGAACAAGAGCGGCCTGCCGGTGGAGGCGGTGGTGGTGACCAACGGTTGGCCGGCGGACGAATCGGTCTTCGAAGGGATGGACGCGCTGGTGATTTACGCCGATGGTGGCGGCGGCCACCCGGCCATTCCGCACCTGGCGAAGCTGCGCAAGTGGGCTGAGGAGGGGATCGGCATCGGCTGCATCCACTACGGCGTGGAAGTGCCGGAAGGCGAGCCCGGGCAGACGTTCCTCGACCTGATCGGCGGCTATTTCGAGATGAATTGGTCGGTGAATCCGCACTGGGACGCTTCCTTCAAACTCGGCGACCACCCGATCACCCGCGGCATCGACGACTTCGAGATCCGCGACGAGTGGTATTATCACATGCGTTTCCGCGAAGATATGGAAGGCGTGACTCCGATCCTGACGGACCTGCCGCCGGAGGACAGCCTGTCGCGCCCGGACGGTGGTCATTCGGGAAACCCGCACGTGCGCGAGGCGGTGCTCGAGCGGAAGGAACCGCAGCACGTGATGTGGGCCTTCGATCGTCCCGAGGCATTCGGCGGCGGTCGCGGCTTCGGTTTCACCGGCGGCCATTTCCACCGGAACTGGAAGCACGACGACCATCGCGGGGTCGTGCTCAACGCGATCGCCTGGATCGCCGGCCTCGAGGTGCCGAAGGAGGGCGTGCCTACGAAAACGCCGACCGAGCGCGAGATGCGCGCCAACCTCGACGACAAGTGAGCGCGCCGCGCGGCGCTTGCGGCCGGCCGGCGGCGGTGGTTTGCTGCCACCGATGAGAGCGCGACTGACCAAGGATTTCCGCTTCGAGGCGGCCCACACGCTGCCGAGCCTGCCGGACGGCCACAAGTGCCGGCGGATGCACGGCCACAGCTTCAAGGTGGAGATCTCGGTCGAGGGCGAGGTGGACGAGTCGATCGGTTGGATCTACGACCACAAGCGGATCTCGGAGGCGATGCGGCCGCTGCTCGCGGAGCTCGACCACGGCTATCTCAACGACATCGAGGGCCTCGAAAGCCCGACGATCGAGCGGATGGCGGCATGGTTCTGGCGCAAGCTCGAGCCCGATCTGCCCGGCTTGGCGGAAATCGTCATCTACGAGACCCCCACGGCGCGCTGCTCGTTCCGCGGCGAGTTCTGAGCCGGGCGCGGGCTTTTCTCACTCGCCGTCCTGCTCGCGCCGGGGGCGTTGCTGTTCGAGCATCGGCCCGAGTTGCTGAAGGTCGCCCATGCCCTCCATCATCTGGCGCACGCCGGAGGTGACACGCTGGGCGGCGGTGATCGCCTGGTCCACTTGCTCGAGGTTCATGGCGGACATCTCGGTGATCGAGCCGGTCGGCCCGTCGGCGCGCTCTTCCGCGGCGGCTTGGAACGCCTCGGCCTGCTCGGGCTCCAACACGCCGAGCATGTCCTCACGGAATCGCTCGTCCTCGAGCGGACGGCCGCCTTGGAAGTTCATGCGGTCGAGCGGGTTCATCACCCCGTCGAGCTCCGCTTTGGCGGCTTGCTCGAGGTTTCGGTAATCCGCTTCCGCAATCTCGCCGCGGGAGAATGCGTCGCTCGCGAGCAGCAGTCGCATCAATGGCTGGGGATCATTGCGGAGCGACTCGGCCGCGATCTTCGTGCGCTCGAGTTCGCGCTTCTGGAACTCGCGGAAGGCCTCCTCGGCGCGTGCCTGCTGGGATTCGTCCAGCGCGAGTTCGTCCAGCAACCCGCCGCCGAGGCCGGCCCGCAGGGCGAACGTCCGGTTGGAGAAGGGTCCCTGATCGCTCGAAAGCGCTGTCTCGCCCATGTAGACGGCGTCGTCCAGAAGGGTGACGAGCGTGCCGGCGACGTGGCGGGAGAGATTGGTACGAGACTCGCCGTACTTTTCCGCCAGCGCGTCCGTGTCCGCGCGTCCGGCCTGGCGCCCGCCCCCGGCACCTGTGGCGGATGGACCGGACGCGCCGCCCGCGGAACGGCCCGTCCCGGACGCTTCGGCCCCTGCCGCCGCACCGCCGGTGTCCGGCTGCTCCGGTCCGGCGTCGTTCCGCATGTTGAAGAAAACCAAGGCGCCGGCTCCGGCGAGAAGCAGGATGGCCAAGGTGGGAACGAGCTTGTTGCGGTTCATGGTTCCGACCATCCGGCGGAACACGGCGCACCGCAAGCGCGCTTTGGGGGCTGGAACCGCACCGGGATTTCGTCCGTCAAGGGGTGCGGCGCTGACAACTGCGTCACACTCGATGCGTTGGTCCGCAGTTTGTTGTGCGTTAGATGACATCCGTGCCGCGTCTTTCCGGGCCACGCCCGCGGACGGATGGCACGACATTTGCTCATCACGCGACGACACCCCTTGCAGACATGAATTTGAAATATCGCGAGTTCCCCATTCCGGATGCGAATACCGTGGCTTCCGAACTGGAGATGGGAGATCACTGGGATTCGGAAGCCGTGGCCGCCCTCATCCGCTCGAAGAGCGATGCCGCGGGCACCCCGGCCTTCCTCTTCCTCGGGAGGAAGGAAGCGGCCATGCTGACCCGTCATCTGGCCGCGGCCTTCGGCGACGACGCGGTGACGACCTTGAACGACACTTATTACATGGGCCTCGATGTGGTGGTGATCGATTGCGAAAGCTTTGTCGCGGCCACCGGACGGAAGATCATGCGGACCTTGCAGGACCCGATGTCCCGCAGGCCGAAGTGGCGGGACCGCGTGAGCGACACGCTGTGGCAGTTCCGGATCTAAGCTGCGTCCGGCGGACTGTTGAGATGATTCAACGGCAGACGGGCGCGGATCGAAGAAGCAATTCCGATCTGCTAGAATCCGGATCATCCGTGGTCGACTCTTCTTCGCCACCTCACCCCACCAGATCGCCGATGGAGCCGAAGTCCGGAGTGAAGAGACGCTTGTAGGTGCGGGCGGCGTAGCCGTCGGTCATGCCGGCGAGGAAATCGCAGACCAGCCGGGCGCGGGCGGATTCGTCGGGTGCGGCGGCGATTTCCGCGGCGGTGTCGGCCGGGAGAAGTTGGAAGTCCTGGCCGTCGATGGTGCCGGAAGAGATATACCGTTCGCCAAGCACTTGCCATAGTTGCCGGAGCATGCGGCTGCCTTTGTGCTCGAGTTGTTTCAACTGCGGCGAAAGGAAAACGACCTCGAAGGCGAGCCGCTTGAAGAGGGCGGACTCGGCGCGGGCCTCCGCATCGACCGCCAGCCGGTAGCGGTAGCGGTTGGTGGCGGCGCTGAGGAAATTCACGTCGGTTTCCAGCGAAGCGGCGCGGATGTATCGCCCGATGCGCTTGCCGACGAAGGGGTCGACGCGGCGGGTGCGGATCGCGTCGATGAGAGCGCCGAGCGGCGTGCCGGGGCCGGTTTCCTCGTCGGATCGTTCGGCCCAGGCGTGGATGCGGTCGGAGGTGAGGAAGCCGGCGCGCACGCTGTCGGAGAGATCGTTGAGCGAGTAGGCGGTGTCGTCCGCCCAATCCATGATCTGGCACTCGATCGACTTGAATCCGTTGCGCGGCTTGCCGGGCGGCAGCTCGAGCGGGAAGTCGTTTCCGCCCATCGCCCAGTCGAGTCGCGCGTGCTGGCCGTCGTAGAGGAAATGGTGGTGCGGAGGCTCGCCGGTGGCGGATTTCAGCTCGGTCCAGAGCGACTTGTATTTGAGCACCCCGTCGAGAAACGCGCGGCTGGGATCCATGCCGCGCTTCTTGGCCGAGAAGATCCGGTCGGTGAGCAGCCGGAGCGTCTGGGCGTTGCCCTCGAAGCCGCCGTGCTCGCGCATCAGGTGGTTGAGCGTCCGCTCGCCGGCATGGCCGAACGGCGGGTGGCCGAGGTCGTGGGAAAGGCAGATGGCTTCGACCAAGTCCGGATCGACGAAAAAGTCGTCGCCGAGCGGTCCGCCCGGCCGGGTTTTCAGCCAGTGGCAGATGCTTTTCCCGATCTGGGCGACTTCGAGCGAGTGGGTCAGCCGGGTACGATAAAAGTCGTACTCGCCGCTCCAGAACACCTGGGTCTTGTTCTGCAGGCGGCGGAACGTCGGCGTGTGGAGGACGCGGTCGCGGTCGATCTGGAACGCGGTGCGGTAGTCGCCGTCGTCGCTGGCGCCGGAGAGCCGCCCGGTGTCGAAGGCGCCGTAGAAGCGGTTGCGCATCGGCCCGATGGTTAGGCGGCGGGCCGGCGGCCGGCAAACCTTTTGAGTGGCGGGGGAGCGGCTTCAAAGCATCTTGGCGGCGATGAGTTCCCTGGTTTACATCACGCTGGTCCTGGCGCTGGGCGTGCTCGCGCAGTGGCTGGCGTGGAAGGCGAGGATTCCCTCGATCCTGCTGTTGCTGGCGTTCGGTTTCGGCCTTGGCCAGTTCACCGGCGTGCGGGTGGATGATTTCCTCGCGCTGCACGAGGGCGAGGGGAGCCCGCTGCTCTCGGTGGTGGGGCTTTTCGTGGCGATCATCCTGTTCGAAGGCGGGCTGACATTGCGGCTGCGGGAGCTTCAGGACGGCAAGGTGGCCGTGACGCGGCTGTGCACGGTGGCGGTGCTGATCTCCGGCACGCTCACCACCGTTTTCATGGCTTGGGCCCTCGGCTATGAATGGCGGATCGCCGCGGTGATCGGCGCGATCCTCACGGTGACCGGGCCGACGGTGGTGACGCCGATGCTGCGCGCGATGAACCCGAACCGGAAGATCGCGTCGATCCTGCGCTGGGAGGGCATCGTGGTCGATCCGATCGGCGCGATCCTGGCGGTGCTGGTTTTCAAATGGGCCGTGGCCGGCAGCGGGCAGGATGCGGGGGAATCGATCGTCGTCGCCTTCGGCATCCTCTTGTTGGTCGGCGTGGTCGGCGCCTGGTTGCTGGCGAAGGGGATCGTCTGGCTGCTCGCGAGCCACCGGATCCCGGACTATCTCCAGCCGGTCTTCCTGCTCGCGGTGGTGGCCGTGGCTTTCACGGCCGCGAATGCCGCGGAAAAAGAGGCCGGGCTGCTGACGGTCACCGTCCTCGGCATCGCGCTGGCGAACCAACGCAAGATTTCCGTGAAGCACATCCTCGAGTTCAAGGAGAACCTCGGTGTCCTTATCATCTCGGCGTTGTTCATCATCCTGTCCGGCCGGATCGCGCTGCCGGAGCTGAGCGCGGCGATCGGCAAGGCCATCCCGCTGTTGTTGTTCCTGATCTTCGTGGTGAGGCCGGTCTCGGTGTTCGCCTCGATGGCGTCCTCGCAAGGCACGACGCTCAAGGACCGCCTTTTCCTCGCGGCGCTCGCGCCGCGCGGGATCGTGGCGGCGGCGGTGACGTCGATCTTCGCCCTGGAGTTCGAGACCGCGGTCACCCAGGGCCGCTTCGCCGGAGAAACAGGCGAGCGCATCGCGGCGCAGGCGGACGATCTGGTGGCCCTGGTCTTCGTCGTGATCGTGGGAACCGTCACGTTCTACGGTCTGATCGCGGGGCCCTTGGCGCGCCGGCTCGGCCTGGCGTCCGGCAAGGCCTGCGGCATCCTCTTCGCCGGGGCTGACCGGTGGGTGCGTGTCGTCGCCAAGGGCTTGCAGGACGAAGGCCACCAAGTCGTGCTGCTCGACACCAACTACAAGAACGTCGCCGCGGCGAAGCTCGAAGGCCTCAACGCCCTGCGCGCCAACATTCTCTCCGAGTTCGCCGAAGAGGAGCTCGATTTCGCGGGGATCGGCAATCTGGTGGCCGCCACGCCGAACGACGAGGTGAACTCGATGGCCGCGGTGCATTTCATCCACCGCTTCGGCCGCGCGGGCGTCTGGCAGATCGCGCCCGGCGACACCGGCAGGCACCACTCCACGGCCGTCTCCGGGCACATGCGCGGCCGGATCTGCTTCACCGGCCGGCCGCAGCACGACCAGCTCGCGCGCTTGGTGGCCGGGGGAGCGACGCTGAAAAACACGCTCATCACCGAGAAGTTCACGCTGGCCGACTTCCGCGCCACGCACGGCGAGGGCGAACCATTGATCCTGTTTCTGGACGACGAAAGCCGTGGCCTGCGACCGGCCGTCGCGGACCTCGAGGAGGTCGAGCCGGGCACCACCATCTACACGCTCGTTCCCGGGAACAACGGCGACCGCTCGTCGCCCGCGAAGCGAATCACCGGTGCGGCGGAGGGCGGAAAAACCGCAAGCTAACAGCCGCTCCACGTCGATATCACCGCATTGTGATTACAAAGACTTGCGTTCCCGCGAATCGCTGCAATCGGCCGCTTGATCCGGGAACTTTTTGATCGACGGCCCGCATCCGTGACAAGATTGTCACCGCTGCTTTCCTTAGAAAATGGACGCAAACCAGAACCGCCGCGAATTCAAGTTCGTCCTCGGGCCGGGGCTCGAGGGCCCGGTGCGGGCGATGGTGGCGGCTCATCTGGCGGTGGACCCGAACGCCAACGACGGCTACCCGGTGATCTCCGAGTATTTCGATTCGCTCGAGCGGACCACCTACTGGCAGAAGCAATTCGGCGTGCCGAACCGCCGGCGGGTCCGCGGCCGGGTCTACGGCCGGCAGGACGGCAGCATCCCCCCGAGCGCTTTCATCGAGGTGAAACACAAGCTCGACGGCACCACCGTCAAACGCCGCGTGCCGGTCAAGCTCGAGGAACTCGCCCGCTTTTCCGAAGGCAAGATGCCGCAGGACCTGCCGCTGGACGGAGTGGGGGACGAGCGCGTCTTCAACGAGATCCAGGACCTCGTGGCCGATGGCAAGAACCGCCCGGTCGTCCAGATCCGCTACCACCGCTACGCCTACGACAGCGGCCGCGAAGGAACGATCCGCATCACCTTCGACACCGAGCTTTACTGCCGGTTCCGGCTCCTGCCGCTGCAACCGGACGACCCGGATTTCGAGCTTCCGCTGCTCGAGCCGGGATCCGCCATCATGGAGGTGAAAACCATCGGTCCCGTGCCGTATTGGTTCCGCTCGCTGATCGGGAAGTTCCGGCTCGTGCCGCGCGGCTTCTCCAAATACGCCGCGGCCCTCGAGATGTATGAGTTCAACAAATCCAACCTCCTGAGAAAAACCCAACCCGCATGACCCCCGCTGCATTGTTAGATCGCATGTTTCTCGCCCAGGTTGAAAGCGAACCCATGGGGTTCCTCGACCGGATGTTCGACTCGCCGGCCATTTCCGAAGCCCCGACGTTCGAGGAGGTGCTGCTGGCGATGGGCGTCAGCCTCGGGTTGAATCTTCTGATCGCGATCATCTACCGGATCACCTACAAGGGGACGCGTTACTCGCAGGATTACGTCCAGACGTTGATCATCATCGGCGTGGTGACCACCATCCTGATCATGGTGGTGGCCGGCAACGGCGCGATCGCCTTCGGCATGTTCGCCGCTTTCTCGGTGATCCGCTTCCGGCGGAACCTCGGGCAGTCGCGGGACCTGGCCTTCGTCTTCTTCGCCATGGCCATCGGCATGGTGGTGGGCGCGCGGCTCTTTGGCGCGGCGGTGATCATCACCGCGATCGTCGGCACCGCCATTTTCATCCTGGCGAAGTCCGACGCTTTCGCCCCGCGGCGGGCGTCTCACCTGCTGACGCTGCGCATGACGGCGGACATGGACTTCGAGGAACTGCTCAAGCCGGTCTTCGAGGAATATGCGGACCGCGTGCAATTGCTCAACGTTTCCTCGGCCCAGGCGGGCATGATGACCGAGCTGCGCTACGGCATGCAGCTCAAGGAAGGCGCCAGCACGCCGCGGCTGCTCGAGGCCCTGCATCTCGCATGCGGCAACAACCGCGTGGTGCTCACGCCGACGGGAACGGAACTCGAAGGCGTTTGAGATTGTCCTGAGCCGCCCGCGGTGGATGCTGCCGGCGTGATTTCCTACGCGGACGCGCTGGAACGGCTGCTGTCGCGGGTGCCTCCCGCGCCGACGGAACGCCGTCGCATCGAGCAAGCCGCCGGTCTCGTCCTGCGCCAGCCGGTGGTGGCGGACCGGGCGTTGCCTCCGTACAACCGCGTGATGATGGACGGCTACGCGCTGCGGCGCGCGGACTGGGACGGAGGCATCCGCACATTCCATGTCCGCGGCGCGGCGCCCGCCGGCGCGCCCGAGTCCGCGCTGCCGGATGAAGCCGGCGCCTGCCTCGAGATCATGACCGGCGCGCCGTTTCCGCAGGAGGCGGATTGCGTGGTGCCCGTGGAAGAAGTCGCGGCGCGAGGCGAGGGCACCGTCACGTTCGCTGAATCCGCGGATCCGCTGCCGGGGCGGTTCATCCATCTGGCGGGCAGCGATGTGGCCGCGGGTGAGCGGCTGTTGGAGCCCGGGAGCGTGCTCGGCTCCCGCGAGATCGGAGTGGCCGCCTCCTGCGGTTGCGGCTGGTTGGAGGTTTCCGCCATGCCGCACATCGCGGTGCTGGCGACCGGCGACGAACTCGTGCCGGTGGACGAAGTTCCGCGGCCGCACCAAATCCGGCAATCGAACGCCCACGCGCTGGTCGCCGCCCTCGAGCGCGCGGGATTCGCCGGTTCCCGGGCGGATTCGCTCGCCGATGATCCGCAGGCCGCCGAGCCCGTGCTGCGCGAGGTCCTGGCTCGCCACCTCTGGATCGTCGTGACCGGCGCCATCTCGATGGGCGCGCGGGATTTCGTGCCGGAACTGCTCGAGCGTCTCGGCTGCACGAAGCTTTTCCACGGCGTCGCCCAGCGGCCCGGAAAACCCGCCGGCTGCTGGATCGGGCCGTCGGAGCAGCTGGTGATCGCCCTGCCGGGGAATCCGGTCTCCGCCCTGACCGGCCTGCACGCCTTTGTCCTGCCGGCGCTCCACGCCTCGCTCGGCCGGCGCGCCGAGCGGCCGCGGTTGCCACTTTCCGATCCGTCCGCCGGGCTGCCGGACTTCACCTGGCACCTGCCGGTGAAAATTCGCGGCGACGGCCTCGCCGAGCCCGCGCCCACCGGCAACAGCGGGGACTTCGCCGGCTTGCTCCGCAGCGACGGATTCCTGACGCTGCCGCCGCTTGCGGAGCGGGAGCCCGGCGCGACGTTTCCTTTCACCGCCTGGAGATAGACTTATGGAAGATTCCTTCACACATGTCCGCGACGGCCAACCGGCGATGGTCGACATCGCCGCGAAGACCGCGAATCGCCGCACCGCCACCGCCGAGGCGCGGGTCGAACTCGGACCGCGGATCATGGAGCGCCTCGAGAACAACGAGCTGCACGGGCCGAAGGGGCCGGTGTTCCAAACCGCGATCATCGCCGGCACGATGGCGGTGAAGAAGACCAGCGAGTGGATTCCGTTCTGCCACCCGCTGCCGGTGGAGGCCTGCGAGTTCTCGATCGTGCCCGAGGGAGGCGCGGTGGTCGTGCGCTGCGAGGTGGCCACGACTTGGAAAACCGGCGTCGAGATGGAAGCGATGACCGGCGTGACCGCCGCGGCGCTGACCATCTACGACATGGCCAAGGCGCTCGACAAAGGCATCGAGATCCGGGGCGTCCGCCTCGTGAAAAAAACCGGCGGGAAATCCGGCGACTACATCGCGCCATGAAACGCCCGCTCCACGGCTTGGTGCTCGCCGGCGGTCGCAGCGAGCGGATGGGTCGCGACAAGGCGGCGCTGGTCCACCCGGACGGCCGGCCGCTCGCGCGCCGGACCCATGACTTGCTGGTCGCCGCGGGATGTGCGGAAGTTTATCTGTCGCTGCGCGAGGAACAGGCTTTGCCGCCGGGTTTCGAAGATAAGCCGGAAGTGCCGGTGATCCGCGATACGGCCGATGCCCGCGGGCCGCTGGCCGGCATGCTCGCCGCCATGCGCGCCACTCCCGATGCGGATTGGCTGGTGGTGGCCTGCGACCTTCCGCGGCTGGGACTGGAGACGCTGACGGCCTTGCTGCTGGAGCGGCGGGCGGGCGAGCCGTTCCTGGCGTTCCGAAGTTCTTCCGACGAGCTGCCGGAACCGCTCTGCGCGGTCTACGGCGCGGAAGCGCTGCCGATCCTCGAGGAGGCGGTGCGGGCGGACCTGCGCTGCCCGCGGAAAATCCTGATCCGGGAAAACGCCCGCCTGCTCGAGCCCGTGGACGAACGGGCGCTGGACAATGCCAATACCCCGGACGACTGGGAACGAGCGACGGATTGATGAACGCGGAGAAACACATCGCCATCCTCTATTTCGGCCTGCTCGGCGAACGCCGCGGCCTGGCGGGCGAGCGGCTCGAGACGCGCGCGGCCACGCCCCGGGAATTGTTCGGCGCGCTCGAGCGTGAACACGCGCTCGGCTTTTCCCCGGACCACCTGCGGGTGGCGGTGAACGATGAATTCGTCGCATGGGACCATGCGCTCGTTTCAGGCGATACGGTCGCATTCCTGCCGCCGATGTCCGGCGGATGAGCTAGAACCGCCGCCGATGCCCGTGGACTTCCAGTTCCGCCTCAGCGACCGGCCGCTCGATCCGGTCGCGCTCGCGGCCCCGCTCGCCGATCCCGCGGCCGGGGCGGTGGTGACCTTTGACGGCCGGGTGCGCGACCACAACGAGGGCCGGCCCGTGGCACGCCTGGCGTATCAGGCGTATCCGGCGCTGGCGCTGCCCGTGGGCATGCGCATTCTCGAGGAGGAAGCGGTGCGCCACGGCCTGCTCCACGCGGTGGCCGTGCATCGCACCGGCGAGCTGGAAGTCGGCGAGGTGGCGGTGTGGCTCGGCGTTTCGTCGGCCCATCGCGGGGCTGCGTTCGACGCGGCGCGCGCGATCATGGAGCGCCTGAAATACGAGCTGCCCGTGTGGAAAAAGGAGTCGTACGCGGATGGCACCACCGAGTGGGTGGGGCCGGACATGAAGTCTCCGCTGACCGGCGAGCTGCCGGAGTGGCAGGCGGAAGTGGAGGCGATCTATCTGTCACAGGGCCACGATTTCCGCGGCCGCCACGGCAAGGGCCGGATGCATCACCCGATCGTCGCGGTGGACGAGGTGGAATGCGTCGCCGGCCTCGGGCTGCGGGGCGACCGCTATTTCGGCTACAAGCCGGACTTCAAGGGCCAAGTCACGTTTTTCGACGCGGCGGTGGTCGATTCGGTGCGTCGGGAGTTCGGGCTGCCGGAGCTTTCCGCGGAGATTTTCCGGCGGAACGTGATTGTCCGCGGCGTGGATCTCGGCGAGTGGGTCGGCCGGCGGTTCCGCTTCCAAGGCGTGGATTTCGAAGCCAGCGAGGTCTGCGCGCCGTGTTACTGGATGGACGAGGCCGCGGCGCCGGGTGTGGAGGAATTTCTCAAGTCCGGCTGCCGGGGCGGCCTGCGGGCCCGCATCCTGAGCGACGGCGTGCTGCGCGTCACTCGCGCTCCGGCTGCGACTTCTCCTCGGTGAGCAACGGCGTGGCGTGGCCCTGGGGCTGGGTGTTCGCGAGCCCGGGGATCACGCGGCGGACGAGGCGTTTCAGGCCGGATTCGGCTTCCTCCACTTCGCCCTCGGCTTGGCGGAAGGCCTTTTCCCACGCCGGCGCGAATCCCGGTGCCTGCTCGCGCATCGTGCGCACCGCGGCCTCGTGGATCTGGAGCAGGCGCTGCTCGGCGCGGCCGGGCTTCTGCTGGAGGCCGGCGATGTTCACCCGCAGCGTCTCGTTCTGCTGGCGGAGCTCGGCGAGCTCGTTCTGCAGCGCCTCGTTGCCGCTGGCGTTGATCTTGAGCTGGGTGTTGAGGTGGCCTTGGAGGTCGCGGATTTCATTCTCGAGCCGCTTGATCTCGCGGATCGAATGCCGGCGCGCCGTGAAGCCGGATTTCCAGATGAACGCGGCGATCAGCAGGCCGAGGAGCAGGCCCCAGGCGAACGGGTGCTGGAGAATCTCGAGGAACGTTTCCATCAATCGCTTTCAGGTGAATCGGTCGGGGCGCCGGCGGACGTGCTTTCGCCGGCGGCGGCTTCGTCGCCCAAGGCCGCGATCACGTCGTTGGTGAGGTCCGGCGCGTCTTTCACGTAGAGCAGCAGCGGCAGCCCGGTGTTGGTGTCGCCCGAGCTGTCGAAGACGGCGTCGTATCCCTGCTCGCGCGCGAGCCGGGCGGCGGTGCCGGAGATGCGGTTCAAGGACTCCCGCATTTCGGCGACCATTTCGCGGTTGATTTCCTTGGTCCGCTCGGTGCGGAAATTCTCGAACTCGCGCTGCATGGCGTAGGCCTCCTGGCGCTTCAGCTCGTAGGCGCGGGCGAGCTCCCGGCTGGTCTCTTCGTCGAGCGAGCCGCCCTTGCCCTGGATGCGGCCCTGGAGTGTCTCGAGTTCGGCGAGGATCTGGCGGAACTTCTCGGCGCGCACGTCGCGGAGAACGTCCTCGTGGGCCGCCTTCACCCGGGCCTGCATGGCGGTGGTGGAGGGGAGGTCGCGGTAGATGTCCTTCACCCGGACGACGGCGAACCTCGGCGCGGCGGATGCCACGGCGAGGGTCGCCAGGAGCGTGAGGGCGAGGAAAACGAGCCGCTTCATGCGCGGGAGAACATGGAACCCGATCCCAGGGTTGTCGATAGCGGATCGGCCGCCCGCTTCACTCGCCGATGTCCTCGTTCCAAAGTTCCGGACGCTCCGCGATGAACCGCTCCATGAGCGAAACGCACTCCGGGTCGTCCATCACGCGGACCTCCACGCCGCGCGAGCGCAGCAAGCCTTCCTCGCCCATGAACGTCCGGTTCTCGCCGACGACGACGCGCGGAATTCCGTAGAGGAGAATCGCGCCGCTGCACATCGGGCAGGGCGAGAGGGTGGTGTAGATCGTGCACTCGCGGTAGACGGACGCGGGTTGGCGGCCGGCGTTTTCCAGCGCGTCCATCTCGCCGTGGAGCGTCGGGCTGCCTCGCTGGACGCGGCGGTTGTGGCCGCGCCCGATGATTTTCCCGCGGTGGACCAGCACGCTGCCGATCGGGATGCCGCCTTCCTCGAATCCCGCCCGAGCCTCCTCAACTGCCGCTTGCATGAACTCGTCCATTGGTGTGATGTTGGGCAACCGGCGGCTGCGAGTCGAGTGCCCAGCTCCCTCGCCCGGCCGCGTGATTTTCCGTTCGTTCCCTTCCGTAGAAAAAATGCCCACCGTCCGACTCGCCGGCACCGTCCGCGGGGAAAAAGACCCCAACCGCGAAATCCGAGCCCGCCTCCTCTACCAGCTCTTCAGCAAAGGCTGGGATATCTACAACTCGAACGGCGACCAGCGCATCTCGCTCTCGAACATCGAGCGCAAGATCATCGAGTCGGAAGCCTTCGTCTTCACTCCGGGCGCCACGCTCGAGGACCTGTTCAAGGCGATCTCGATCTTCGTCGGCTACCAGACGCTCGACCGCCACCTCGCGGGCAAGCCGACCGTCGTCCTGAACTCCGACGGCTCGTGGGACGACGTGTTCGCCCTGCTCACCCACCTCAACCTGCTCGGCACGGTGAAGCAGAACCATGCCGACTACCTGCTCGTCGCCGAGGACGAGGAAGAAGTCATCCGCCTCTTGGAGCGGGCGCGCAAGCTCGGTCTGCCGGATGCCGGCCGGGAACGCTCCGGCGACGTCGCCGGGCCGTCGTTCGACACCCCGCTGCCGCGCGATCACCAAGGAAACATCTGCGTTTTCTGTTCCGCCTCGATCGAGGATCCGGCCTATCTCGCCGATGGCTACGAGCTCGGCAAGCGGCTCGCGGACGAACGGCTCGGCTGCGTTTCCGGCGCGGGGAAATCCGGCATCATGGGCGAGGTCGTGCGCGGAGCCGTGGAGGCCGGCGGCTGGACCGGCGGCTCGAACGTGCCCCACATCATCGAGCTGGAAGGCCTGCCCGACGGCATGTCGAGCTTCTGGCTGCGGCCGGACATCTACACCCGCATGGAGGTGATGATCGAGAATTCGGACGCCTTTGTCATCTTCCCCGGCGGGGCCGGCACGGTGCAGGAGATGCTCGCGCTGATGATCTTCAAGCACCAAGGAAACCGGCTGATGGAAAACAAGCCGGTCGTCGTTTTCAACCGCCGCGACGCCGATGGCACGGCGTTCTGGGACCCGCTCGTGCGCATGCTCGGCCGCTGGTGCTCGAACGGCGAGTTCGTTGTCGTGGACGAACTGGACGAGATCGTCCCCACCGCCCGCCGGCTGATGGGTTCCCGGCAGGCCGTGGTGGCGTGAGTTCCCGCGGCCGAAACCGCCCCGATCATGAAATCCCTGCTCGTTTCGCTTTGTGGTCTGGGTCTCGCCACGGCGGAACCGGCCGCCCTGCCGGACCCCGATGAAGCGGCGTATCCGGCGATCGAGCGCTTCATCGAGGTGCTGGAGACCGTGCGCCAGCGGCACCCGGAGGCGGACCGCCTGGCCTACGACCGGCTGGTGAACCACGCGCTCGAAGGGATGCTCGCCAGCCTCGATCCGCACTCGTCTTTCATCCATCCGGAAATGGCCGCCGTGCTGGCCGCGGAGGACGCGCCCGATCCGGACGTCCCGTCGCTCGGGCTGACCCTCGGACTGCGCGAGGGCGGACCTTACATCGTGGCCGTCGCCGGCGGCGGACCGGCGGACCGCGCTGGCGTGCGCCTCGACAGCGCGTTGCGGGCGATCGACGGCCGTCCGACGGACGACGTGGCCTTCCGCGAGCTGCTCGGGCCGTTGCGCCGCGCGGCCGGTGAGACGACGCTGCTCACGCTGCAGCGGCCGGGCGAGCCGAAGCCGGAGGAGGTGCCGCTCGTTCACCGCGTGGTCGAAGACGTTTCCGTCGCGGAAGCCAAGCTCTGGGACGAGGGGGGCACCGGCTACGTCCGCCTCGCGGGATTCGGCCCGCGCAGCGCCCGCGAGCTCACCGCGGCGCTCGACGAACTCGAGGACGCCGGCATGAAATCGCTGCTCCTCGATCTCCGCGGAAACCCAGGCGGCGACCTCCACCAGACGGTGGAGATTCTCGGGCTCTTCCTGCCGCCGGCGACGGAGGTGGTCATCACGCGCGGCCGCGAAGGCGAGGCCGCCGAACCGCTGGCCACGCCCGAGCGCCAGCGCCGCAAGCGCGACTATCCGCTCGCCCTGCTCATCGACAAGGGCTCCGCCTCCGCTTCCGAACTCACCGCCGGCGCGCTCCAGGACCTGAAGCGCGCGACGGTGGTGGGCGAGACGAGCTACGGGAAGGGCTCTGTCCAGAACATCGTGCCGATGGGCGGCGGCACCGCCCTCCGGCTCACCGTGGCCACCTACCACACGCCCTCCGGCCGCACGCCGCACCGCGAGGGGATCGAGCCGGACCTGCTGGTGGAGATCACGGACGCGGACCGCGGGCGCTTCGAGCGCCGGCTGCGTCTCGACACGCTGCCACCGGAGGAACGGCGGGAGATCGAGGCGTGGCGGGACCCGGTGATCGAGTCCGCCGTGGGTGCCCTCCGCGAGGCCGGAAAAATTTCCGGAAAAAACTAAACCGAACGGCCGCTTCCGGCGTTGAATAGGCGAACATCGGAGCTTCGGTTCCGAGGCCGGTCACCCGCCGGCCGGTTCACCGTCTTCATTGGGTTAACGGTCAGGAACTCCCGCTGCTCTCCGGAGCGGCGGGAGTTTCTTTTTCACCCTTGGGCGGCGAAGCCCAAGGCGCGCTGCTTCATCTGGGTGGCCATCAGCGAAAGCGCGTTCGCCCGCGTCGGGGCGAGGTGCTCCTTGAGGCCGGTGCGGTCGATGAAGCTCATGTCCGCCGTCAGGATCGCATCCGGCGCCTCGCCGTCGAGAACCCGCACGAAGAGCGCGATCATGCCCTTGGTGATGAGGGAATCGGAATCCGCCAGGTAGCGGACCTTGCCATCCTCGAGCGCGGCGTCCAGCCACACCTGCGATTGGCAGCCCTTGATCAGGTGTTCCGGATTCTTCGAACTCTCCGGCATCGGCGGGAGCTGCTTTCCGAGCCCGATCACATACTCGTAACGCTCCGTCCAATCCTGGAACAGCCCCAGCTCCTCGAGAAGCTGCTCTTGTTTCTCGGCGATGCTCATGCGGGGAGATGGGAGACCGGGAGGCGGCGCGCCGCAAGCGTCGATACCGGGTCGGGGACGCGTCAGCCCGGAATCCGCTCCTTCACCCAGAAGGTGAGCGTCTTCGGCGAGGGCGCGTCTTCCCCGATTTCCTTCCACTCGAAGCGGGCGCGGAGTTCGGGCCGCTTGACGAATCCGCGGGACTCCCAGAATCCGTCGAGCGGGCGGTAGTCCGGCGGGCGGAGCGGGTGGTCCGGCGGGCGATCGACCGCGCAGAACGCCCGGACTGGCAGCCCGAGCCGATCGGCGTGCGATTCCCGCCGGGCGAAGAACTCCTTGCCGAGCCCACGGCCGCGCAATTCGGGCAGCAGGAGGCTCTCGCCGAAATAGCAGATTTCCGAGAGATTCCAGCCGGCGCGCAGGAACGGCTCCTTGAACTCCGGCTCCTCGCGCGCGAGGGGCACGCAGGTGGTGGCGCCGACCACGCCCGCCTTCGGCGAAACGACCAGCACCACCCGGCTGTCCGGCGATTCCAGATAGGTGCGGAGATACTCCCGCTCGTATTCGAGCGTGCCTTCGTAGAGGTAGGGAAACTCGCGGAAGACGCGGATGCGGAGATCGCCGAGCGGGTCGAGCCACGGCCCGAGTTCGGGGCCACTGGCTTCGAGAATCTGGAGGTCCTCGTGCATGCGCCCGTCATCCAGCCCGTGCGGGCGGGGTTTGGCCAGCGCGTTCCGTGGCACGCGCCGTGCGAAACCCGGCGGACCCGGCGGGTGGTACCCTCCGGGGAAACCGAACCACTCCATCATGAGCAGCAAATCCACCACCGACCACGACACGATCCGGCAATGGGCCGAAGCCCGCAACGGGAAGCCCGCGAAGGTGAAAGGCACCGGCAGCGGCGACGACGCAGGCATTCTCCGCATCGATTTCCCCGGCTACAGCGGCGGCGACTCGCTCGAGGAGATTTCCTGGGACGAGTTCTTCGAGAAGTTCGACGAAAGCGAACTGGCGCTGGTCTATCAGGAAAAGACGGAGGGCGGCGGGAAGAGCAACTTCAACAAGCTGGTGTCGCGCGACAGCGTCTGACCTTCGTCTTTCCCATGCAATGTGCTCCGGTAGCCCTGCGCCGGAATGCAGAGTGCGTAACTTCATCATCGGCCGCCGGCGGGATCGATGCTATCTCACAAGATGAGGAAGTTCAGCCAAGCGGCGGTGGGCCCCACGGGCTCTTCCGCCTGCGCGGATACAGTGCCGTTGCGGGAGTTTGCGGGTGTTTCCGGGCGAGCACGGTGCGGCTGGCACGCGGCTTGCGGAGACCCGAGACCCCGCGGCGGGACACTGCGGGATTTTTACTCGTCGTTCGATGGCCGCGCGTTCGTGGCATCCCTTCCCGCTGCATTTCCTGCAAACCGTGAAATTGAAGAACACACAACAAACAACATCTATGAAACGGAAATCTCTTACTTTTCGGAACGGAAACCTTCCCACGCTCGTGGGCGCCGGCGTCGCGTTGACTTTCGGCGTGGCCATGGCCCAGGAACAATCCGGAAACCGCTACAGCAGCGACAACCAGCGGCAATCGCAGTCGTCCACCTACCAAGGCACGACAGGAACCGGCGGCTCCTCGGAGGATGGCTACAGCATCGTGGTGTGGGATCCGGTAACCGGCAGCTGGACTTACGTCAGCACGGAGGAGGCCCAGCGGAACCAGAATCAGACCGGCTCGTCGGCATACGGCCGGAGCGACACGACGAGCCGCTCGAGCGACTATGGCCAGACCAGCCAATCGCGCTCGGGGCAGTCGGAGCAGTCCGAGCAGTCGGACTACCGCATGGAGCGCTCGCAGGAGGGGCGCTCGGCGCAGCGCTCCGGTCGGAGTGGCGACAGCAACCCGTACAGCACCTCGAGCGGATCGCTCTATGACAGGGGAGGCGAAGCGCAGGACAGCCGGAGCGGGTTCAACCAGAGGAACCGCGGACAAGGCGATTCGAGCGCCAGCCAGGCAGGCCGGAGCACCGGGCAGTCCCAGCAGTCGAACCGCTGGCGCGACTCCGAGCGCGGGAGCCGGCAGAGCGATTGGCGCGAGTCATTCGGTCGGGATTCCGGGTCCCAGCAGGCGGGCCGAGATGGCCGGGATTCGGAACGAGTGAAGGGCGAGGGCTCGGTCACTTTGGAAGGCACGGTGCAGGGTTTCCGCGAGGTGAACCTCCGTCGGGGCCAGAACCTTCCCGAGGAGCACACCTGGGTCAGGATCCAGATGGAGAGCGGGTATGACGCGATCGTCGACCTCGGCCGCCAGAAGGAGCTCAGCGACCTCGAGATGAGCCGCGGGGATCGGATCAAGGTGTCCGGCCAGCACGCGTCGATCGGCGGCGAGCAGGTCCTGCTGGCCGATCGCATCCGGGTTGAGAACGAGACCATCAACATCGATCGCAAGCAGGTCCGGCAGTCCGTCTCCGGAAAAGTGCGCGATGTGAACGAAATCAATCTCGATGACGATGAACGGGAAGATCACCTGGTGGTCCGCCTCGAGATGGAAAACGGCCGCGAGGTCGTGGCGGATCTTGGGAAGGACGCATCCTTGGATGACCTCGAAATCGAGCGCGATGCCGAAGTGAAGATCGAGGGACAGCGCCGCAACATCGACGGCCGTCCCGTCCTGGTGGCGCGCAAGATCAAGGTCGAGGGCGACAGCACCCGCCTGCGCGACCGCGAGTGACCACCGGCAGTCCAGCCAAGCTTGTAAAAAAAGAGCTCCCCGGCGCCGCCGGGGAGCTTTTTTCATTCGTGGATCACTTCATCGGGTTCGGCGAGACGCGCATCCCGCCGAGGACTTCTTCGGCCGTCGCCCGGCGGTTGGTGACCGAGCTGGTCCAGGTGCCCCAGACGGTCGGGTCGATCTTGTCGCCGTTGTTGCCGAGGTTTTTCAGGCGTTGCTGGTCTTCGTCGGCGAGCACTTGCCCCTTCAACGGTTCAAGATGGCGCACGTCGTCCGCAGTCATGTCAAACGCCATGCCGACGCGCTTGCCATAGTCGTCGTGGATAAGGAAGAGATGCCACAGCATCCGCTCCTGCACGTCGCGTTCGCACTGGCCGAGCAGTTCGCCCATGTTCTGGACGAGGTCGTCGCGTTCCCAGTCCATCATCGTGTTGTAGCGGCCGCGGGCCTGGACGTAGTCGTTTCGCCGCTCGAGCACGCTGCGGGTGAGGCGGCCGGTGATTTCCGGCGAGTGGATCGGCTCGTCGCGATCCGCCTCGTGGAGGCCCTTGTGGATCGAAGGCTCGTAGTTCACGTGCGGGTTCTGGCCCGGCGCGAGGTCGGTGCCGTAGGACATCTGGCCGCCGCGCTGGTTCGTGTGGACGCGGCCCTTCACGCCCTTCGGCTGGTTCACCGGGAGCTGCAGGTAGTTGGCGCCGACGCGGTGGCGTTGGGTGTCCGAGTAGGAAAAGGTCCGGCCGACGAGCATCTTGTCGTCCGAGAAATCCAAGCCGTCGACCAGCACGCCGGTGCCCATGGCGATCTGCTCGTTCTCGTTGTGGTGGTCCTCGACGTTCCGGTTCAGGGTCATCACGCCGATTTTCCGCAGCGGGAACTGGTTCTCCGGCCAGATCTTCGTGTCGTCGAGCGGGTCCCAGTCGAGTTCCGGGTGCTCGTGGTCCTCCATGATCTGGACGAACATGTCCCACTGCGGAAATTCACCGCGCTCGATCGCCTCGTAGAGATCCTTGGAAGCCGAGCCGAGATCCTTGCCTTGCACTTTTTCCGCCTCGGCGGCGGTCAGCGAGGCCACGCCGCAGCGCGGGTGAAAGTGGTATTTCACCAGCACGGTGTCGCCCTGCGCGTTCACCATCTTGTAGGTGTTCACGCCGAAGCCCTCCATGTGCCGGTAGCTCGCCGGGATGCCGCGCGGGCTGAAAAGGTGGGTCAGCATGTGCATGCTCTCCGGCGTCTGGCTCATGAAGTCGAAGATCCGGTTCGGCTCCTGGCGGAAGGTCACCGGGTCCGGCTTGAGCGAGTGGATGACGTCGGGAAATTTGATCGCGTCGCGAATGAAGAAGACGGCGAGGTTGTTGCCGACGAGGTCCCAGTTGCCATCCTCGGTGTAGAATTTCACCGCGAAGCCGCGGGGATCGCGCGCCACCTCGGAGGAATCCCGGCCGCCGATCACCGTCGAGAAGCGGATCGCCAGCGGCGCTTTCTTGCCCTGTTCCTGGAACAACTTCGCACGCGTGTATTTGGAAGCCGGTTCGTCGCCGATCATGCCGGTCGCCTCGAATTCGCCGTAGCAGACGAATCCGCGGGCGTGGACCACCCGTTCGGGGATGCGCTCGCGGTCGAAGTGGCTGATTTTTTCCAGGAACTGGTAGTTCTCGAGCGTCGCCGGGCCGCGGCTGCCGACGGTGCGCTGCGACTGGTTGTTGGTGATCGGGTGGCCTTGGCGGTTGGTGAGCGTGCGGTCGGCTTGGGTTTCGCTGTCGTTCTTCTTTTCCATGGTCGTTTTCGGGTTCGCCGCGCCGCCGGGCCGTGGTCGTTATCCCGACCCGCGCGCAACCGGGAGAGATAGCCCGGATCGGAGGTCCCGCCAGCGGATACTCGGCCTCTGGAGCGGGTGCGGAAACCGCATCGGACTTGCGACATCCTGGATCGGGCGTTTCTTCCCGGACCGGTGGCGCGTTTCCGCGGGCCGCGGGCAGGCGAAAAGCGAGGCGTATGAGTGGCGAGGAAAGTCAGAGGCACGAGGAACTCCGGACCGGAACCAGGGAGGACGCGGCATCCGCCGGTTTCCGCCAGGCTTCCCAGGCGGGGAAGGATGCCGCGGTCCCGGGCGCCGGGCACGAGTGGGAATCCGAACCGCTGTTTCGCCACATGGCGGACACCGCGCCGGTGATGATCTGGATGTCCGGCGTGGACGGGATGTGCTTCTGGTTCAACAAACCCTGGCTGGCTTTCACCGGCCGGAGCCTGGAGGAGGAGAGCGGAGAGGGCTGGGCCCGCGATGTGCATCCCGACGACCGGCAGCGCTGCCTGGACGCCTACTGGTCCGCCTTCCGCGAAAAACGCCCGTTCAAGATGGAATACCGGCTGCGCCGACACGACGGCGTTTTCCGCTGGGTGCTCGACCACGGCGTGCCCCGCCACGCGCGCGACGGCGCGTTCATCGGCTTCATCGGCTCGTGCATCGACATCACGCGACGCCGGGAGACGGAAGACAAGCTGCGCAAATCCGAGACCGATCTCCGCGCCAGCGAGGCCCGGCTGCGGATGCTCGTGGAAAGCGCCGCCGAGTTCGCGATCATGACGCTCGACGCCGAGGGCCGGATCAAGACGTGGAGCGCCGGCGCCGAGCGGATTTTCGGCTACACCGAGGAAGAGGTGAGGGGCCGGAACTTCGAGATCCTCTTCCTGCCGGAAGACCGGGGCCGGGGCGCGCCGGCCATGGAGCTGGAAAAGGCGACCCGCGACGGATTTGCGAGCGACGAGCGTTGGCACATCCGCAAGGACGGCGCGGCCTTCTTCGCCAGCGGCTCGGCCTCGCCGATCCGTGGCGTCGAGCCACCCGAGTTCGTCAAAATCGCGCGCGACCTCACCGACCGGAAGCAGATGGAGGAGGCCCTGCGCGAGGCGGACCGCCGCAAGAACGAGTTTCTCGCCACACTCGCCCACGAACTCCGCAACCCGCTCGCGCCGATCCGCAGCGGGATCGACCTGCTCAACCGCGCCGGCTACAACCGCCGGCTGGTGGACCGGACGCTGCGGGTGATCGAACGCCAGACAAACCAGATCGTGCACCTGGTGGACGACCTGCTCGACATTTCCCGCATCACGCAGGGAAAGATCCATCTGAAGGTCGGGCGCGTCGATCTGCGGCAGTTGGTGAAGCTCGTGGTCGATCACTACCGCGAGGCGATCCGCCGGAAGGAACACCGCCTCTCGCTCTCGCTGCCGGACGAGCCGGTCATCGTCGAAGGAGATCCCACACGGCTCGAGCAGATCGTTTCCAACGTCCTGTCGAACGCCGTGAAATACACGCGCCGCGGCGGGCGGATCTCGCTCGGACTGGCGACGAATGAAGGCTGCGCCGAAGTCGTCGTGGAAGACAACGGCATCGGCATCCCGTCCGCGAAACTGGGGGAAATATTCGAAGTGTTCAGCCAAGCGGACGACACGGCGGAGGAAGCGCGGACCGGCCTCGGCGTGGGGCTGAGCGTCGTCCGCGGGCTGCTGGACCTCCACGGCGGCAGCATCGAGGCGCACAGCCAGGGCCCCGGCGAAGGCAGCACGTTCAGCATCCGCCTGCCGCTGGCCCCGGAGCATGAGAGACCGGCATCCGGATCGACGCGTCCGCCGCCATCGCCGGAGCCGCCGTCCGAGGGCAAGCGGGTGCTGGTGGTGGACGACAATCGCGACGCGGTGGCCATGCTCCAGATCCTGCTCACGATGGACGGCCACGACGTGCGCGTCGCCTATGACGGCGAGGAAGCCGTGCGCGAGGCCGGAGCCTTCCGCCCGCACGTCTGCCTGTGCGACATCGGCCTGCCGAAAATCGATGGCTACGAGGTGGCGAGGCGGCTCTCGGCGGATGTGCCGGAAACGCTGCTCATTTCCGTTTCCGGATGGGGACAGGAGGAGGACCGCGAACGCTCGCGCCAAGCGGGCTTCAAGCACCACCTCGTCAAGCCGGTGAGGATCGAGGACGTGGTGGCGCTGCTGGCTTGACGCCTCAGTTCTTTTCCTCCTGGGGGCGTTTCCACTTCTTGTTCTTCACCCAGACGGTCGTGACGCTGCCGTTCTCCTCCTTCCGGACCTCGAACAGGTCGATCGCCGCGAACAGGTCGCTGAGCTTGCCGAACCCATAATTCCTCGGATCGAAGGAACCTTGGTTCGAGATATGCGAGCCGACCGGCCCCAGCGCGGCCCAGCCGTCCTCGTCCTCGTTTGCCTCCACCGCGCCGCGCAGCACGCTCATCAGCTTCGCGTCGCCCTTCAGCCGGTTGGCGTTCTGCGCGGTGTCCTTGCGGGACTGCTTGGCCTGCGTGCTTTCGTCGAGATACAGGAAACGCGAGCAGGCGTTGACGAAGGGCGCGGGCGCCTTCGTTCCGCCGAAGCCGATGACCTGCTTGCCCTCCGCCCGCAGCCGCAGGATCAACGGCGTGAAATCGCAGTCCGAGGATACCAAGCAGAAAGTTCCCACGTCCTTCGTGTAGAGGATGTCCATCGCGTCGATCAGCAATGCCATGTCCGAGGCGTTCTTGCCCTTCACCAGGTCGAAGTGCTGGACGGGCTGGATCGCGTAGTCGTGCAGCACTTTCTCCCAACCGGAGAGCGAGGCTTTCTTCCAGTTGCCATAGGCGCGCCGGATGTTGACCACGCCGTAGGTCGCCAGCTCCGCGATGATGAAGTCGATCTTGGCGGCCGGCGCGTTGTCGGCATCGATCAGCAGGGCGATGCTGTTGGAGGAGGCGGGAGGTTGGTGCATGGTGGGGATGTGGGACAGCTCGGCGAACCGGGAAGGAATCTCAAGGACGTTGTGGATGGACCCAGCGCAGGACCGGGGGCAGGGCCAGTCGCCAGGCGTGGGCCGCCGCGCAGGCGGCCGCCGCGTCTTCGTCGTCGGTCCGCGGGAAGACATGGGCATCGCGGACCCGCCGCACGGTGCGGGCGACGGCCCGCAGTTCCGAGCCCAGGCTGAGGAAGCCGAAGAGACACGCGAGCGCCAGCGCCCCGACGAAGATGGCGAAGGCGCCGATTACCGGGACTTTCGCCAGCAGGGCGGCGAAAACCGCGACCATCGCGGTGAGCGGCGGCACGGCCTGGCCGAAACGCCGCGCGCCCTCCCGCGCGCCGGCGACCTTCGGGTCGCCCTGCCGCCATTCGGCCAGCGCCGCCTCGCGGATGGCGGCTCCCGCCGCGTCCGCGGAAAGCGGAGAAACCTCCGGCGTCGCGGTGCCGAGCGTGTCCTTCCAGCGCGTCGGGTTCACCCGGCAGGTCCGCTTCCCCTCGCGGGCGAGCGCGCGCAGGCCGAACCAGCCGCTCGCGGCCACCGCCGCCACCACGGGCAAAATCGAAATCAGCAAGAGCAATCGCCACATGACTTATCTTGGGAGTTGATTCAACGCTTGCCGCCCGCGGCGAGCCAGGCTTTCGGGTCGTCCGGCCACGGATGTTTCGGATAGCGGCCGGCGAGTTCCTTTTTCATCTGGGACCAGCCGGTCTGCCAGAAGCCCTTCAGGTCGCGCGTCATCTGCCACGGCCGCTGGTTCGGCGCGAGGATGTGGACGAGCAGCGGCACCCGTCCGCCGGCGATGACGGGAGTTTCCCAAACGCCGAAGAGGTGCTGCGCGCGCAGGGCGATCCACGGGTCCTTGCCGTGCTCGTAGGTGATCTTCGCGCTCTGGCCGTTCGCCAAAGTGATCCGCTCCGGGCAATAAGAATCCAGCGCCGCCCGCTGCGGTGCGCTCAACCATTCGCGCAGCACCGGCCAGACGTTCGCCTCCTTGATCTCCTTGTAGCTGGTGGCGCCGTGGCAAATCTGCGCCACCGCGGCGGCCTTGTCCTCCTCGCCCCAGCCGGGCATTTCCAGCTCGGGCATCCACGCGCCGAGCGAAGCCAAGCGCGCCGTCCACTGCTCGACCGACGCGTCCCAGTTCTTCAAAACCAACTCGCCGGAAAGCACGCGCGCGGCGAGAATATCGGCCGCGGCGTCGAGGTTCACGCCGTGGTCGCTCTCCTTCGCTTCGAGGACCAAGTCGCGAAATTTCGTTTCTTTCCGCGCGACCACTCTTCTACGAGTTTCGTCGTAGCTCGCGCCGTCGGCTTTCGACATGTCTTCGGGAAACAACTCCTCGAGCCATGCGGGATCGATCGCCGTGGCGCGGCGCAAATGGACGATCACCTCGCGCGCCTCGACCTCGGTGATCTCCGCGGCGACGAAGGCGGGCGCGTTCTTCACGCAGGATTCCTCGTCCAGCTTGCCGCGGCGGTTTCCGACCAAGCGGCACGCGAGTGTCCCTTGGCCGAAGCGGATCGCCAGCCGGTCGCTGAAGGCCGCGAGCATCGCCTTGCCGACGGCTTCGCGCCGCGCCGCGAAGTCCGCGGTGCCGGTCTCCCAGCCGAACCGCCGCGCCAGCGCCAGCAAGCGCTCAAAACCCTGCGCCACTTCGCGCGCGCCCCGCGCCATGATGCCCAGCGGCGCGCAACGCTTCGGATCGAAATTCATCGCCTCCGCGCTTTCGAAGGCCCGCCATTCGCCGGCGAAATCCGTGCCGTCGTCGGCGAAGATGAAGTCCTTGCGGCCGACCCCGCCGCGCTTGCCGGTGAAGATGCCCTCGCCCTGCACGGCCGCCGCGATGAAGGCGGTTTCGGCGACGCAGCCGTGCTCGAGGCCCGCGAGCATCAGCCGGGAAAACCGTGGCTCGAGCGGCAGGGCGGCCATTTTCCGGCCTTCGCTGGTGAGCCTGCCCGCGCCATCGAGCGCGCCAAGGTCGTGCAGCAGCCGCTCGGCGCGTGCGAGCGATTCCTCGGTCGGAGCGTCCAGCCAGCGGAAGTCCCGGATTTCGGAAACACCGGCCGCTTTCAGCAACAGCACCGCCTCGCCGAGATCGACGCGATGGACCTCCGGCGCCTCGAACGCCTCGCGCCGCGCGTGGTCCGCCTCGCTCCACAAACGAAAGCACCGGCCCAGTGCGGTGCGGCCCGCCCGGCCGGTCCGCTGCTCGGCGGCGGCACGCGAGATTTTCTTGATGAGCAGCGTGTCGATCCCGCGCCGCGGTTCGAAGCTCGCGATCCGCGCCAACCCGGAGTCGATCACGGTCCGCACCCCCTCGATGGTCAGCGAGGTTTCCGCCACGTTGGTCGCGACGATGATCTTCGGCCGCGGGCCCGGTGCGATGGCCGCTTCCTGGGCGGCCGGCGGTAGCGCGCTGTAGAGCGGGAAGACATCCCAGCCGCGCGCGATCGAGCCATTTTCCAGCAGCTCGATTGTCCGCCGGATCTCGTGCGTGCCGGGCAAAAACATCAGGATGTTTCCGGCGTCGGGCAGCGCGATCGCTTCCTTGCACACGGCGGCCATGCGCTCCCAGACCGGGATCTCCCGCGGCGGACCTCCCCGCCGGTCGTTCGTCTGCGGCCGCGGCGGGCGGTAGGCAACCTCGACGGGAAACGTCCGCCCGCCGGCTTCGAACATCGCGGCGGGCGCGAGGTAGTCCGCCAGTCCGGCGGTCTCGAGCGTCGCTGACATGGCGACCACCCGCAGGTCCGGGCGGGAGTGTTCCTGCAAGTCCAGGCAGCGCGCCAGCGCCACGTCCACCGCCAGACGTCGCTCGTGGAACTCGTCGAAAACCACCGCGCCCACGCCTTCGAGCGCCGGATCGTCCTGGATCCAACGCTGGAACACGCCGTCGGTTAGATAAATGATGCGCGAATCGTTCTGATATCTCGTGTCGAAGCGGACCGCGTATCCCACCTCGCGGCCGAGCGTCGCGCGCCTTTGCTTCGCCACCCAGCCGGCCAGCAGCCGGGCGGCCATCCGTCGCGGCTCGATGACCAGGATTTTGCCCGCGATTCCCGCGTCCAGCAGCATGCCGGGGACGGCGGTGGATTTCCCCGAGCCGGTCGGAGCCTTGAGCAGCACGCGCGGCCGGTCGTCGTGGGAAACGGCGGCGGTGAGGGCGTCGGCGATCTCGAAAACGGGCAACTGCACGCCCCGATGTGACCCCGATCCGGCCGGCGGGAAAGTCCGGATCCACGGGAACCCGGTGGCGGCTCCGTCGGCCCGCGGCTTGCCAATGCGGGTCCGCTGCCGCTAGATCGCGCTCTCGTGAACGTTGGAATCCTCGCCAACCCCCACAAGCGCGGCGCGCTGTCCACCCTGCAGGCCCTGCGCGACGCGCTCCACGCCCGTGGCTGCCGCACCGTGCTCGACCACCAGACGGCGCGGTTGGCCGGCCTCGACGATGGCATTCCCGCCGAAGACTTCGCCCGCCACGTGGATCTCGCCGCGGTGCTCGGCGGCGATGGCACGATGCTCCACGCGGTTTCCCGGCTCGGGCACTTCGAGAAGCCCGTCGCCGGCATCAACATCGGCACGCTGGGGTTTCTCACCAGTTGCACCGACGACGAACTCGAGCTTTTCGCCGCCTCGGTGGTGGAGGGGACTTTCAGCACCAGCGTCCGCACGCTCCTCGAGGCGACGGTCTTCCGCTCCGGCGTGGCCAAGGAAACGTTCACCGCGCTCAACGAGGTGACGCTCGCCCGCGGCGAAACCGGCCGCCTCGTCTCCCTGATGGCGAAGGTGGATGACGAGGTGCTCAACCACTACCGCGCGGACGGCTTGATCGTCGCCACGCCCACCGGCTCGACCGCTTACTCGCTTTCCGCCGGCGGGCCGCTCATCGCGCCCGCCGCGGCGGTGTTTGTGATCACGCCGATCTGCCCGCACAGCCTCAGCCAACGCTCGCTGATCCTGGCGGACGATTCGGTCGTGGAAATCTCGCCGCAAGAGGCCTCCGAAGGGCCGATGATCTTCACGGTGGACGGAAGGGACACCACCCGCATCGAGGCCAGCGACCGCATTGTCGTGAAACGCGCCGCGCGCTCCTTCCACCTCGTGCGCCTCGCCGAGCATTCGTTCTACGAGTCCCTCCGCCAAAAGCTCCGCTGGCAGGGGCTGTGAGGCGATGAAGCAAGAAGGTCGAAGCATCAAATTCGAAACGAAGGCTTCGCGCGCTTGGCGGCCACGCTCTAACTTTCGGAAACCGCGGCCAAGGCTCCGATCAGCCGCTGCCTCAGCGGGGCGGCTTTTTCCGCGAGGGCGCGTTGCTCCATTTCATACTGCCGGCGGCCCTCCGGCGTCTCGATTTTCACCGGCTCGCGGCCCCATGCCGCCAGATCGTAGGGGCTGGCCCGCATGTCGAGGTCCCGCAGTTCCACGGCCAGCTCGAAGCAGTCCAACAGCAACTCCGAGCCAATCCATGGCATGGCCTTCGCCGCCCACTTGTAGAGGTCCATGTTCGCGTGGATGCAGGCGGGTTGCTCGAGCAAGTCCCGGCCGTCGAGCGTCGGCTGCAGGCGGTTGAGCGGGCGGGCGTCCTTTGCGAAGAAGCGGAAGGCATCGAAGTGGGAGCAGCAGATCGGACGACTCTCGACCAGCGCGTCGATCGCCCGCTGCGGCAGGCGCAGCGGCGTCGTCTCCGCGTGACGCACGTCCAGCCCGCGGTACACCATCGCCCACTCGTGCAGTCCGTGGCAGGCGAAATTCGGCGCGCGGTCGCGGGTCGCCACCAGCAGCTCGCGCATCCAGCGCAGCCGCTGCCGCTCGGCTTCCGGGATCCGGGAAACGTCGGCCCGCACCCGCTTGTCCCGCCGTTCGTAAAGGCGCGCGCAGATCCCGCCCGAGGCGGGCAGCGGCCCCGCCTCGTCCGGCCACTCGAGCGCCACTCCCGCACCCGGATGCCAATGCTCGAGCAGCGACAGCGGAAACGGATAGTAGCGGAACAGGAAATCGTCGATCGGATGCGGCACGCCGCGCGCCTTCCGCTCGCGCGCCGGCTTCGTCCAACGCTCGGCGCGCGCCCGGTGAACGCGCGCCCGCTCCCGCCAATCGCTCAGCTCGAGCACCGTATCCACCGCATCCCCGGTCATCGCGCGGCGAAAGAACCACGCCCGCCGGAAAAGATCAAAATTTCCCTTGCGCGTCCGCGGGATCGCCGGTAACCATCCCGCCCCGCGCCGCAAGGCGCCCCAACAAATCGCGGGATGGAGCAGCCAGGTAGCTCGTCAGGCTCATAACCTGAAGGTCGCAGGTTCAAATCCTGCTCCCGCAACCACTGAAGGCCCGGATTCGAGCGAATCCGGGCCTTCGCCTTTTCCGCGTTTCCACGTTTCCGTTCTTCCGGATTCGGGATGTGCCGCGGAGCGGAGAATCCGCCCGGCCGTGGAATCGCTTTCCCGGGGCCAGCTCCGGGGATATACCCCGCTCCATGGGCTTTGGCTCAAGACCCACCCGAACCGTGCCTGCCGGCTGCGTGGTCGGCTTGTTCGCCCTGCTGGCCCTGGTGTTCGCCGCCATCGGGCTGGTCGGCCTGGTGCGCTGGTGGGCGCAGCCGGCTCCGGGCCGGGATTTCGATGCGACGTTCGGGTGGCTGGCGGTGGCGGCCGGAGGCGGTCTGGTGGTGGCGGCGGCCTTGGCGCGCTGGGCCGTGAGGATTCACCGCGCGACCGACTTCCGGAGTTATGATCCCGACGATCCGCGCGGCGGAATGATGAAGTGGTGAGCGTGCCGGCGGAGGAATCCGCTTCAGCCGGCGAGCGCCATCCAGTTTCCGTCCGGCCTGCCGGAGTGCCCGAGCGCTTCCTCGACGGCGCGGATCAGGTCGGTGAAGCCGAAGGGTTTCGGCAGGGTGGCGGCTCCGAGGGTGCGGGCGAGTGGCAGGAAGTCGCCCGCTCCGGTGCGGCGACCGCCGGAAATCGCGATGACCTTCGCGCGCGGGGCGATCTGCCGCAGCTCGAGGATCGTCTCGATGCCGTCCTTGCCGGGCATGATCATGTCAGTGATGACGAGATCGAAGTTGTCACTTGCCGCGATCTTGAGGCCGGTGATGCCATCGGCGGAAGTTTCGACTGCGAAGCCCTCGCGAGACAGGGCATCCGCCATCAGGGGCCGGAGGGCGTCGTCGTCCTCAATGATGAGGATACGAGGGGCGGAGGCTTGGAGGACCGGGCGCGGAAGGTTCATGAAGAGAAGGTTGCGCCGGTGGATGAAGAGGAGCAAGCCGCCGCTACACACGCAATCGCGTAGGGTCGGATGCCGGGTCCGGGGTGTTGTGAAAGAAATCATGCAAAACATGCAGGAAAGTGCAGGGAATGCAGGATGGCGAGATAACTCCGGGCGTGGGGGCGAAATGCTGCCGCGGGGGGGGGCGGCAAGAGGATCACGCCCGCCGCCGGTGGACCGGACACCCTGAATTTCGCGGAAAACAAATGGGTCCGCGGACGTCGCTTCCCTAGTGGCGGCGGGCTTCGGCCTCCGCCGGGAAGTTTTTCAAGCAACGCCGAATGGTGCGCAGGGAGATCCTGCGACGGGTTTTAGTAGTTTTACCCCATGAAACAAAGGCGGAGCTTGGAAGACACCGGCTGCGGGATTTGATCCGGGGCCGCCGCCCCGCCAAGGCGGCTGACGTAGGGAAGGGGCGGGTTTTTCCGATGGCGGCAGCCGACCACCGCTTTTATTTTTTCCAGGCGCGGGGTCGCGCCGAATTTTCCGATGACTCCTCCGTCCGCATCATCGCCCGGGCGTCCGGGAGGGCTGGGCGATGCGTCCGGCCACCAGATGGCGCGCTACCATCTGGCCGCGATCGTGGAGTCGGCCGACGATGCGATCGTCAGCAAGTCGCTCGACGGGATCATCGCGAGCTGGAACCGCGGCGCGGAGAAGCTCTTCGGCTACACCGAGGAGGAAGTGGTGGGGAAGCCGATCACGATCCTGATCCCGCCGCATCTCCAGGACGAGGAGCCCCAGATCCTGGCGCGGCTGCGACGCGGCGAGAAAATCGAGCACTATGAAACGGTGCGGGTGCGGAAGGACGGGTCCTTGGTGGACATTTCGCTGACCGTGTCGCCGATCCGCGCCGAGGACGGCACGATCATTGGCGTCTCGAAGATCGCGCGCGACATCAGCGACGCGAAACTGGCGCGCGAGAAACTCCACGCCGCGCTCGAGGAAGCGGGCCGCGCCCGTGAGGACGCGGAACGGGCGAACCGGCTTAAGGACGACTTTCTCAGCACGATCTCCCACGAACTCCGGACGCCGCTGACGGCGGTGATGGGCTGGGTCTCGATCCTGCGTTCCGGGCGGCTCGACGCCGCGATGGTGCCCAAGGCCTTGGAAACCATCGAGCGGAACGTCAAGGCCCAGGCGCAGTTGATCGAGGACCTGCTGGACATCTCGCGGATTGTCAGCGGGAAAATCCGGCTGCAGCGCGATCAGGTGAGTCTCCACGCCGTCCTCAACAACGCGGTGGACGGCGTTCTCCCGGCGGCCCGGAGCCGCGGCATCCAAATCCAGGTGGTGACGGATCCGGCGGTCGGAACGGTCACCGGCGACGCGGACAGGCTCCAGCAGATCGCTTGGAACCTGCTCTCGAACGCGGTGAAGTTCACCGGCAAGGGCGGGCGGATCGAGGCGGTGATCGAGCGGCGGGATTCCGAGGTGGTCATGCGGGTGTCGGACACCGGCCGGGGCATCGATCCGGATTTCCTGCCGTATGTTTTCGACCGCTTCAGCCAGGAGGACAGCTCGGGCACGCGATCGCACGGCGGGCTGGGCATGGGGCTGGCGATCGTGAAATACCTGACCGAACTCCACGGCGGGCGGGTTTCCGCGCACAGTGACGGCATCGGGCGTGGCGCTGTTTTCGAAGTGACTCTCCCCGCCGTGGCGAAACCCGTGGCCGATCCAGGCCTCCCGGAGGGTCCATGGGTCGGAGGGGGAGGGAGCATCGAGGTGCCTCCCGAGCTCGAGGGCATGAGGATTCTCGTGGTGGATGACGAACAGGACGCCTGCGAAATGATCCGCATCGCCCTGAGTCATGCCGGGGCGCGGGTGGAGACCGCCACCACCGTGGACGAGGCGATGGAGCGATTGGCGGAGGGGCGGCCGGACATGCTGGTGAGCGATATCAACATGCCGCGGGTGGACGGCTACGAGCTGCTCCGCCGGCTGCGCGCGGCACCCGGGCTGCGGGACGTGGCTCCGGTGGCGGTGGCGCTCACCGCGCTGGCGCGCGTCGAGGACCGGGCGAAGGCGCTGGCGGTCGGCTTCCAGATGCACCTGCCGAAGCCCGTCGAGCTGTCCGAGCTTTACTCGGCCCTGGCCAGTCTCAGCACGCTGGTGAACCGCGGCGCGGACCGGGAGATGCCATCCTGAAGGGTTGACGGCCGCGCCCGGGAATGCTCCGCGGCTCAGGCACAGAGATCGGTTTCCGGAGGTTCCACGGTCAGGCCGTTGATGAATTCCTTTCCGCTGGGCGAGAGCTGGAGGAGGATCTGCCGGCGGTCGTTCGTGTCGTGCCAGCGGTCCACGAAGCGGGTGCGGACCAAGGTGTTGAGAATGGAAGTCATGGCCGCTGGAGTCACGCCGATGGCTTCCGAGATGGGACGGATGGCACACCGCCCGCACCGGCCCAGGTAGAGCAAGGTGCGGAGGTGGGAAATGGAAGTGATCTTCCGGCGCTGGAGGAGGTCCAGTTGTCGATCAAGATGAACCAAGGACATGACGGGACGGCTGGGTGAGGGTGGACAGCCGCCGATGCCCTACACCTTTGACATATGAAACGCAATTTGATTTTATGATTCGCCGAAGAATCCCGGGATGCGGCCGGCTGCCGATGGTTGCGCGGCGACCGCTGCCCGCGTAGGAATCGGGCCGTGTGGGAAGTCGTTCAATCCTGGCCGTTCTGGACCAACGTGGGCACGGGCGCGGCCTGGGTGGTGACCCTGTGCCTGATGCTGGCGGGCTTGGCCGGCTGCGTGATCCCGGTGCTGCCGGGTCATCTCCTGATGTTCATCGGGGCCCTGGCGCACCGCCTGATGCTCGGCCGGGAGGGCTCCGGCCTCGAGTGGTGGTCGTTCGTGGTGCTGGCCCTGTTGATGGCCATCTCCCAGACCTTCGAGTTTCTCAGCGGCGCGGCGGGAGCGCGCTGGTTCGGCGGCACGCGTTGGGGGGCGGCCGGAGCCTTGGTCGGCGGCATCGTGGGCTTGTTCTTCTTTCCCTTCGGGCTGGTGCTCGGGCCGTTGATCGGGGCGATCCTGTTCGAGATCGCGTTCGCGAAGAAGGAAACGCGCCCGGCGGCGGTGGCCGGCGTGGGATCGGTCGTCGGCACGCTGGCCGGGATGGGTTTCAAGATCGTCGTCGGCTTCCTGATGCTGGCTTGGTTCCTGGTCGACGCGCTGTGGCTGGGCTGACGGCCGTCAACCGCCGGGCGTTTCCGCGGCCATCCGGCGACGCCCTTGCCGGCGACGGAGGCCAGCAGGATCGCCACCGCGGGCAGGAAAAAGCCGATCCGTTTCGCGAGCTGGCAGGCGAGGAGGATGACTGCCATCTGGAGCGAAGAATGACGCCGAAAGTGCGTGCCCGGCCGGGATATGCAGCTTCGCCGGAATCCGCACTCCATTTCCGACGGGCGTTTTTTCGCTTTTCGCCCGGCCGCTTCCGGCCGATTCTTCCGCCGCCGCTCCCCGGACGGCCGCAGCCGGGCGCAAGCCGCGGGTTGAGGAAAGTCCGGACACCACAGGGCAGCGCGCCCCGCGAAAGCGGGGGACGGAAGCCGCGAGGCGACCGGACGGAAAGTGCAGCAGAAAGCAAACCGCCGATGGCCCGCGAGGGCACAGGCAAGGGTGAAACGGTGGGGTAAGAGCCCACCGCGCCAAGGGCAACCGAGGCGGCACGGCAAACCCCGCGCGGTGCAAGACAGAACAGGGGAAGGGTGGCCCGTCCGCTAGAAACCCCGGGTAATAGTCGCACTCCGCGAGAGCGGGGCGCTCCGCTTCGGCGGGGCGAGAGAAATGGCCGTCCAGTCCCGCGAGGGATGGACAAAATCCGGCTTACAGGGGAGCGGCACTCCCTTTCAGCTAAAGCGGCCCGCCGCTCACTTCAACCAGCGGGCGAGGCCGCTGCGGGACCCACCCTCCGCGCCGCCCGTGCGGCGGCCGACGAGCCACAACAGGCCCGCGCCCACCAACATGCCGCCGAAGAAGATGAACCAGAACGAGCGCTCCACCGCCTCGGGCAGCTCGACGTTCATGCCGAAGAGCGCGCCCAGTGCGACGAGCGGCAGGAAGAAGCCCGCGAGCAGGTTCAGGCGGAAGGCGATGGTGCCGAGCTTTTCGGCGGAGCGGGAGTGTTCCTCCGCGCGCTCGGCGCTCCAGAATTCCAAGGTCACCCGTGCGTCCGCATGGAGCAGATCGGCGGCGCGCTCGATCTCACGGGCTCGGTCCCGGAGCGCGCGGATCTCCGCGTCGTCCGGATCGATCGCAAGCGTTTGCTCGAGCGCCTGGACGAGGTTCCGGGTCGAGCGGGCGAGCGGCCCGGCGTGGCGGAGGATGGCGAAAATTTCCGCGGCGGTGTCCGCCTCGTCGATCGTCGCTTCGTGGCCGTCGATGACCCGGGTGTAGCGGTCGAGCAGCGTCCCCAGTTCGTCGAGGCCCGGGCCGCCCGCTTGGGTCCAACAGCCGTCGTACCGCTTCCAGAAAAACAGGGCGGTGCGCTCCGGGACGCCGGGTTCGGGCACGTCGTGCACCACCAGCAGGAGCTCGCCGGCGCCCTCCACGCAGCGTTGGTGGCCCGGCCGGCCGCTGAGTTGCTCGCGGAGTTCCGGCTCGATGTTGAAGTGCTCCGGCAGTTGCAGGATCTCGCGGGGCACCAAGGTCGGGACATGTTCAGCCGGAGTCTTCGGCTCCGCTGCCTTCGCTTGCGACATGGCGCAACGTAGCCAGCGGCCCGCGCGTCATCAAGAGACGATCCGCAAGCCGACGCGGCGCATCAGCCGAGGAACATCATGACAGCCGTACCCAGATAAATGACCAGCACCAGCGCGCTCTCGAAGCCAATGCGGCCCCAGCCGAACTTCTGGCGGCTGATCAAGCCCATCAGCAGGATCGCCGTCATCAGGACGGTGGAGCCGACGAGCAGGACGGGCTTTTCGCCCGTGGCATGGTAGATCGACCCGTCGCGGAAGGCGATGTCGCTCATCGGGATGAGCAGGGTATCGAAGGTGTTGCCGCCGATCACGCCGCCGACGGCAAGGGTCACGGCACCCCGGCGCACGGCGGCGACCGACGTGACGAGCTCCCCGCTTGAAGTGGCCACGCCGGTGAAAACGGCACCCACGGCGCTCTCGGACAGCCCGGTTTTGTCGGCAATGGCCATGCCGCTTTCGGCGACCGTGTAGCCGGCCAGCGCCACGGCCACGGCGCCGCCCGCGAAGTGGAGCCAAAGGCGCTTCGTCGACCGCTTGTCGCCTTCTTCGTCCACTTCGTCGGGCACCGTTTCCTGCGTGTCCTTCGGTTTCCAGCTTCCGTGGTCGCCTTGCCGGCCGACCCACCAGATTCCGCAGCCGTAGCCGATGAACATGGCGGCCGTGGCGGGATGCACGCCCCACCAAGCGATCTCAGGCGAGGCGAATGCGATCAGTGGCAGCGCCAGCAGGGCCATCAGCAGCGTGGCCTGCAGCATGTTCGCCAAGGACGCGGCGGCGTGCTCCAGATTCGCGCGGCGGTAGGCCGCGTCGGCCACCGCGAGGAAAGCCGTCTGCACGGCGATGCCCCCGAGCGCGTTGGTCACCGCCATTTCCGGCCGGCCGGCGGCGGCGGTGGATGTGGAAACCACGATGTCCGGGATCGAGGTGGTCGCACCCATGAAGACCGCCCCGGTGATTGCTTCGCCGAGGCCGGTGCGGTCCGCGAGGGTGTCGACGATTCCGGTGAACCGGCTGCCCACCACCACGATGGCGGCGCCGGCTGCCAGGAAAATCGTCACCAGCGCGACGAGCGGGAGATCCTCGATCCAAGTCAGCATCGTCAGAGGGCGGCCTGGCGGCTGGGGCTTTCGGAGCGGCGGTACACGAGTCCGCCACAGTCGTTCAACCTGCCCAAGCGGTCAATCCACCGCTGCGACGGGCA
>CBFGTW010000019.1:0-45940 GCA_965651855.1 uncultured Verrucomicrobiales bacterium
GATCGCGCTGCCCTCGCCGAGAAGCTGGTCGGAGTGCTGCATGAATTGCCGCAAGGATGGAAGCGGCAGCTTGCGTCAATGAGTTATGCCTTCGTGAACGAGCAAAACGCCCGGGACTGGCTGAAGTGGGATCTCCAGGCGTCAGGGTTTAGCGAAAGCGAAGCCGGTCAATTCAGATACCGCGCGATCCACCTACTTTCGCAAGATTTGCCTGAGGAAGCAATGCTTGCTCTGGTTTCATCGGACGCGGATCGTAAGGCGGTGCGCGAGTTTCTCTCTCGGCAGGAGGCGGCCGTGGCCACCGTCGTCTCGCGGCAGGAGATTTCCACTCCAGGCGAATGGATCGAGGCGGTGGGCCAGCTTCCGGACGGCGACATCCTCCACTCCGCCCACATCATGCGCGGATGGGGACCGGAAGCGGTCGAGGAACTGGCGAAATCTTTCCGGGAGCTGCCGCCGGACGAGAAGCAGAAGGTGGCCATGAATCTTGCCGGTGAGTCGCCGAGCCGGGAGCTGCGGGCGGAGTCGGTCCGCTATTTGGTGGAAAACCCGCCTGCAGAAAACGGGCAGCGGCGTTTCGACCCCATCAGCCGCGCCTCCACGTTTGCGACGCAGTGGGCTGCCGAAGATCCCGCCGCGGCCAGCGATTGGGTGCGTTCGCTGCCCGCCGGCGACGCGAGGCTCTGGGCGCAGAAGAACCTCGCCGCGGTCTGGTCGGAGTACGATCCCGAGGAAGCCGAACGCTGGGTCGGCTCGCTTCCCGCGGCGGAGCGGAAGGAAGTGCGGGACTTCATGAAGAGCCCCGGCTCGCGGTAACGAGAGCCGGCCTTCGCGCATTCGCCTGTCTGACGCTCCGTCCGCTCTATTTCTTCTTCGCCTGCTGGAGGGCTTGGGAGAACCAGTCGCTGCCGGGCGCGGCGTTCGGGCGGAAGTCGCGGGCTTGCGGGCGTGGGCCGCGGTTGCCGCCGCCGGAGCGAGCGTCGCGGTCGCCGGGTTTGGAGCGGGTGTTGTCGAAGTCCGGCTTGGCTTTCATCGAGAGTCCGATGCGGTTCCGCTGAAGGTCCACTTCCATGACGGTGACCTGCACCTTCTGGCCAACCTTCACGACCTCGGACGCGTCCCTAACGAAGTGATCCGCGAGCTGGGACACGTGGACGAGCCCGTCCTGGTGGACGCCGACATCGACGAACGCGCCGAAGGCGGTGACGTTCGTGACAATGCCGGGAAGTTTCATGCCGGGCTTGAGGTCGGCGGGTTTTTCCACGCCTTCGGCGAACGAGAACAACTCGAACTGCTTGCGCGGGTCGCGGCCGGGTTTCGCCAGCTCGGAGATGATATCTTTGAGGGTCGGTAGGCCGACGTCCTGGCTGACATACTTGTTGAGATCGATCTTCTTCCGGGCGGCCTCGTTGCCCAGCAGTTCCTCGACCTTGCAGCCGACATCCGCGGCCATCTTTTCGACGAGGGCATAGCGCTCCGGGTGGACGGCGGATCCATCGAGCGGGTGCTCGCCGCCGCGGACGCGGAGGAAACCGGCCGCTTGCTCGAAGGCTTTCTCGCCAAGCCGCGGGACTTTCTTGAGCTGCTCTCGTGACTTGAAGGCGCCGTTCTCATTGCGCCAGGCGACGATGTTTTCGGCGAGCGACGAGTTGAGCCCGGAGACATAGGAAAGCAGTTGCTTCGAGGCGGTGTTGAGCTCCACGCCCACGGCGTTGACGCAGGAGACGACGGTGTCATCGAGACTCGTCTTGAGCGCGCGCTGGTCGACGTCGTGCTGGTATTGGCCGACGCCAATGGACTTCGCGTCGATTTTGACCAATTCCGCGAGCGGGTCCATCAGGCGGCGGCCGATGGAAACCGCACCGCGCACCGTGACGTCCTCGTTCGGGAATTCCTCGCGAGCGACATCGGAGGCGGAATAAATCGACGCGCCGCTTTCGTTGACCACCACCACCGGGATCGACGAGGGCAGCTTGAGCCTTTTCACGAAGGCTTCCGTTTCCCGGCTCGCCGTGCCGTTGCCGATGGCGATGGCCTCGATGTCGAATTTTTTCACGAGGCCGACGAGTTCGGCGGCGGCTTCGTAGAGCTGGTTGTTCGAGCCGGCGGTGCAATGGAGCACCGTGTGGTGGAGCAGCTTGCCGGAGCGGTCGAGGACCACCGTCTTGCAACCGGTGCGGAATCCGGGGTCGATGGCGACGAGGCGGCGCTCGCCGAGCGGCGAGGCGAGGAGAAGCTCGCGGAGGTTCTCGGCGAAGACGGCGATGGCCGTCTCGTCGGCGCGCTTTTTCGCGAGCAGGCGGGCCTCGGTTTCCATTGATGGCATGAGCAGGCGCTTGCAGCCGTCTTCCACGGCTTGGGCGACTTGCTTGCCGGCGGGGCCGTTCGATTTCACCCAATCCGGCAAGGCCTGTGAGGTGACGCGCTCGAGCGGCATTTCCATGCGCATGAGGAGGAAGCCCTCTTTTTCGCCCCGGCGGATGGCGAGCATGCGGTGGGACGGGATCGATTTGAGCGGCTCGCTCCACTCGAAGTAGTCGCGGAACTTCTGGGCATCGGCCTCCTCTTCCTTGCCATACATCACCTTCGAGGAAACGACGGCCTCCTCCTCGTAGATTTTCCGCACGCGGCCGCGGAGCGTGGCGTCGTCTGCCACGCGCTCGGCGATGATATCACGGGCCCCCGCCAGGGCGTCCTCGGCGGTTGGGACTTCCTTTTCCGCGTCGACGAACTTCGCGGCCTCCTCGGCGGGATCGGCGTCCTGGTTTTCCAGCAGGAAATCGGCGAGCGGGGTAAGACCGCGCTCGATGGCCTTGGTGGCCCGCGTCTGGCGCTTCGGCCGGAAGGGCGCGAAGACGTCCTCGAGCGTGGTCAGAGTCTGGGCGCCCTCGACCTTTTTCTTCAGCTCGGGCGTGAGCAGATTGCGCTCCTCGAGCGACTTGAGGATGGCGGACCGGCGGGTGTCCAGCTCGGCGAGCTGGAGCATGCGGTCGCGGATGGTGGTGATCTGGACCTCGTCGAGCGAGCCGGTCTGTTCTTTCCGGTAGCGGGAAATGAACGGGACGGTGCCGCCTTCGGCGATGAGCTTGGCGGTGGCGGAAACGGAGGAAAGGGCGATGCCCGTCTCGCGGGCAATGGCTTCGATGTGGGACGTCATGCGAGGCGCGTGGTGTAGGCGCTCGCGGGGCAGGGGACAAGGGCGGAGGGGACGTGGCGGCGGTTTGCAACCGCCATGCCGGGGCCCTTCGAAGGATCCTCCGGACAACCGGATGGCCATGGCCGTTGAAAACCGCCGCCACGCTTGCCGGGATTACGCGGAGGCGCTACTTTGGATTCCATGAAGACCACGATCGATATTCCCGATGCGCTTTTGGCGGAAGCCATCGAGTTCACTGGCGCGAAAACCAAGCGGGAGGCGATTCTCGCCGCGGTGGGCGACTTCAACCGCCGCAAGAAGGTGGAGCGCCTGATCGCGAATTTCGGCACGCTGGATTTCGCGTCGAACGAAGAGATCGAAGCGGGAGACATGGAGGAGATCCGACGGCGGGAGGAGGAAGGACGATGATTCGCCCCGTGTTGGTCGATAGTTCGGCTTGGGTCGACGCGAGCCGTCGCAACGGTGACGAGCGGGTGAGGTCGCAGGTCGCGGCACTGCTGGCGTCGGGTGCGGCTGCGATGACGGAGCCGGTTTGGGCGGAGCTTTTTCAAGGAGCGCGGGGCAGGCGGGAAGAGGAGCAGCTCGAGGCATGGAGATCGGTGAGTGTCTGGCTCGCCTTCGATGCCACGTGTTGGGAGCATGCGGCATCGGTCGGGCGCAAGTGCCTCCGCTCCGGAACCAACGTCCCCTTCGGTGACGTGCTGGTGTTCGCCTGCGCGAAACGCCACGGCGTCGAGATGCTCGAGTGCGACCGGCATTTCGCGATGCTCGCGGCTGCTTGCGGGGACGCGTGAGGGCGCTCCGGTCGCTCAGCGCTGCAACTCATCCAGTAGCCTGTCGAGGCCGCGCAGACGGTATCTCCGGCAGGTTTCACGAAGCAGGTCCGCATCCACCTCCGGATTCCGCCGGAGTAGTTCGACGATGTCAGCCTGGGCTTTCCAGCCTCCGGCATAGAGTTTCAATGCCACGAGTTGGGGGATGGGCATGATTCTCAACATGCTCCCCGGACGAATCCGGATGTCCTCTCCCTCGAGAGCGTCTCGGATCACCGCCGAGAAACGCTCTTCAAAGTTGATCACCTGGACCAAGCCGAAGTCACCGGAGATATCGATGACACCGCCCCATGGATCATCTGCGTCGGGCTCATGAAGCTCGGCGTCGAAGTCTTCCGAGCGCAGCGACTCGGTGAAGGTCCGCACGTAGCGGTGTGCCGCCAACGCGACGGCACCGATCACCAAGGCGGGAGTGTCGGAAGCAGACAGCATTCGGGCGACATGCTCCGCCACCTGCAAGTTGGAAGACGCTTTGTCCTGCATGGCTCACTTTCCATCGGAGACCCGTTTTCCGCCGCGGGTTGAAGCCAGGAGAAGCGGGCGCGCATCGTCAAAGCCGCCGACATCCGTTCCTCGACTGTCATGGCCGTGACACGCTGCAGCTCGGCGCGAAAAGCTGCGTCGGCGGACGCGCTGCGGCGAGGCTGGGGCCTGGATGCCTTCGAGTCCGGCATGGAACGAGGATGCGGCCCGCCCGGTTGCAGCGCAAGGAGCAAGGTGGCCTGGCGGTTGCAAACCCCGCCACGGGTCAGACGGCGGCCGGAGCGGGCGCGCCGCAGTTCCAGCACTCGCCGAAGTTTCCGGGGTTTTTCTCGCCGCATGACGCGCATTTCCAGGCCTCGGCCGCGGGGGCGGCTTCGGCGTTCCGGTGCTCGTCGATGATGGCCTTGGCGCGGTCTTCGTCCGCGTCGTCGAGGACCCAGAGTTCGGGAAACACCTGGGCGAACGGCACGGAGCCCATCAGCGAGGAATTGGCGACGTTGCGCAGCTCGGTGCGGATGCCCTCCGCTTCCACGGCGGCGCGCATCAGGCCAACGGTGGCGAAGTCGATGTGATCGAATACCCGTTTCATCGCTTGCACGGTAGCGTGGAAGCGGGAAACGGGAATGGAAATCGGCTGTGGGCGGGTCGGTTGCAAGCCGCCGCCACACCACATGGAGTGGGCGGGACGCCCACACTCCTTGGGTCACGACGCCGTCACGGCGCCGCGGTCGTCGTTCAGGCCGGATTTCTCCAGGAAGTAATCGTAGCCGCCTGTGTAGCGGGTGAGGATCGCGCCGTCTTCGGGATTCGTCTCGTTGCGGGTGATGTGCAGCGTCGTTTCCGCGAGCGTGCGGATGAAGTGCACGTCGTGGGAGATGAAAACCAGCGTGCCCTCGTAGTTCTTGAGCGCGGCGACGAGCGAGTCGATCGAGAGGATGTCGAGGTGGGTGGTCGGCTCGTCCATTAGCAGGAGGTTCGGCGGATCGACGAGGAACTTCACCAGGTTGAGGCGGGATTTTTCGCCGCCGGAAAGAACGCCGCAGCGTTTCTCCACATCCGTCCGGCGGAAGAGGAAGGTGCCGAGAATGGCGCGGGCGTCTTCCTCGCGCAGGGTGGGGCAGGCGCCCATGACTTCCTCGAGCACGGTGTTGTCCTCGGTGAGCGCCTCGGCGCGGTGCTGCGAGTAGTAGCCGATCTTGGTGAGGTAGCCGGGCTCGCGTTTGCCGGAATCGATCGGCAGCTCGCCGGCGAGGATTTTCAGAAGCGTGGATTTGCCGGCGCCGTTCGGGCCGACGAGGACGATGCGGTCGCCGCGTTCCACGACGAGGTCGAGGTTCTTGTAGACGCGCTTGTCGCCGTATGCCTGGCCGACTTTGTCGAGTTCGATGACCTTCTGGTTCGACCGCGGCGGCTGGGGGAAAGCGAACTTGAACGGCTTGCGCGGGGCCCGGGGTTTTTCGATGCGCTCGAGTTTCTCGAGCTGCTTCACGCGCGATTGCACTTGGGCGGCCTTGGACGAGACCTGCCGGAAGCGGTCGATGAACTCCTGGATGCGCTCGATTTCCTTCTGCTGGTTCCGGTAGGCCTGGACCATCTGCTCGTAGCGTTTTTCCCGCTGGTCGAGATATGAACTGTAATTGCCGGTGTAGGAGATCAGCTTGGCGGCGTCGGGATCGATTTCCACCACGGTCTCGATCATCGCGTCCATGAAGTCCCGGTCGTGGGAAATCATCAGGATCGCGCCGGAGTAGTTCAGCAGGTAACGCTGGAGCCAGAGGAGCGAGAGCAGGTCGAGGTGGTTGGTCGGCTCGTCGAGCATCAGGAGGTCCGGCTCCATGACGAGCAGGCGGGCGAGGTGGGCGCGCATCACCCAGCCGCCGGAAAAGGTGCGGGCCGGCTTGTGGAAGTCCTCCTGCTTGAAGCCGAGGCCGGCGAGGATCTTCTTCGCCTTCGGCTCGTTCTGGTAGCCGTTGAGCAGGTTGAACTGGTCCTGCGCCTTGGCGAACTCCGGGTGGGAAAGGTCGCCCTTCGCCTCGTATTCGCGCATCGTGCGCAGCAGGCCGACCATTTCCGGCGTGGTGCCCATGGCGATCTCGAGGACCGTCTCGTCGGTCGGCTCGCCGGCTTCCTGGGGCAGGTAGCCGGTGATCGCGTATTCGTCGCGCTCGATGGTACCCTCGTCCGGGCTGTCCTCGTCGAGGATCATGCGGAAGAGCGTCGATTTCCCCGCTCCGTTCGGGCCGACCAAGGCGACGCGTTCGCCCCAGTTGATCGACATTTCCGCTTCGCGGAGCAGCGTGCGGCCGCCGAGCGTCTTGGTGAGCTTGTGAATCGTGAGCACGGCGCGGCTGTACCCGAGGACCGGAGCAGGGGCAAGGAATTCACCTGACGGATAGAGGGGCCGGAAGGCGGATTGTGCCTTGACGGGAAGGCTCCGGGCCGCGCTTCATACGCCATCCCCAACATTTCCATGCGCGACTTCACCGCTCTCTCCAGTGCCGCCGGACGCGGCCTCGGTCATCCCGCCGCCCTCGTTTCCATGGCCGTGCTCGCCGCGACCGGAGCCGTGCAGGCGCAGGATTTCGAAGGGAAGAATATCTCGGAAGTGGTCATCCGCTACCAGGGAGTCAAGACGGTGGACGAGGCCCGCATCCGCAACCTCATGGCCACCCGCGCGGGGACGACCTATCAGGCGGAGCGGCTCGACAACGACATCAAGTCGCTCTACGAATCCGGCCTCGTCGATGATGTCCGGTTTCTCGCCGAGCCGGTCGGGGAAAACGTCCGCCTGATCGCCGAAGTGACCACCCGGCCCGGCTTGGGCGGTGTCGGCTTCGTCGGCAATTCGGTGTTCACCGACCAGAAGCTCGCGCGCGAATCCAAGCTGGAAGCCGGCGGCCCGCTGAGCGACGCCCAGATCCTCGAAGCGCGGCGGAACATCGAGGAATACTACCGCGGCTACGGCTATCCGGATGTGATCGTCAGCCACCGGATGCAGGAGACCGGCCAGGAAGGCCTTTCGGACCTCATCTTCGTGATCGACGAGGGGGTGAAGCACGAGGTGCGCAAGATCCGCTTCGAGGGCAACACCGTCTTCAGCGACGCCGACCTGCGCAAGGAGATGGAGACGAAGGAAAAGGGTTGGTTCTCCTGGCTCACGAAATCCGGGCGCATCGAGGGCGACCAGCTTGAGGAAGACCTCGAGGCTGTCCTCGACTACTACCGCACCCGCGGATACCTCCGCGCCAGCAGCCCCGGCGTGCAGCGCGTGCCGGTGAAGGACGGCCGGGTGGACCTCGTGATCCCGATCGTCGAGGGCGAGAAATACACGGTCAACAACGTCGCCCTCGGCCGCATGACCGTCTTCCAGCCGGAGGAAATCTATCCGTCCCTCACGCTCACGGGCGGCCAAGGGTACAACTCGACGAAAATGCGGCAGGACATCACGACCATCCGCAGCTTCTACGGCTCCCGTGGCTACGCCGATGTGGATGTGAATCCCGACATCCGCGACGCCGGCCCGAACCAGGTGAACATCGTCTACCGCATCACCGAAGGCAGCCGCTACCGCGTCGGCCAAGTCAACATCCAGGGCAACACCAAGACCCAGGACAAGGTGATCCGCCGCGAAATCCCGCTCCAGCCGGGCGACTGGTTCAACTCGGTGGAACTCGACACCACCCGTGCGCGCCTGCAGAACCTCCAGTACTTCAGCGATGTGCAAGTCAGCGGTTCGCCCGGAGGCTCCGGCTATCGCGACGTGAACGTGCTCGTCGAGGAAAAGAAAACCGGCTCGGTGGGCGTGGGCCTCGGCTTCAGCTCGATCGACAGCGTGGTCGGCTTCCTCACGCTCGAGCAGGCGAACTTCGATCTCTTCAATCCGTGGAATTTCACCGGTGGCGGCCAACGGTTCGCGATGAACCTCCGCCTCGGCAGCGAGCGCACGGACTTCAGCATCTCGCTGGTCGAGCCGTGGTTCATGGACCGCCGGCTCGCGCTCGGCGGCGAGCTGTTCTTCCGCGAGAGCACCTACTTCAGCGACTACTACGAGCAGAAGAACGCCGGCGGCGCCGTCTTCATCCGCCGGCCGCTAGGCGACCGCAGCTCGCTCAAGCTCGAATACCGCCTCGAGCAGGTGGACATCGACGTCCGCAACAGCACGCCCGCGGCCTCGCTGCTCCATGCAGAGGAAGGCGATTACCTCCGCAGCGCGGTCGGCGCGAACTGGATCTACGACAGCCGCGACAGCACGATCCTTCCGCGGAGCGGCGAGCGCATCGACGTCGGGCTCACGCTCGCCGGCGGGATCTTCGGTGGCGACGTGGATACCATCACCTTCTCCACCCAAGCCCAGAAATACTGGAACCTCCGCTGGGACACGATTTTCTCGGTCAACGGCGAGCTCGCCTTCGTCGACGCCCTCAGCGGCGACGTGCCGATCTTCGAGCGGATGTTCCTCGGTGGCGGCCGCACGCTCCGCGGCTTCGAGTTCCGCGATGTCGGCCCGCGCGACGTGGCTGGCGGCACGGATGAAGTCATCGGCGGTCAATCGCTCGGCTTCGTCTCGTTCGAATACACCGTTCCGGTCATCGACACCGTCCGCGCCGCGGTCTTCTACGACGTCGGCTTCGTCAACGCCGGCAGTTGGGACATCTCTCCGGACGATCTCTACAGCGACGTCGGCATCGGCGTCCGCATCCAGCTCCCGATCAGCCCGCTGCCCCTCGCGCTCGACTACGCCATCCCGGTCTCCTCGCCCGACGACGAAGCCGACAAGGGCGGCCAGTTCAACTTCTACCTGCAGGCGGGATTCTGAAGAGTTGAACGTCGAACATCGGACGTTGAACATCGAACGTCGAACAAAGGCGCGGGGGAGAACTCCCGCGCTTTCTTTTGTCCGCGGCTTGTCCTCTTTTGGACTTACCGAGTGCCCACCAACGCCGCCGCATCCGCCACCCGCATGCCATCCAGCGCGGCGCTGACGATGCCGCCGGCGTAGCCCGCGCCCTCGCCGCAGGGGAAGAGGCCGTGGAGGGCCGGGTGCTCGAGGCTGTCGTCCCGCCGCGGGATGCGGACCGGTGAACTGGTCCGCGTTTCAAAGCCGAGCAAGAGCGCCTGCTCCGAGGTGTAGCCGCGGATCTGCCGGCCGAAGAGCCGCAGGCCCTCGCGCATCCGGCTGGTGAGGAACTTCGGAAAAAGCTCGTGCAACGGCGCGGGCCGAGCGCCTGGGAAATAGCTGGTTTCCGGCAGATCGGCGGAAATTTTCCCCGCGAGGAAATCCGGCACGCGCTGGCCGGGCGCGACCTGGGTGCCGCCGCCGGCCTGTTTTGCCAGCGTTTCGAGCTGCTTCTGGAACGCCATGCCGGCGAGGATGCCGTGCTCCTTCGCGAGGTGCCGCACGTCCTCCGGCTCGACCGTCGCGACCAGTCCGGAGTTCGCGAACGGCGAGTCGCGCCGCGACAGGCTCATGCCGTTGACGACCACCTCGTCGTTCTCCGTCGCCGCCGGGACGATCCAGCCCCCGGGGCACATGCAGAACGAATGCACGCCGCGGTCGCGGATTTTCGTCGCCAGCCGGTAGCGCGCCGCGGGCAACAAGCGCGGCCGCTCCTGGCCCGGCCTGAGGTGATACTGCTGGCGGTCGATGAACGGCTGCGGGTGCTCGATGCGAAAACCCACGGCAAACGGCTTCGCCTCGAGCAGGATGCGCTTTTCCGCCAGCAGCCGGTAGATGTCCCGCGCCGAGTGACCGGTGGCGAGGATCACGGCGTCGGTGGAAATCTCTTCGCCCCCCGCGGTGACGACGCCGCGCAGCCGGTCGCCGCTCAGGAGGAAATCCACGACCTTCGTCCCGAAGCGCACCTCGCCGCCGGCCGCCAGGATCGACCCGCGGATCGCCTTCACCACGTTCGGCAGAAGGTTCGAGCCGATGTGCGGGTGGGCATCGGTCAGGATCCGGTCCGGCGCGCCGTGGGCGACGAGAATCTCGTAAACCCGCGCCACCGGGCCGCGCTTGGTGGCCCGCGTGTAGAGCTTGCCGTCGGAAAACGTCCCCGCGCCGCCTTCGCCGAAGCAGTAGTTCGAGTCCTCGATCACCCGGCCTTCGCGCAGAATCGGGGCGAGGTCGAACCGCCGCGAGCTGGCGTCCTTGCCGCGCTCGAGGACGATCGGCTTCACGCCGTTCTCGAGACACCGCAACGCCGCGAACAATCCAGCCGGACCGCAGCCGACGATCACCACCGTCCGCGGATTCCTCGGCAGCGGCGGCGCGCTCCACTTCGGCGGCTCCTCCGGCGGCAGCGGCTCGTCCACGGAGACCTCCAGCCGGAGCTGCACCTTGATGGTGGCTTGGCGGGCGTCGATCGAGTGCTTGCGCAGCCGCACCCCGCCGATGCGGGTGACGGGCACGCCGAGCTTTGCCGCCGCGGCGACGCGGCGGGCGGTATCGTCCTCGGACGTGTCCAGCGGCAGGATGATGTCCACCGTTTCGATCATCGGCGCCCCGTCATCGCAGGGCGCGGCGGCGGGATCAATCCCCGCGGTGGATTCTTCAGCGGATCGGCCGCTTCCGGCCGGTGTCGTCCACGCTGACGAAGGTGACGCGCGTCGAGAAGATCGGACCGGGTGCGACCTTTTCGTCCACCACCTGCACGCCGTAAGTCACGCTGGTGTTGCCCTCGCGCTCCTTGTCGCAGCGGATGCGGAGGATGGTCCCCTCGCGCACGCCGTGGCGGAATTCCACGCGGTCCATCGCCACTGTCACGAACTGGCAGTGCGGATAGTCCAGGCTGGCCGCGATCCACGAGGCTTCGTCCACCCACGCGAGCAGCCGGCCGCCGAAAAGGAACCCGTATTGGTTCAGGTCGGCCGGCAGGACGAGGCGATGCGTTTCCATCGCCTCACCTGCGCCAGCGTTTCGAGTCGCGGTAAACCAGCGCGTCCAGCGACCAGCCGCCCGCGCCCGCCAGCAGGATCGTGACCGCGGAAATCAAGTAGAGCAGCGCCGGCTCCTTCGACGGGCCGTCGGGTTGCAGGAACCACGGATCCGCGCCGTGATAGTCGAAGGCCGCGATTACCATCGCGAAGCCGAGGATGAAAGCCGCGGGGCGCGTGAGCAGCCCGAGCACAAGCAAGGCGGACGCGCCGACTTCCGCGGCGATTGTCAGGATCAGGCTCGCCGTCCTCGCGCCCGCCGGGATGTCGCCGGACAGGAACGGCACGTGCCAGAACTCCTTGTAACTCGCGAAATTCTCGATCTTCGCCATCCCGTGGCCGAACAACATCATCAAGCCCGTGGCGGCCCGCAGGAAGAACAAGGCGAAGGACGGCGAGCCTTCGCGTGTGCCGCAATCGAAAAGGAGGCGCTTCATTCGGTGGTTTGTTTCGGAACTTTCGCGGAAATTGTGATGCGCTTTAGCCGGTCGTCGCCGCCGGGCGAGCTGGAGAGGACATCCGGATCCTCGACGAGGACGTTGTGCACCATCCGGCGATAGTAGGCGTTGAGCGGCCGCATCTTGAACGGCTTGCCCGTGGCTTTTACCCGCTCGGCGATGCCGCGGACTTCTTCCTGGAGCCGGTCCTCTTGGATCGACCGGTAGTGCTCGCAGTCCACCTTCACCCGCTCCGCTTTCGGAAAGTGGCGGCGCAGGATGCGGTTCACCAGATACTGGATGTCGTCCAGCCGGTCGCCATCCTGGCCGATGATCGTCTTGCTCTCGCCCGAGTGGATCTGGAGGCACGGGCCGTCGCTCGTCTGCTGGACCTCGATGGTCGCCGGCAGCCCGAGATGCCCGAGCATTGTGTCGAGGATCTTGTTTGCCGCTTCCACCGTGTCCATGGCAGCGATCCTAACCGCATCTCCGCGCCGGTCAATCGCGCGGCGGCCGCGGATCGTTGGAATCCCAAGCCTCCAGATGCGGCGCGAGCCGCTCCGCAAGGTCCGCGAGCCGGGATTTCTCCTCCTCGGAAAAATCGTGCGGCGCCTGCATCCCCACGCCCAGTGTCCCGGCGACCGACCCGTCCGCGGCGAAAACCGGCACCGCCAGCGAGCCGGACACGCCCGTGGTCCGGGCGTCAGGTTTCGCCACGCCGCCGAGGTCCTGCTGCAGGTTGCACAGCTCCACCGGTCCGCGCGTTTCCGCCGCTACCCCGGCGATCCCCTTGCCGAAGGGAATGCAGGAGATCTTCTCGAGGAGAAACTCCGGCACGCCCTCGCACACCACCAGTTCCAGCGTCCGCCCGTCGCCCGTCGTCCGGTGGATCGTCCCCGTCTGGCAGTCGAACGCCTCCAGAGCACCGCGCAGAAAGCCGGTGAAATCAAAAGTACCGTCCATGCCGCGAAGCTGGACGAGCCGCCGCGACGAGTCAGTGAAATGTTTTGGGGAATGTTCAATTCTCAAGCTTCAAATCCCAAGGGAAGAGCGCATGAGCGGCGCGCAGCCATTTGGGATTTGATGCTTGAACATTGAAGCTTCACCCCCGCCCGGCCACGACAATCAGGTGCCGCAGTTCTTCCGCGACATCGTCGTGAGAGTCCACCGTGGCCGCTACCTCGGCGCGGATGAGCTCGCCGAAGCGGGCGCGGAGGCGGTGGATCGCCACTTTCACCGCCGTGCCGCTCATGCCGAGCGCGGTCGCGGCTTCCGCCTGCGGACGACTGGCGCTGCCGTCGAGCCAGGGCTTGCGAGCCTCGAAGAGGTGGGGCTTTCCGGCGTGTTCCCGTTCGAGGGTGTCGAGGGCGCGGCCGATGATTGCCAGCGCCCATTCGCGGTCGAAATGCAGCGTGTCATCGCAGCCTCCGGGGAAGGGCATGCCGGGCTGGGAATCGCCTTCCTCGGCCCACGAAACGTGCTCCTCGCCGCCACCGCGTTTCGCGGCCAAGGCGGACGCGCGGTGCTTGGAGAGAAAATGCTTCAGCGCCCCGAGCAGGTAGCTGCGGAACCGCCCGCGGCCGGGATCCGGAGCGCCCAGCCCGCCGGCCAGCAGCCGCTCGAAAAACGCATGCGCCACCTCACGCGCCTCATCCTCGCTCCGGCCGTCGCGACGGAGAAAGCCGACAACCGGCTCATAGTAGGCCGCGCACAGATCCGACAGAGCCGCGCGGGCTGTCTCGCCCTCTCCACGGGCGCGAAGGACGAGCGTCCAGCGGGTGGGGAGGAAGTCAGAGTCCATGCTCCGTCAGTCTCCAACTTCCGTCTTCGAGGATCATTTGGAACGTGAATCTCCTCCCCGGGTCAGCATTCGATTCAACTACCACCTCGGCCGTCTCGCTATCGACGATGTCGGCGCGGATGAATCGGACTCCGTCGAAGTCACCGACGTTGTTGGGTTCCAGACCTCTTTTCTCCAATAACTCAACGAACGAACGAGACAGCCCCTCGCGGAAGAGTCGCCCGTTCCCGTTTCTCGCCGCCTCCAACAGCTTGAGCATGGCTTCCGCGGGCTTCAGGTTTTCCGCGAGTTTTTCCAACTTTTCTCCGGAAAGGACGCTTTCCGGCCACGCCTCGATTTGGCGGAAGGTCCCATCCGAAAGGTGATGGAATACAGCACCCTCGGCCAGATCGTAAGTGTTGCCCGCGAGGCTTGCTCGATCTTCGTCGATCCGCAGGGCGCTCCAGTTGAACTGGCTGTCCGGGCTGTTGCCGACGCCGAGGCGCACCAAGGAATCGGTGATCACCGTGATGATGGGCTTTTCGCTGAGGTGGACGGTGAATGCGAAATGGTCACCTCCCTGGGTGGCCGCCGCCATCGGGCGATTTCGTGCATCCGGGTTCTTTCCTTTGACTTCAGCCTCCGCGGCCAGCAGCTCCTTCCGCGCCTCGGTCCGCTGAGCATGGGCTTCGAGTAGGGCATTCCGCTCCCGGAGTTGGGCTATGAACGCGAACGCGCCGGCTGCAACAAGAAGAAGCGCGACGACCAAAAGCACGACTTGAGAAATCCGCTGACGCCAGTTCGCCAGCGCGAGGCCAAACGACAACAACATCGAAGCGGCGCCGAACAGAAGGGCGAATCCGTGGCTTCCCGGTGCTACGAGCGCCAACAGGACGAAGGTTCCCAGAATGCTCGCGAGTAACAGCCCGAAGGAAAGATGGCCGTAAATGTTCCCAATCGCTTTTCCAGAATCTGATGTCACGGCATTTGGCGCTGCCCTGGTATCCACCCCAGCCACCTCCGTCTTCACCTCTTCCGCGCTTTGCTGGCGCAGCTCGCGTTCCTTCTCCAATGCCCGCAGGACGATCTCGTCGATGCGGACGTTCACTTCGGCGCGTTGGCTGGGGAGGGGGAAGCGGCCGAGGGGGAGCTCGCCTGTGAGCATTTCGTAGATCACGACGCCGAGGCTGTAGATGTCGGCGCGGTGGTCCACGTCGTGGGGCTTTTCGTGCTGCTCGGGCGCCATGTAGGCGGCGCTGCCGAGGGCGTTGCCGGTGAGCGTGAGAGTGAAATCCCGCTGCGGGTCGCCGACGATCCGGGCGATGCCGAAGTCCGCGATCTTCACGCGCCCTTCGCGGTCGAGCAGGATGTTCTCCGGCTTGATGTCGCGATGCCAGATGCCTTGGGCGTGGGCGGCTTGAAGTGCGTCGCAAATGCCGGGCACGATCGCCAATGCCTGCTCTGGCGTGAAACGTCCGGCGTGCATCGCCTGGCGCAGGTTCACGCCATCGACGTACTCCATCAGCAGATAGAAAAACCCGCCGCTCTCACCGTGCTCGAAGACAGTGACGATGTTCGGGTGGTGGAGCTTCGCCAGCGTCCGCGCCTCGCGGGCGAAGCGCTCGGCGAAGGCGGGATCGCGGCCGAGCTCCGGCGCCAGGATTTTCAGTGCCACCACGCGGTCGAGGTCCGGCTGGCGCGCCTTGTAGACGAAGCCCATCCCGCCCTGGCCGATGGTGCCGAGAATCTCAAGCTTCGGGAACGCCGCGGCGATTTCCTCCGGGGGCGGCACGGCCCGTCCCAGCGGCGGGGGCTCTTCCGCGCCACGCAGCACGCACGCGGGACAAAGCCCGCCGGGCGCGTGCGGCGGGATCGGAGCTTGGCAGATGTCGCAGGTTTTCGCGTTCACATCGATTCCTGACGGATGATCGCCGCGAGGTTACGGAGAATGTTCAATCCTCAAGCATCAAATTCGAAAGGGAGAAAGCCCATGAGCGGCGCGGAGCCATTTAGGATTTGATGCTTGAGCATTGAAAATTCATCCCCTCCTCGTGCCCGCGCGCCAAGTCCATCTCGTCTCCGGCCCGCCCGCGGCGGGGAAGTCCACGTATGCCCGGCGGCTGGCGGCTGAGCTCGGGGCCGTGCTGCTGGACAGCGACGAGGTCGCGGAGCGGCTGATCCGCGCCGGCTTGGGGCTGGCGGGCATGGACCCCGACGACCGCGACTCGCCGGCTTACAAGGCGGCTTTCCGCGACGCGGTTTACGAGACGCTCTTCGACTTGGCCCGGAGTCACCTCGACCGCCTGCCGGTGGTGATCGTCGGGCCGTTCACGCGCGAGGGCGACGACCCGACGTGGCCGGCGCGGCTGAAGGAGCGCCTCGGAGCCAAGCCGGAGCTTCATTTCGTCTGGTGCGCACCCGAAGCCCGCCGCGCCCGCCTCATCGCTCGCGGCGAGCCACGCGACCTGCCGAAGCTCGCGGACTGGGACGCCTACCTCGCGACCTGCCGGGAAGAACCCCCGGTCTGGCCGCACCGGTGGATGGACTCGGGCGGGTAAGCCCGGATCGCACTTTCAGGCTTGGCATCGATGCCCCTTTCCGCGAAACCCGGCGGCGAAACCCGCAACGAAAATGAAGATAACCCATTTGCTGGCTCCGGCCGTCGCCGTGAGCCTTCTGGCGTGCCAACAAGCACCTGAAACGATGAGCGAGAACGGCGAAAACGGCGTGAAAGAGGAAGTGTACGGCAAGATGCCGGACGGTCGCGAGGTGAAGATCTACACGCTCACCAACGGGAACGGCCTGCGGGCCCGCGTCACCGAGTACGGCGCGATTCTCGTTTCCATGGAAACGCCGGACAAGGAAGGCAACATTGAGGACCTCACCCACGGCTACGACACGCTCGAAGGCTGGCTCACCAACACCTCCTACTTCGGCTCCACCGTCGGTCGCTTCGGCAACCGCATCGCGGCCGGGAAATTCACGCTCGACGGCCAGGAATACACGCTGGCCACCAACAACGAGCCCGGCGGAATCCCGTGCCACCTCCACGGCGGCGTCCAGGGCTTCGACAAGCGCCTGTGGTCCGGTGAGGTCGTCGGCGACAACGCCGTGCGGTTCACCTACGTCTCGGAAGACGGCGAGGAAGGCTACCCCGGCACGCTCACCGCGAAGGTGACCTACACGCTCACCGACGACAACGAGTTGAAATGGGAAGCCGAGGCGACCACCGACGCGCCGACGATCGTCAACCTGGTCCACCACAGCTACTGGAACCTCTCCGGCGATCCGAAGACGAAGATCAACGACCACGTCCTCATGCTGAACGCGGACCACTACCTCCCGACCGACGCGGGCTTGATCCCGACCGGCGAGATCGCTCCGGTGGAGGGCACGCCGATGGATTTCACCGAGCCCACCGAGATCGGCGCGCGCGTTGACCAGGAATTCCAGGCACTCGAATACGGCGGCGGTTACGACCACGCGTGGGTGCTCAACCCCGGGGAAGGTGTCCGCACCGCCGCCCGTCTGAAGGACCCGAAATCCGGCCGCGTCATGGAGATTTCCACCAACCAGCCGGCGATCCAGTTCTACGGCGGCAATTTCCTCGACGGCGAGGCAGTCGGAAAAGACGGCGTGGCATACGAATTCCGCACCGCGCTGTGCCTCGAGACCGAGGGCTTCCCGGACTCGCCGAACAAGCCGGACTTTCCCTCGCCGGTGCTCCGCCCGGGCGAGACCTACAAGCACGTGATGATCCACAAATTCTCGGTGGACGAATGAGCCGCTGATTTCTCCAAGGCCGCCGGTGCAAGCCGGCGGCCTTTTTTTCCGGACCTGCACAGGCGATTCCGGGCTTGCCCGCGTTGCGCCCCCTGATTGAATCCGCCCTAGCTTTCGTTAGAAAAAACCCCTGCCGACCGAAACAAAATCCATGATCCTGCTTTCGTTTCTCGCGTTCACGCTCTTTGCGGCGTTCCTGACCTTCATGATCACCCGGCGGGACGAGAAGAGCTCGTCCGACGGCTTCTTCCTGGGCGGGCGTTCACTCACCTTCCCGATCATCGCCGGCTCGCTGTTGCTGACCAACCTCTCGACCGAGCAAATGGTCGGCCTCAACGGCGCGGCCTTCAAGGACGGCCTCAGCGTGATGGCGTGGGAAGTGGTGGCCGTGATCGCCTTGGTTTTGATGGCGCTCTTTTTCCTGCCGCGCTTTCTCAAAACCGGCATCACGACGGTGCCGCAGTTCCTGGAGAACCGATTCGACAAGTCCACCCAGACGCTGGCGAATTCGATTTTCCTGGCGGCTTACGCGTTCCTGTTGATTCCGATCATCCTCTACAGCGGCGCGATGGGCCTCTCGGCGATGCTCGACTTGCAGGGCCTCACCGGCATCGACGAACCGGTGACGATCTTTGGCAACGTGGTGGAACCGGATATCGTCATTCTCTGGGGCACGGTGTTCCTCATCGGGATCATGGGCTCCCTGTATTCCCGCTTCGGGAACCTCAAATCGCTCGCCGTTCTGGACACCATCAATGGCGTCGGCCTGCTCATCGGCGGCTTCACCATCGTCTATTTCGCCCTCAACGCCGTCAGCGACGGCCAAGGCGTCGTCGAGGGATGGAGCGTGTTGAAGGAATCAAATCCGGAGCGACTGAATTCGATCGGAACGTCGGAATCCAGCGTCCCCTTCAGCACCCTGTTCACCGGCGTCGCGCTGCTGAACCTTTTCTATTGGTGCACCAACCAACAGATCATCCAGCGCACGTTTGGCGCCAGCAGCCTGGCGGAAGGCCAGAAGGGGGTCCTTCTCACCGGTGCCCTGAAGCTTCTCGGGCCCATCTACCTCGTCATTCCGGGGATCATCGCCTTCCACCTTTTCGCCGACCGCGGCATCGCGAACGACCAGGCGTACGGCACGCTCGTCCGCGACGTGCTGCCCCGTCCGCTGACCGGCTTCTTCGCGGCGGTCATGGTCGGGGCCATCCTGAGCTCCTTCAACGCCGCGCTGAACAGCACCTCGGCGCTTTTCAGCATCGGCCTCTACCACCACGTGATCAATCCGAAGGGCTCGGAACAGCAGATGGTCCGGGCGGCCAAGGTGTTCGTCGTTTGCATCGCGATCGCCGGCATGGTCACCGCTCCGCTTCTGGCGGGTCAGGAAAGCATTTTTGCCTACCTGCAGGACATGAACGCGATTTACTTCATCCCGATTTTCTCGGTGGTGGTCGTCGGCATGCTTCATCCGCGCGTCCCGGCACCGGCCGCCCTGTGGGCGATGGTTCTGGGTCTGGTGTTGATCGGAACGAAGTACTTCGTTCCCGGGGTGGGGCCTTGGGTGGACGGGATTTTCGTCTACAACTTCCATTTCCTCGGCTTCGTCTTCGTCGCCCTGGTGGTTTTCATGATCGCATGGGCGGCCGTCGCACCGCGCCCGACGCCGTGGACGCTGGTGAACACCACGCCGATCGACATGACGCCGTGGAAGAACGCCAAGTGGGCCAGTCTGGTGCTGATCGTGCTGGTGATTTCGATCTACGCGTTTTTCGCCCGTTTCGGCAGCTGAAGCCCGCCGCTGCTTTCCGGACACCCCTCCCTTTTTTGGGTGGGGTGTTTCCGTCTCCGGCCGGAGGCGTGGAATGCATTCCGGTTGCCAACGCTGGCCAGCCCTGCATTTTTGGCTCCATCACGTACCGTTTCCCCATGAGAAAAGCCCTATTGCTGTTTCCCCTCGCGGCCGCCGCTCCGCATGCGTCGGCACAGACTCCCGACTGGGAGAACCAAGCCGTCTTCCGGATCAACAAGGAAGCCCCCCGCGCGACGGCGATGCCTTTCCCGAGCCGGGACGAGGCGTTGGCCAAGCCGCGGCTGGAGTCGTCGTGGTGCCGGATGCTGAACGGCGACTGGAAGTTCCACTACGTCGGCCACCCGAAGGACCGCCCGACTGACTTCTTCAAGCCGGAGTTCGACGTATCCGAGTGGAAGGAAATCCCGGTGCCCTCGAACTGGCAGCTCCACGGCTACGGCCGGCCGCTTTACACGAACATCGAGTACCCTTTCGCCGTCGATCCGCCGCGGGTGATGGGCGAGCCACCGGCGCACTACACGAGCTATCCGGAGGAGAACCGCAATCCCATCGGCTCCTACCGCCGCGACTTCGAGGTGCCCGCCGAGTGGGACGGCCGGCCGGTTTATCTGACGTTCCAAGGCGTCGATTCCGCGATGTACGTCTGGGTGAACGGCGAGCGCGTCGGCTACTCGCAGGATTCGCGGACGCCGGCGGAGTTCGAGATTTCCAAATATCTGAAAGAAGGCGCCAACGTCCTGGCGGTTGATGTTTATCAATACTGCGACGGCTCCTATCTCGAGGACCAGGACATGTGGCGGCTCAGCGGGATTTTCCGCGACGTGTACGTCTGGTCGCCACCGGCGCTGGAGGTACGCGACCATTGGGTGCAGGCGGGGCTCACCGACGACTACGGGCAGGGCACCTTGTCGTTCACGGCGGACTTGCGGAACCACGGCGAGGCCGCCGATGCGACGCTGAAATTCGAGCTGCTCGGAGCCGACGGCGAGGCCTTGGTTTCCGAGGATCACGAGGTGAATGTCGGGGAGAACGGCACGGCTTCAGTTTCATTCTCGAAGTCGCCCGTCGAAGGCGTCTCGTTCTGGTCCGCGGAAACGCCGGTGCTTTATCCTTACGTCGTCACGCTCACCGACGGCTCGGGCGAGGTGCTCGCCAGCTACGCCGGCAAGACCGGATTCCGGCGGAACGAGGTGAAGAACGGCCAGTTCCTCCACAACGGCCAACCGATCCTGTTCAAAGGCGTCAACCGCCACGACCACGACCCGCACACGGGCCACTACGTGACTGAGGAGGACATGCGGAAGGATCTGCTCCAGATGAAGCGGGCGAACATCAACGCCGTCCGTTGCTCGCACTATCCGAACGACCCGAGGTTCTACGAACTCGCCGACGAGCTTGGCTTCTACGTCATTGACGAAGCGAACATCGAGTCCCACGGCATGGGCTGGGGGCCGGACGCGAACTCGATCGCCAAGGACGAATCCTGGGGCCCGGCCCACCTTGACCGCATCAAAAATATGGTCGAGCGCGACAAGAACCACCCGTCGATCGTGATGTGGTCGCTCGGCAACGAAGCGGGCGACGGCGTGAATTTCCGCGAAGCGGCTACTTGGATCCACGAGCGCGACGCGTCCCGGCCGGTGCACTACGAACAGGCGCACGAGCGCGAGCACGTGGACGTGATTTCTCCCATGTACGCGTCCATCCAACAGATGCTCGAGTTCTGCCGGCGCGAAGAAAAGAAGCCGACGGAGGAACAGCGGCCGATGATCCAGTGTGAGTACAACCACGCGATGGGCAACTCGTCCGGAAATCTCGCCGACTATTGGGAGGCCTTCCGCGCCGAGCGGCTGCTCCAGGGCGGTTTCATCTGGGACTGGAAGGACCAGGGACTGTTCCATCGGAAGCACGCGATTGACGCGGTCGAGGACGGCTCCGCGAACAAGCTCACGGTGCGCCTGCTCGGCTCGCTTTCCACCGACGAAGGGCTCTTCGGCGGCGGGGCGACCGTCGAGGATGCGGACGCGCTCGACCTCACCGGCGCGCTCACGGTGGTCGCCGAAGTGCGCGGCAACGTCGGCGGCCCGCGCCAGACGGACGATCCGAACAACCGCAACGAGTCCGACGGCTACCCGATCGTCACCAAGGGCGACACCGGCTACTCGCTCAAAGTCACGCCGGACGCCACACGCCTCGAGTTCTTCGTCTTTTCGAACGGCAGTTGGGAGGCGGTCACCGCGCCGCTGCCGGAAGGCTGGCGGTCGGAGTTCCACACGGTCGCCGGGATCTACGACGGAAGCCGTATTTCGCTGGTGGTCGACGGCGAGGAAGTGGCGGGGCGCGATTTCTCCGGGCCGGTGAACGTCAACGCCTACGATCTCGGCATCGGCCTGAACACCGAGGAGCGCCACCGGAAATTCGACGGCTCGATCCGCCGGGCCGCGGTGTATCCCCGGGCGCTGGCGGCGAAGGAAACGCTCGAGCCGGCCGGCGACGCCGCGGTTTCCATGGATTTCGCGAAGACCGCGGAAAAGGAAGCCACGCGTCCGTTTTTCGCCTACGGGGGCGATTTCAACGATCACCCGAACCAGCGCTCGTTCTGCTTCAACGGCATCGTCATGCCGAACGGCAATCCCTCGCCGCAGTTCGAAGAGGTGAAGAAGGTGCATCAGGAGATCCACAGCACGCTTTCGATCGAAGGCGACAAGGCGACGCTGGAAGTCCGCAACGAACGCTTCTTCCGGCCGCTCGACGACGTGCGCGCCTCGTGGAAGGTCCTGCGCGACGGCCGCGAAGTGGCGCAAGGCCAGCTCGATCTGCCGGCGGTTGCGCCGCAGGAAACGGCCACGCTCGACCTGCCGGCGCTCCCGAAAAGCGAGGAAGGCTCCGAGGATATTTTCCGCGTGCGCTACGACCTCGCGGTGAAGACCGACTGGTACGACGCCGGCATGCCGATCGCATGGGACGAGTTTGTCGTGCCCGGCACCGGGCGGCGTCCGGGCTCGCCGGCCGCGCAGGAGACCGACGTTGTGGAGATGGAGGAAAACGACGACCGCATCCTGGTCACCGCGGGCGAGGTTTCCGTGACCGTCGATAAGTCGAGCGGCCAGCTCGTTTCCTACAAGCGCGGCGAGGAGGAACTCCTCCACGGCCCGCTGTACCTGAACTTCTGGCGGCCGCCGACGAACAACGACGAGGGCGCGAAACTGGACCAGAACCTCAAGATCTGGCGCACGGCCGGCCGGCGCGCGACAGCGACTCGCGTCGAATCGACGAAGGACGATGGATCGCTCGTTATCACCGCTGACCTTGCGATTCCCGCCGGCGACAGCACCGCCACGCTGGTATACCGCATCAACGGCAACGGCGAAGTGGCCATCGATTGCACCTTCCGCCCGCGGGGAAACGTCCCGATGATCCCGCGGATCGGCATGCAGTGCCGGCTCGGCAACGATTTCCAGGTCTGGACGTGGCTCGGCAAAGGTCCGCATGAGAACTACGTGGACCGTCATGCCGGCGCGTGGACCGCGGTGCACAGTGGCAGCGTCGGCAGCCTGTTTCACCGCTACGCCGATCCGCAGGAAGCGGGCAACCGCACCGGCGTCCGCTGGGCGACCTTCACCAAGCCGATGGGCGGCACCGGCTTCCGGATCGACGCCGGTGACGAGCTGCTTTCCGTCGGTGCCTGGCCGTGCTCCGCCGAGGACATCGAGCTGGCGCGCCACCAAGTGGACCTGCCGGACCGCGACTTCGTGACCGTGAACATCGACCACCGCCAGATGGGCCTCGGCGGCACGAACTCGTGGGGCGCGCTGCCGCTGGAGAAATACCGGATCGATCCGCAGGGCGAATACCGCTGGTCGTTCACGCTCGGCGTGCCGGAGGCGCCGCCAGTCATCCAGCGGGCGCCGCTGCGCCGCCGCGGGGTATCGCAGCTGCCGCCGGGATTCCCGCTGCCGCCGGAGGCGCGGCCGGAAGCGCCGCAGGACGACGAGGAGGCGCCGGCCGAGTGACGACCGCTATTTCCGGGACTGCGCGAAGAGCCACTCGTGCAGTTCCGGATCGCTGTAAACCTTGCCGATGATGCCGTGGCCGTCTTCGGGATACTCGGTGTATTTCACGATCCCGCGGGCATCCTCGAGCGCTTCGGCCATTTTCCGGCTTTGGGTGACGTCCACGTCGGTGTCCTTCGCGCCGTGGAAAATCCACACCGGCACGCGCTTGAAGTCGCCGGCTGTCCCGGGATTGCCGCCGCCGGCCACCGGCACCGCCGCGGCAAACAGCTTCGGCTCCTGGGCGAGCAGGTGGAACGTCCCGTAGCCGCCCATCGAAAAGCCGGTCAGGTAGATGCGGTTCTTGTCGATCGGCAGGTGTTTCACCAGATCCTCGACGAGTTCCACCACGGCGTCGGCATTTCCGCCGTTCCACGAGCCCTCCGGCGGGCACTGCGGCACGAGGATGAAGCACGGGCGCTTCCGATAGTTTTCCTCCGCGGAGAACCGGCTCGCGTCCCACGGCGCGTCCGGCGTCATCACGTCGCCGCCGCGACCGTGGAGATAGATCAAAAGCGGGTGGCCGCTCTCGCCTGACCGCCGCAGCCGCTTGCCGCCGTAGAAGCGGTATTTCAGGTCGCGGTTCTCGTCGCGCTCCCATTCGCCGGTCACGAGCTTCATGAACGCGTTGTCCGGCGATTCGCGCAGCGCCGCTTCCTCCGCGGCTTCTTCCTGCTTCGCTACCCACTCGCGGTCGTCCTCGGAGAGCGTCTCGAGCGGGATGGTGAAAATCCGCGCGTCAGGCGAGCGGCGGATCGTCACGCTGCCGTCGTCGGATTTCACATACTCCGCTTGAATCGTGCGATCGCCCTCGGCGGTGCGCCATTCGCGGACTTCCGCTCGCGCGGCTCCGCAGAAGAGAAGGACCGCGGCCAGCAGCCGCACGGCGGAATGTGCGCGGGGTTTCATGAACAGGAAGTGAACCGCGAAAGTCGCCGGATGGCTCGCCGGAAATTTCCCATCGACCCGCTTCGCTTGCGGCGGCGGCCAGCTTGCGTTCTCTTCCGCGCGTGAAACTCTCCTCCTTCACCGGCGGCTTCGTCCAAACCAACGGCTATCTGCTCGAAACTCCGGCCGGGAATCTCCTGATCGACGCGCCGCTCGGCGTGACCGCGTGGGTGGCGGACCGCGGCGTGCGCGTGGACCACCTGTTGCTCACGCACCAGCACTACGACCACGTCGAGGACGCGGCGGCCTTGCAGGAGGGCGGCACGAAGATGCACGCCTTCGCGCCCCATTCTCCGGATCTCACGCTCGAGGCCGCCGCCCGCGACTGGGGCCTGCCGATCGCCGTGCGCGAATTCCGTGTGGACGAAACACTGGCCATGGACGCGCCGCTCGTGCTCTGCGGCCTGCGTTTCGAGCTGGCTCACGTGCCCGGCCACGCCGTGGACAGCGTGACATTCCACCTGCCGGAGCACGGCATTGTTTTCTCCGGCGACACGCTTTTCGCCAGCGGCATCGGCCGGACGGACCTTCCCGGCGGCAGCCACCAGCAGCTCCTCGACGGCATAGGCCGGCACCTGCTGACCCTGCCGGAGAACACCCGCGTTTTCCCCGGCCACGGTCCCGCGACCACGATCGCCGCGGAACGCCCGATGTTCCTCCGGGATTGACGCTGCGGGACCCGCCCCCAAGCATCCGCGCATGATCGCCCGGCTGCGCGGCAAAGTGATCGAGGCCTACCCGAACCGGCTCGTCGTGGACGTCCACGGCGTCGGCTACGAGGTGATCGTCCCGCTTTCCACCTTCGACCGCCTGCACGCGGCGGAAGGCGTGGAAGTGGACTTGCGCACGCACCTCCACATCCGGGAAACGGCGCACACGCTCTACGGCTTCGCCACCGAGGGGGAGCGCGACGTGTTCCTGCTGCTCATCGACCGCGTTTCCGGCATCGGCCCGGCCATCGCCATGGCAGTGCTGAGCGGCATGCCGGTTGCTCATTTCAAGACGGCGGTCGTCGCCGGCGACGTCACGGCACTCTCGCGGATCAAGGGTCTCGGGAAAAAGACCGCCGAACGCATCGTCCTCGAGCTCAAGGACAAGGTGGGCGTCACCGATACCTGGCAGGACGCCGCCGCCGGCCAAGTGAGCGCCGCGGCCGCCGACGCCGAACTGGCGCTGATCGCGCTCGGCTACAAGCAGGTCGAGTCGCGCAAGGCGGTGCGAAAGGTGCTCGACGCCGACCCAGCGGCCGCCACCGAGGCGCTCGTCCGCGGGGCGCTGCGCGCGCTCCAGGGCTGAGAGAAGCTTGGCGACCGCCGGACCATCGACAAAACTGACGCTTCGGATGGGAACGCACGAGGAAGAGAAAAAGACCGAACCGGTCGTCGCCGCGGAAGCCGCGGAAACGGGCGCGGCCGCTCGCCCGACACTGCGCCAGGACCTCACCGTCCTGATGAAGGTGCGGCTGAATTTCTTCGTGCTCGTCACCACCTTCTTCGGCTTCCTGCTCGCCTCGAAAGGGCAGGGGATGGATTGGCTGCTGCTGCTCCACACCCTGCTTGGCACCGCCGCCGCGGCCTTCGGTTCCGCCGCTTTCAACCAGCTCATGGAGGTGGACCTGGATGCCCGGATGCGTCGCACCGCCGACCGGCCGCTGCCGTCCCGTCGGATGGACCCGCTCGTGGCCTTTGGCGTCGGCTGGGTGCTCTCGGCCGCCGGAATCATCCATCTTTCGGCGCAAGTCGGTCACGTCGCGGCCTATCTCACGGCGGCGACGGTCGCGATCTATGTGTTCATCTACACGCCGCTCAAGCGCTTCAGCTCGGTGAACACGCTGATCGGCGCGATCCCAGGGGCGATCCCGCCGGTCATCGGCTGGGCCGGCGCGGGCGGTCCGCTCGACTGGCGCGCGCTGTTTCTTTTCGGCCTGCTGTTCTTCTGGCAGCTCCCGCATTTCATCGCGATCAACTGGCTGTGCCGCGAGGAGTATGAATCGGCGGGCTACAAGATGTGGTCGAATGGCGACGCGTCGGGAAAAAAGAGCGGCCTGCTCTCGGCGATGTTCGCGCTGATGCTCGCGGCCTTCTCGTTGTTGCCGGCGTATTTTGGCTTCGCGAACATCGTGTGGTCGATCGGCGGACCGCTGCTCGCGCTGGTCATGACCGCGCTGGCCTTGCGCTTCGCCTTCGACGGCCAGCGGACCTCGGCGCGGAAGTTGTTTTTCTTCACCTTGCTCTATCTTCCGCTGGCTTTCGTCGTGCTTTCGATCGCGTGGCGGAATACCGGACTATAATCCGCTCAGATAGAGTGACCACATCGGCAGGGTGATCGACAAGTTGAAGAGTGCGTGGAGGACGATCACGGACAGCAGCGAGCCGGTCGCGCGGTAAACGCACGCCGCCGCGAAGCCGAAGAGACCCACCCACAAGGTGCCGTACCAGTCGTAGAAGTGGACGGCGGCGAATATCCCGCTTGAGAGCAATGCCGCTCCGACGAAGCCGATCGACTTTTGCAGCCCCCGCAGCAACAGTCCGCGGTAGACGACCTCTTCACAAATCGGCGCCACGACGCAGGCTGCGACCAAACCGTAGATCAATCCGGGGAAGCCGAACCCCATGCGGTCCAGACCTCCGGTGGGATCAGGCTCGACCCAGCGTTCCACCACGGGCCAAAGCAGCCACTCCGCCGCGAACAGCAGGGTGAATGTTCCCAGCACCAGCGGCCAATGGACCGGCTGGTCCCATCCCAATACCCGCCCGGCGTGTCGCGGATGGCGGAACAGGATTCCCAGAGCGGCCGCCACCGGCAGGATCCTCCACGCGATGTCGATGAAGGCATAACCGACGAAGCCGGGGTCGAACGCCGTGGTCACCCCGTAAGTGGCGACCAGGAACGCGCCTCCGGCCAAATCCATACCCACCACGACTGCGATGACCAGTGAGGGGTGCCAGCTTCCCGGGTAGCGCGAAGCGCCGCAGGAACGCGGCGACGCGGTCTTGGCGCGGAGGGACAGCAGGGCGTGTGGGAGCAGGAGCAGCCCTCCGAGCAGGGCGGCGCCGCCGGGGAGCGAGGAGATCAGCAGTCGCCGGAACAGACGCTCGTTCTCCCGCTCGAATTGGGCGAGCGCCCGTCGCGCGACCAATGGAAGATCGGGCCCGGCGCGGCGCAGGAGCATGGCCGACCAGACGGAGCTCTCACCGCTCCGAAGTTGGATCGCGAGTTCGACCAGTGCCTCCTCGTCCGCCTTCCCGCCCCGGAGCAGGCCGGAATAATCGTCATAGCTCGCCGGCAACTCCGAAGGCAACTCCCGTCCGAGTTCGGCCTCCACGACCGCGAGCGCGAAACGAGCATGGTCGTTCCCGTGTCCCGCTGCGTACAGTTGCCGAAGCCCGCGTGCGGCGTAGTCGAGTTCGGCCTCGCGGCCCTCGTAGGAAAACACCTTCTGGAGGAGCGGCGGGGAGTGTTCCAAAACCTCCGCCACTCGCAGCGTCCGGTCGTAGTAGAGGAAGGAAAGAGCCCGGGTGGTTTCCGGATCGGAAGGATCGGCCACGAGGCCGTAGAGGATCCCCGCCAGCCAAATCAGCGTCATCACCACGACGACCGCCCACGGGACCCTCGCCCGGGCGATCCGGCGATAGTAGTTCCGCCGGCGTGGAAGGGCGGGCGGCGGCAGCGGCGGCGGTGCTGTGGCGTCCGGCTCGATGCACGGAAAGTTGCCGGTTTCGCCTCCGGCCCGCAAGCCGGCTCAGCTTCCGGTCTCGTCGTCTTCCGGCCGCGCTTTCGGCAGCTTCTCCACCTCTTCGAGCAAGTTGACGATATCCACCCCGCGGATCGCCGAGGAATCGTGGCGGAAGCTCAGAACCGGCGTGGACTTGAGCACCACGCGCTTCATCACCTTCGTCTGGATCGCGCCGTGGTCCTTGTTGAGCTTGTCGAGCACCGGACCGCTTTCGCCGCCGAGGATGCCCACCCAGACCTTCGCTTCCTTCAGGTCCTGGGTGACCTCCACGTCGTTCACGGTCACGAGCTTGCCGTTCCACTCGTAATCCTTCTGCACGATGGAGCTGATCTCACGGCGGAGCAGTTCATTGACACGATCAAGTCGGCGGGACACTGGTTTGAAATTCTAATGTTAAAGCATCAAATTCTAAACTTCCGATTCGGAGATGACGCGCAGGTCGCGTAACTCGTGCCGTCGGCACAGCTCTTCCGTTTAGAATTTGATGCTTGAGAATTGATGCTTTCTTCAAAGCGTCTGCGGCACCTTCTCGAGCTTGTAGCACTCGATGATGTCGCCTTCCTGATATTCGTTGAACTCGCCGAGGCGGATGCCGCACTCGAAGTTCTGGCGCACTTCCTCCACCTCGTCCTGGAAGCGGCGGAGCGTGGACATCCGCCCGTCGAAGACCGGGATGCCGCCGCGGATGACGCGGGCGTGGGCCTTGCGGTGGATCCGTCCGTCGGTGACGAACGAGCCGGCCGCGCGACCGCGGGAAAGCTTGAAGACCTGGCGGACCTCGGCGTGGCCGATGACCGACTCGCGGGTGAGCGGCTCGAGCAGGCCGAGCATCGCCTCGCGCACCTGGTCGATCAGCTCGTAAACGACCGAGTAGAGCTTCACTTCGACGCCGCTCGACTTGGCGGATTTCACGGCCTTCGCCTCCACCTTCACGTTGAAGCCGATGACGACCGCATCGGTCGACGATGCGAGCTGCACGTCCGACTCGGTGATCGGGCCGGCGGCCGCGGTGATGAAATTGCATTCCACCTTGTCGGACTCGATCGCGAGGACCGCCTTGCGGATGGCCTCGACCGAACCCTGGACATCGCACTTGAGGATGATCTTGAGCTGGGTCTTGCCGCCGCCGTCCCGGACCATCGAGTAGAGGTCCTCCATGCGGTTGCGGTGCTGCGGCTTGAGACGCTGCAGGCGTTGTTCCTCCTGTCGCTCGGACGCGAGAGCCTTGGCCTCGCGCTCGTTCTTCATCTCGGTGAGGTGGTCGCCCACGTTCGGGAGTTCCTCGAAGCCGATCACCTCGACCGGCATGCCGGGCACGGCGCTTTTGACGTTCTTGCCGGTGTCGTCGATCAGCGAGCGCACTTTTCCGGCGTAAGGGCCGCAAATGAACGGCGTGCCAATCTTCAAGGTGCCGGATTCCACGATCACCGTGGCGGTGGTGCCGCGGCCGGGCACCACGCGGGCTTCGATGACGGCCGCCCGTGCCAGCGCTTTCGGGTTCGCCTTGAGCTCGAGCACCTCGGCCTGCAGCGCCATGAGGTCCAGCAGGTCGTCCATGCCTTGGCCGGTAAGGGCCGAAACTTCGGCGAACTCCGTGTCGCCGCCGTAGTCGGTGGTTTGCAAGCCGTGCTCGGCGAGCTGGGTTTTCACCCGGTCCGGATTGGCCGCGGCGAGGTCGCACTTGTTGATCGCGACGATGATGGTCTTGCCCGCCTTCTTCGCGTGCTGGATGGCTTCGATCGTCTGCGGCATGATGCCGTCGTTGGCGGCCACCACGAGGACGATGATGTCGGTGATGTCCGCGCCGCGAGCCCGCATGTCGGAGAAGATCGCGTGACCCGGGGTGTCGAGAAAGGTGATCGGCTGGCCGTTGTGGACGATCTGGTAGGCGCCGATGTGCTGGGTGATGCCGCCGGCCTCGCCCGCCGTGATGCGGGACTTGCGGAGGTAGTCGAGCAGGGTCGTCTTGCCGTGGTCGACGTGGCCCATGATCGTGATGATCGGGGGGCGGAGCTTGAGCAGGTTTTCCGGCTCTTTTTCCGGGAGTTCGGGTTCCTTGATGACTTCCTCCACCTTGTGGAAGCCCTTCTCCTTGTCGCGCTTCTCGCGCTCGAAACGGAAGCCGTGGGATTCGCAGACCTTCGCCGCCACCTCCGGCTCGATCGGCTGGTTCGGGGCCGGGAAAACTTTCAGGGCGATGAGGTCCTTCATCACCTCGAAAGGCTTCAACCCGAGCCGCGCGGCGAGATCCGGGACCAGGATCGGCGGTTTGATGACGATCAGCTTCGGATCGTCCTGATCGTCACCGGCGTCATCGCTTTCCACCGGTTCGACGGCGGCGGGCGGTGCCGCTGCGGGAGCGGCCGGCGTTTTCACCATCGACGGGTCCTCCTGTTCCGCCAGCTTCGAGATGCTCGGCAGGATCGCCTTGCCGGAAGCCGCTGTCTTGCGAACCCTCGGCTTCTTCTCGTCCGCGAAGAGATCGAGAGCGTTCTTCTTCTTCGTCTCGATCATGCTCACCTGGGAGGCTTCCGCCTCCTGGCGCTGGCGTTCACGGCGCGAAGGTTTGTTGGTCTGCTCGATCAGGTCGAGGACCTTGCGCTTCTCGGGTTGGCTGTCGCTGTTTTTCGGCATCCGGCTGTTCTGCGGGGTTCGGGAGGGCGGGTTGGTGGAAGTGATAACGTCTTGGGGTTGAATTTACGGTTCTTCGGAGGCGGTGGCCCGGCTGGTCAGGCCGCGCGCGCGGTCGAGGATGGCTTCGGCCTCCTCTTCGGAGATCTCGAGAGCCGCGGCAATATAGTCCGCGGGCATGTCCACCACCAAGTCCGGAGTGAAGCCGCCGGCGACGGTGAGCTTCTCGGCCAGCTCGTCGCTGATTCCAAGTTGTTCGCCCAGCGTATGGGCCGCGCCACCGATTTTTTCCTTGAACTGCTCTTCTTTCGTCTCGTCGCGCCGGACCTGGACGTCCCAGCCCATCAAGCGCGAGGAAAGACGGGCGTTCTGGCCCTTGCGGCCGATCGCCTTGCTGAGGTCCGCCTCGTCCACGGTCACGTGAACCACGCGGTTTTCCTCGTCGATGGTGATCGAGCGCAGCTCCGCCGGCTTGAGCGCCTCGCGCACGAATTCGGACGGGTCCTCGCTCCAGCGGATGATGTCGACCTTCTCGTTGTTCAGCTCGCGGACGATGTTCTTCACGCGCGCGCCGCGCATGCCGACGCAGGCGCCCACCGGATCCACCTTCGGGTCGTTGCTCCAGACGGCGACTTTCGTGCGGAAGCCGGCTTCCCGCGCGATCCCGCGGATCTCCACGGTGCGGTCGGAAATTTCGTTCACCTCCGCCTCGAACAAGCGGCGGACGAAGTTCGGGTGGCTGCGGGAAAGGATGATTTCCGGCCCGCGGCCTTCGTTCTCCACCGCCAGCACGTAGGCGCGGATGCGGTCGCCGATGTTGTAGTCCTCGCCTTGGACGCGCTCGCGGTTCGGCATGATGCCCTCGAATTTTCCGAGGTCGATCATCACGTCGTTGCGTTCGAAGCGCCGGACCGTGCCCGAGACGATGTCGCCCGCGCGGTCCTTGAATTCCTCGTAGATCATCTCCTTCTCGGCTTGGCGCAGGCGCTGCATCATCGTCTGCTTCGCCGTTTGCACCGCGATCCGGCCGAAGTCCTTCGGCGTGACGTTGAACTCCTGGATGTCGCCCGGTTGCGCGTCCGGATTCTTCTTCCGCGCCAGCGTGAGCGGCACCTGGTTGAACTTGTCCGTGTGCTCCTCGTCCGGCACCACCGTCAGCGCCGCGTAAATCGTCGTCTCACCTTTCCGCGTGTTCACGTCGGCGCGCATCGTCTCGATCGCCTCCGCGCCGGGAACCATCTTCCGGTAGGCCGAAATGAACGCGAACTCGAGCGCGGCCACGACCTTGTCGCGGTCGATGCCTTTTTCCTTTTCGTAGTATTCGATGAGAGCGACGATGTCGTTGGTCATGGCGGGCGGTGTCTGGCTCGGCGCGGTGAAGTCCGGAGACGCAAAAGAGTGGGTGCGGGACCCACTCCTTACTCGCGTCAGAAGTTGTGCGCGAGCCTCATAGCGCGGAAGAACTTGACACGCAAGCCGAAACTCCCGGCCGCCCCGCCGCCCGCTCCGCCCCATGCCCGACCGACCGCCCTGCCTCCTCTTCGACGCCGCCGGCACGCTCATCCGTACCGCCGAACCGGTCGAAAATGTCTACCAGCGGATCTTCTCCCGCCACGGCCTCAAGGCCGACGCCACCCACCTCCGGGCCGCCTTCCGCGAGGCCTTCGCGGCCGTTCCCGAACCCGACTTCGCCACCCACGCCGAGGGCGACGCCGCCGAGCGCCACTGGTGGCGCGCCGTTGTCGAGAGAACCGCCGTCGCCGCCGGAGTCCGCGCCGACTTTCCCGCCTTCGACGACTGCTTCCACGAACTCTTCGACCACTACGCCGCCGGCTCCGCTTGGGAGCCCTACCCCGAGGTCCCCGCCATCCTGGTCCGGCTGGCCGCCAGCGGCCACCGGCTCGCCGTCGTCTCGAACTTCGACCGCCGCCTCCACCGCGTCCTCCACGAGCTCGACCTCGCCCGCCACTTCGACCTCATCCTGACCTCCGCCGACGTCCGCGCCCGGAAACCCGCGCCCCATCTGCTGGTCCGCGCGCTCGACGAGTTCGGCGTTGCCGCCACCGCCGCCTGCCTCGTCGGCGACAGCTCGCGCGACGACGCCGGAGCCGCCGCCGCGGCTGGAATCCGCTGCTTCCTCCTCGACCGCCCGCGCACCGACCTCACCGATTTCCACCGCTGGCTCGCCGAAACTTTTCCGCCAAAATAGCTTGCCAAGCCCGGGAGCGGCTCCTATTCGTCCCGCCCCGCCCGCGGGAGCCAACCAACGCGAGGATAGCTCAGTTGGTAGAGCAGTTGGCTTTTAACCAATTGGTCCTGGGTTCGAGTCCCAGTCCTCGTACTTCAACAAGGCCCTGATCCCCAGCGGATCAGGGCCTTTCCTTTGGTGGTGGAGGGCGGCTGGCTTCAGGAACCGCAGTCACTTCCGAGGCGGCGACGAATGGCCGCGTCGGTCCGGTTGCCGCGCCCTTTCTCGGCTCAGAGCGGTTCGAGCAGGTCTTGCACCCATTCGTTCACGCGAAATCCGAGGGTCAAGTAGACGGTGGCGATGCACGGAAATCCCCAACGAATGAAAACCAGATCCATCCTGGACAGCCGTTCCCGTCTGAAAATCATCATCGGAAGCGCAACGGGCCAGTAGGTGAAGATCACGAAGGTGATCCACCTGTGAAGAACCCCGAAGTCAGCAACAAAGCCTGAAACCAGCCAAAGGATCACCTGCGGTGTCAGGGGCGTCCGAATGAGCTTCCAAGGAGGCGGGCGGTAGTTGTGTGGTTGCTCCACTGGATTCTTGGAAAGTGCTGCGGCTACGGGAAATCGTCGCCCTTGTGCTGCCGGTGGGGTTGCCGTGCTCCGGCTAGAATCCGGCCGAGTTCCGATCGACGATCGCGCGATAGTGATGCCCTGCTCTTGTCTCATCGAAGCTGCGTTCCATCTGACAATCATCGATGGTCTCCCCGAAGATATCGCATAGCGGTCTTTCCCGGTAAGTGCAGTCAATGCTCCCCAGCGCACCGCCTTCATTCGGATCCTTCGGCAAGGGGATGAGTTGGTTGATTCCCATGTATTGCCAGGTGGGATCGCCTCCACCGGGTTGAGAAGAGTCCGCAGAGTTGAGCGCAGAGATCTCATCCAAGGCGATTCGGCGAGCCTTGTAGAAGGCCTCCCTCCAATGCTCGCATCTCACCGGGGTAGCGTTGCGAAGCACCTTGATGGGTGGTTCGCGCGGTGGATCGTCGGACTCGCCCACGAGCGCGATCGTGTAGCTCACAATCCACCATGCACTCTCGCTCTTCGGATTCATCTATTGCAGGAAAGAGGAATTCAGGCTCCGCTGCGGCGGGCGGCGCGGGTGTGCCCAGCATGGGCGCCTTGTGACGGGTTTCAAGTTCGCTGTGGAAATCCGGGAGAACAACTGGAGAGGAATCATTCCGACTACGCAGCCAAGCTGCAATCGCCCCAAGGCAAGCGCTCCCCGACTGGGCGCGGGATCACGTTCTGATCCGGACGCCAGCGGTGCAGCTGATGGGGTTGTTCCCACGGCGATGAGCGCTGTCCAGCCGTCCTGATGGAGCTGTGAGCCAGCCGCTCACGAAGCAGGACACGAGACACGCGGGCGACTCTGTCGCCGGCAGACTCCCGCCGACGGCGATCTGGCTGGGTGATCCGACAGCCAGACCGCGCGGGCGATCTCTGGCCGACGAGGATGAACTCGCCCCTCGCGTGTCCCTCGTTTCGGCCGTTGTCGTGAAAATACACAATCTTGTCGCGCGACACCAAGCGCTGGCGTGGCTATGGAGGTGATGCTTGCCAGGAAGACCCGCCGTGGCTGCTTGGCCGCGGAGACCGAAAACCCAGACTGATGCAAACCTCCGACCGCCGCGCGCTTGGCGTGCTGCTCGCGCTTGCCGCCGTGCCGTGCTTGCGCGCCGACATCACGTACACGCTGCACTTCGATCCGGCCTCGTCCCCGCAGGCGCAACAGGTGGCGAACTCGGTGGCGGTGGCGGCCGCGGCCTACAACCAGCACGGGTCGTTCAACAAGCACTGGAACGTCTACCACAACCCCGGCATCCCGACCGCGGAGGCGAACTACAACGGCTACATGGGCTACGGCGGCACCCGGAACGAACGCGTCGTTTTTCATGAGGCGGCGCACACGTTCGGCATGGGCACCACGGGTGCTTACGCAAACTTGATCTCGGGCGGAGTCTGGCGCGGGTTTTATGGAAACCGCGCGCAGTTCGAGACCTACAACACGTATCAGGACGGACTGCACGGCGACGGTCACGCGGTTTGGCCCGGCGGCTTCAACTACGACAACGAGGACGGTTTCATCCAGCGGATTTGGCACATCCGCATCATGGCGGGAATCCGGGCGGACATGGGCATCATGGCCTTCACCCGCGAGGCGACGAACGAGCTGGTCCATTCCGGCGGAACCGCCGAGTTCCGGGTCGAGGCACCGCTGGCCACCGGCTACCAGTGGCAGAAGAACGGCGTGCCGCTGGCGAACGGCGGGCGGATTTCAGGCGCGACCGGACCGGTGCTGCGCATCGCCGATGCCGGCGCGGCGGACGAGGGCAGCTACCGCTGCGTTGCCACCGGCGCGGGCGAGACGCTGTTCAGTCGCCCGCGGCAGCTGTGGGTGCGGCCGCAGGAGACGCTCGGGCACTGGACGATGAACGGCAACGTGCTCGACTCCGCGAAGTCGAACCACGGCACCGCCACCGGCTCGCCCGCCTATGTTTCGGGAAAATCCGGGCAGGCGGTGGATCTGGACGGCAACGACGACTTCATCCAGCTCCCGGCGGCGGCCGCCTTGACGAAGGATTTCACGGTGGCGACGTGGGTGCACTGGGACGGCGGCGGCGACTGGCAGCGCGTCTTCGATTTCGGCACCGGCATTCACCAGAACGTCTTTCTCACGCCGCGCTCGGGGAGCGGCGGCATGCGGCTGGCTGTCAAGGACAGCATCAATGGCGTGAATTCCGAGTTCCAGGTGAACGCGCCCGCCTTGGCCGCCGGGCGATGGGTGCACCTCGCCGCGGTCCTTGAGGGAAACCGCGCCAAGCTCTACGTCGATGGCCGGCCGGTCGGGTCGAATTTCGCCGTGCCGGCGAACCTCAGCGACTTCCAGCCGACGCAGAACTACATCGGCCGCAGCCAGTATCCGGACCCGCTTTTCAACGGCCGCGTCGACGATTTCCGGATCTACAACCACGCGCTCGGCGGCGCTGAAATCTGGAACCTCTGGGGAGAAAGCACGAACCGCCCGCCGGTCTTCGCCGCGAAGGTGATCGAGCTGCCCCCGGCCGTGACCGGCACGGCGTACACCGGCCAATCGCTCGCCGGCCATGCCAGCGATCCGGATGGCGACTCGCTGACCTTCACCAAGCTCCACGGCTCGGCGTGGCTCACCGTCGCGGACGACGGCACGCTTTCCGGAACGCCGACCGGTGCCGCCGCGGGGACGAACCCCTTCGTCGTGCGCGTGTCCGATCCATCCGGTGCGACCTCCGACGCGACCCTTCATCTCCCGGTTTCCGGCACCGTCGCCTACTGGAGCTTCGAGGAAGGCACGGCGAACACCCACGTGCCCTACGCGCCCGCCACCGCCGGGCAATACGCCGGCACCATCACCGACCACTCCGGGAGCGGCAACCACCTCTCCGTCTGGGCGGCGAACTGGCATTGGTACCGCCCGCTCGTGCCCGCCGCCACAACGCCGCGGACCGGCGCGCCGAACACCCTCAGCATCCAGAACGCCAACAACTTCCCCGCGATTTCGGCGATCGGCACCTCGCTCACCACGTGGAGCCCGCGTGCATGGACGCTCGAGGCGGCTATCCGTCCGGACGACGCCACGAACGGCTTCCAGACCTTCCTCGGCCGCGACAGCCGCGGGACCCACGCCGGGGATCCGGCGCTCGCCGCGCTGTATTTCGCCATCACGCCGCAGGGCGGGCTGCGGATTCTCTTCATCGACGCCGCGGGCAGTGCCTGGAACCTCACCTCGCCGGCGAACACGATGCAGGACGGGAAATGGCACGCGGTCGCCGCCACCTCGGACGGCAGCACGCTCTCGCTCTACCGGAAAAACCTGACCGACGGCGACGCCAGTTACACCTTGCTCGGCACGCTCGACATTTCCGCCAGCGCCGATCCCGCGCTGACCACCGGAGCCGGCGATGGCGGCGATTGGGATGCCGGCGTCTTCACCGTCGCCCGCGGCCTCTACAACGGCGGCCACACCGACCGGTTCTTCGGCCACATCGATGACGTCCGCCTCACCGATGGCGCGCTCGCACCCGCGGATTTCCTCTACAGCGCGCCGCCGGCCGTCCCGGACAGCCCGGCCGAGTCGTGGCGGCTGACGCATTTCGGGACCGCGGAAAATTCCGGCGAAGCCGCGGACGACGCGGACCCGGACGGCGACGGCATCGTCAATCTGCTTGAGCGCGCCTTCGGCGGCGATCCGCAGGTCCGGGAGACCGGCTTGCTCCCGGCGGTCGATCCCACCGAGCCGTTGCTCAGCATCGTGTACCGGAAATCCCTCGCCGCCACCGACCTCGAGTTCACCGTGCTCGAATCCGTGGACCTCGCCGGGCCGTGGGTGCCGGCGGTCGGGGCGGAGTCGATCATCGCCGACGACGGGGAAACCCGGACAATTCGCTTCACCCGCCCCGCCGGCGCGGATGGCAGGCTTTTCCTCCGCCTGCGCGTCGCGGCGCCGTGATTCAAGGAGTGTGGGCGTCCCGCCCACAAGTTGAGGCGAGGCGCGGGAGAGGAGTCGCGCACGCATCCCGCTAGCAGGCTGGCCGCGCTGAAAGCGGCAGCAGGCTGCACGCAGTCCAAGGGCCTCCTACTTGTTGGCGGCGATGATGGCGTCGCGGAACTTCTCCGGGTCGTTCTCGGGACCCTCGCCGAAGTTCAGATGGACGCCGTCTTGCCAGGCGGCGAGGACGAGCCGGTCGAAGCCTTTTTCGAGCGTGTAAACCTTGCGGGCCAACTTGCCTTCGCGGAACTCGGCTCCGACCATGTATGCCTCGGCCGTGATCTCGGGCTCCGGCAGGATCACGACCACGACCGCACGCTCGTCGCCGAGATCGAAGACCCGCTGGTCCAGCCCGCGCGACGAAAGCTTGTTGCCATCCTTGGCGCGTTTCTCCGCATCGCGCCACAGACTTTTCAGATAGGCGGACTTCTTCTTCTCGAGCGTCGCGAGGAAGTCGTCACCTCTCATCGCTTCCACGAGAACTTTGTGGGCAAATTCATAGTGGTGGTCGCGAGGGTCCTCGATCTCCGCTGCAAGCGGTGCGGTGAAGAACAGGAGCGCGAAAAAGGATCGGATCATCATGTTCATGGCCGTGGGGAATGGGTGGAGACGGGGGGCTCAAACTTTCCCTATAGGATCACATGCCGCGCGCGTCCAGCCACGACCTCAGCAGCGGGACGATCGGGTCTGCCGTGGTGGCGGTGGTCCAGCGGATGCCGGAAGCTTGGGCGGCGGATTTCAAACGCCCGCGCCAGTGGGCGACAGTGGAGCGGTGGAGCGTCCGCAGCGATTCGACGCTGGTGCGGAGCCGGGCGCCGGATTCGAGATTGACGAACTCGTAGTCCCCCTTTTCCGGCAATTCCGCTTCCGCGGGATCGAGCAAATGCAGGGCCAGCACGTCATGGCCGCGGGCCTTCAGGTTGGCGAGCGTGCCGAGGAGTTCGTCTTCGCGATCGAAGAAATCCGAGATCAAGACGACAAATCCCGTCTGCCGGCAGAAGGTCGGCATCTCGTCCGCGACCTTGTCGAAGTCCCCTTCGCCCATGGGGCTGGTGGCGGCCAGGCTGGCGCAGATGCTGGCGAAGTGGCGCTGGCCGCTGCCGCGCTCGTGGACGCTTTCCAACCCGAATTCGAGCAGGGCGAGCGCGGTCGGGTCGCCTTGGCTTTCCGCGAGCCATGCCAGGCCGGCGGCGACGCGCGCGGCGTAGTGGAACTTCGTTCACGGTCCGTGGGCGGTGGCCATCGAGCCGGTTGCGTCCACCAGGAGGTGCAGCGGCCGGCGCGCCTCGAGTCGGCTTTCCTTGGTGTAGAGTTTCCGGTGGCGGGCATAGAGCGCCCAGTTCACCCGCCGCAGATCGTCGCCGGCGAGGTAGCCGCGGTGGCGGTGGAACTCGGTGCCGGAACCGCTGCGGAGCGCCCCATGGCGGCCGTGCCAGACGGACTCGGCCAGACCACGGCCGACGAGTTCCAGATCGTCAACCGCGAGGAAAACTTCGGGATCGGTCATGGTGATGGGTGGCTGGAGAGGAATTCACCGCCAAGTCGCCAAGGTCGCCAAGGCAAGAGAGGTAAGGCGTGACCGCCGGGCGCGCCCACTTGTCGCCGAAGGCGTGAGGTGTGGAAGAAGTGGCAAGTGAAAAGTGAGAAGTGGCAAGTGCCGAGTGATCAGTGATCAGTGGGAAAAGGGTGGCCGCGTAGCGCGGGGAACCATTCTTAACTCATCATTCATCATTCATCATTCTGCACTCGTCTCCTCCAGCAGGCGGGAGATGATGGTGTCGGCGTCGATGCGTTCGGCGCGGGCGCGGAAGTTGAGGACCAGGCGGTGGCGGAGGATCGCGGGGGCGAGCGCGCGGATGTCCTCGAAGTCGACGTGGACGCGGCCGTGGAGAAGGGCGCGGGCTTGCGCGGCGAGGACCAGCGCCTGCGAGGCGCGCGGGCTGGCGCCGCATTCGATGAAACCGGCGATAGACTCCGGGGCCTGACCGGTGCGGGTGGAAACGGCGAGCTTCACCGCGTAGCGGGCCACGTCGCTCGCGATCGGGACGCTGCGGACGACGTTCTGGTAGGATATCAGCTCGTCTGGGCCGAGCACCGGCTTCACCGCGGACAGCGATCCGGCCGGGCCGGTGGTGGCGATCGTGAGTTCCTCCTCGGGCGTCGGGTAGCCGACCTTGATGCAGCACAGGAAGCGGTCGAGCTGAGCCTCGGGCAGCGGGTAGGTGCCCTCCATTTCGATCGGGTTCTGCGTCGCGAGCACCAGGAACGGCGGCTTCAGCTTGTGGGTTTCGCGGCCGATCGTCACTTCGCCCTCCTGCATCGCCTGGAGCAGGGCGGCCTGGGTTTTCGGCGGCGTGCGGTTGATTTCGTCGGCCAGCAGGACGTTGGCGAAAATCGGGCCGGGCATCACGCTGCGGCGGTAGCGGCCGGTCGACGGGTCCTCCTCGAGCACCTCGCTGCCGGTGATGTCCGCCGGCATCAGGTCCGGCGTGAACTGGACGCGGTGGAACTCGAGGTGGAGGGCGCGGGCGAGCGTGGCGCTCATCAGCGTCTTGCCCACCCCGGGCACGCCGAGCAGCAGCGCGTGGCCGCCGCAGAGCAAGGTGAGAAACAACATCTCCGCCGTGTCCTCCTGGCCGACGATGCATTTCGAAAACTCGGCCCGCAGGGCTTCGCGGGCGGCGGACAGGTTTTGGGCGGGATGGTTCGACATGTCTCTGGAGTTATGGGTAAGATTTCGCTCAATCGAAGGAACGTCCGGCCGGTCCGCCGCCGATATGCAATCCGACTTCCGACGCCGGCCCGGCATCCGCGGCCGCGGGGCGCCGGGTGGCGCGGCCATCGCCATTGCCGTCCATCTGCGCGTGTTCGCGGATCATGTATCCGGCCTCCGCGGCCATGGATTCGATCTTGGCGTGGCAGGCTTTGAAAATCTCGGTGACGGAGACGAAGCCGTCGCCGTCCGCGTCCGTTCCGGCGGCTTCCAAGGCCGCGGCCAGCGCGAGCGGGAAGTCGGTCTCGTTTTCCGGATCGCCGGACGAGTTCGCGGTGATGACGATCCGCCCGGGAGCGGCCAGCGGCCGGAGGAACCGCTCGCTGGCGGCGGTGGTGACGAAGATGACCAGCGCCGTTTCGGGATCCGCTTTCTCGAGCGCTCCGGCCATGTCCCGCGCGGAAACGTCCGGCCCCGGGAGGTTGAAAACCGCGCCGCCGGGGATCGAGTTCGCGTGGCCTTGCAGGATGATCCATGCCGGCCGGCCGTCGCGCGTCGCCGCGGCGGCTTCCCCGAGTTCCGCGAGCATCGTCTCGCGGGTGCAGACGCCGTGGTAGCCGGTTTCCTCCGGGCCGTAGAAAATCCTGAGGTCCGCGGCGGGCACGGCATAAGTGCGGTGCAGTGTCTCCCGGAGGGAGGTGAGGTTTTTCTCGTATCGCTCGTGATGGGCTTCGTCGCCTGGGTCGCCATTGAATATCCAGATTTTCGGACTGCCGGCGGCATGGGAAGGAAGGCATGTCATGACAAACGCCGCCGCGCCGGCGAGGTGAAGACGCATGTTCCGGCGAATGAAAGTGAACCTTCCGGGCATTGCGGCGCAGGCTATCAGGATGCTCCGGCATCGCAACTCTTCCTTTGCCATCCGTCAACAAACTTGCTAGCTCATCGAGGCCCGCCATGCCGCTTCTCCATCCAGCCTTTCTTTTCGCTTTGGCGGCGGTCGCCGTGCCGGTGGTGATTCATCTCAGCCAGCGGCGGAAGTTCCGGAAATTCGAGATTGGCACGCTGCGGTTCCTGAAACTCGCGGAGAAAAAGCGGAACTTCCGCCTGCGCGTCGAAGAGCCGTTCCTGCTGGCGCTGCGGATGCTCGCGGTGGCGCTGCTGGCCTTCGTCTTCGCCCGGCCGTTCCTGTCCGATCGCGAGAAGACCGAGGCCCCACGCGACAAGACGCTGGTCCTGCTGGATGCCTCCGGGAGCATGACCGAGGCGATGGCGGAAAAGGCCGCCGACGCCGCGGCTGACGCGGTGGATGCGGGCGAGGCGGTCGTTTTCGCCCGCTTCGCCGACGAGGTCGAGATGCTCGGCGCGCTCGACGATTACCGCCCCATTCCCGGCGCGCCGGGAAATTTCGCCAAGGCGTTGGACTGGGCGCTCGACCACTTGCGCGGCGAGGGGATCGAGCACGCGCGGGTGGTGGTGATCGGCCACTTCGCGGCCAGCGACCTGCCGCCGGTCCCACCGCGCGTCTGGCCGCCGCGGGTGGCGGTGGAAGTCGTCGCGATCGAGCCGCCGGACACGCGCAACGAGGCGGTCACCGCGGTGGAATTGCTGACGCCCTTCGCCACCGGGAGGATGGAGATCGAGGCGCGGCTCACGCTTTCGGACAAGGAGCGCGAGGTGGTTCTTTCGTCCGAAGGGCTGAACGTGAAACGCACGGTGCCCGCCGGCGCGCGGCGCGTGTCGTTTTCCTTCCGCCCGCCGCGCGAGGAAGTGCGTGGATTCGTTTCGCTCGAGGGGAAGGACGCCTGGCCGGCCGATGACCGCCGGCCGTTCGCCGTGCGTTGGGCGGAGCCCGAGCCGGTGCTGGTCCTCGACGGTTGGCCCGGCAGCACGCCCTTCGAGGGGCAGGGGTATTTCCTCGAGAAGGCGCTGGCCGCATCGGGCGCGGCGCATGGGCTTTCGCCATTCCGGCCGGAGGTGAAATTCGGCTTGGACGGCCGCCTGCCGGCAGCGACCGGCGATCCGTTCGCGCCCGCGCACGCTCCTCCGTCCGGCGCGGTGGACCTCGGGAAATTCTCCGCCATCGCCTTGTGCGGGCCCACGGCGATCTCCGCGAGCGAAGCGCGATCCATCGCCGCCCGCGTGGCGGCCGGCGCCGGCTTGTTCATCTGCATCGACGAGCGCTGGACACCCGGAGCGACCGCGTTCCTCGCGGGGCAGGGGCTTTTCCCCGACGGCGTCACCTTCACCGGCGGGATGCAGCAGCGGCGGCTCGCGAGTTGGGACGGGACGCACCCGGCGCTCGCGCGCTTCGACGGCCGGGACGGCGGCGACCTCCGGCTGCTGACGTGGCAGGACGCGTTCTCGATCCAGCCCGGCGACGGCTGGAAAACCCTCGCCACGCTCGAAGGCGGCCGGCCGCTCCTGCTGGAGAAAGTTCCCACCGATCCCGCCGCCGGGCGCGTGATGCTGCTCGCGCATCCGCTGACCCGCGCATGGACCGACCTGCCGCGCGAGCCGATGTTCGTGCCCTTCGTGAAGAGCCTGTTCAACGAGTTGACGGGCTACGAGCCGCGCGAGCACAGCGCCGTGGTCCGAGCGCCGGGCATCGGCGAAGGCCGGGAAATCGGCTGGCATGGCGGTGCCGACGGGAACTCGGAAGTGGTCGCCGCCGCGGCCTCGGAGGCACCGGTCCGGGCGGTGGACCCCGCGGCGTTCCGCCACGCTTTCGGATTGCCCGATGCCGCCGCGCCACCGCCGCCGGTGGAGAACCTGGACGCCGGTCCCGCGGCCGAGCGACCGAAGGAAGGCGAGTGGTGGCCGTGGCTCGTGGCAGCCCTGCTCGTGTTGCTGACATTTGAATGCGCCGTCGCCACCCGGCGCGCCGGTCCGGCCGAAGCCCAACCTGCGGAAACATGAATCCGTCACCTGTTCTCCAGCCGCTCGAGACCTTGGCCGCCACCCGCCGCCGCCACGCGCGCGGGATCGCGCTCGCGGCCTGCCTCGCGGTGCTGGTCGCGGCGGTCGCGCTCGTCGCGCTGGCCGATACCTGGCTCGAGTGGCGGCCGCCGGTGCGGATCGCACTGGTCGTGGCCCTGCTGGCCGGTTTCGCGTTCATCCTGGCGAGACGTCTGCGAGCCGCGCGCCGCCACGATGCGATGGACGCCGCGCGGGCCGTCGAGGCGGCGCATCCGGAAATGGGCCAGAAGCTGCGCACCGCGCTCGAAGTTTCCGGAAAACAGGAGGCCGATTATTTCACCGACCGCCTGATGCGCGAGACCGGCCGCCAGCTCATGCAAGTCCGCTGGCCGGAGCTGACGCCGGCGAAACGGCTGTAGAAACACCGCGTCGCCGCGTTCGCCGCCGTGCTCGTCGTGGCGCTCCTCGCGGTTGGCTGGGGCGATTTCCGCCACGCGCTGAAACGCATCGCCCAGCCGCACCGCGCGCTCACCTACACGACGGTCGAGTGGGCCTCGCTGCCGTCCGGCTTCGACGACGCGCACCCGCCGCGGCTCGAGTTCACCATCCAGGGCCGCGACGCCGAACCGCGCCTGCTCGTGCGGGAACCCGACGGCGACTGGGAGGTGGCGGAATTGACGCGCCGCGGCGACGGCCGGACGTGGGACGTGATTTTCACCGGGAAAACCCACGACCTCCACGTGAAGGTGCTCGCCGGCGATGCGGCGGTGGAGGAGAAGACGGTGCCCTACCGTCCGGTCCCGAAGCTCGCCTCGGCCGAGGCCACGATCACTTGGCCGGACTACACCGGCCTCGAACCGGAGACCGTGCCCGGCGGAGACGTGCGCTGCGTCGAGGGCAGCACGGTGACGTGGCGGTTCAAGTTCGATTTCCCGCCCGCCCGCGCGACCTGGCGGGCCGGCGGCGGGGAACCGTTGGAACTTTCCGCCATTCCCGGAACCTCGGCCTTCGAGGCTGCGGCGGAGGTCGGCGCTGGCCGCCAGCAGGGAGAACTCGCGATCTTCCATGGCGATGGCGAGCGGCTCGACGCGTGGCGGTTCGAGATCGACGGCGTGGTGGACAAGCTGCCGGGGGTCGAGATCGTCGAGCCAGACAAGGACCTCGAGCTGATTCCCACCGCGCAGATCCCGGTCCGCATCCGGGCGACGGACGATTTCGGTATCTCCGTGATCGGCCTGATCCTCGACGCCGGCGGCGAGCGCCGCTGGGTGGTGGAAACGACGATCGATTCGAGAAACCAGCGCCAGGCCGGCGAACTCGCCACGCTGATGCTCGACGTCGTCCCGCTCGGCATCACCGACAACGTCCGCATCCACGCCTACGCGCTCGACCACAAGCCGCGCGGCGGCCCGCGGGCGGTGAGCGCGCTGCGCTCCGTGGACATCCGGCAGTTCCAGATGCGCTGGTACTGGGCCGGCGGCGATGGCGGCGGTGATGACGGGCCCGACAGCGAGTCGGTGAGCGATGCCCTGATGAAGCTCGACCAGATCATCGGCAGCCAGCGGCGGATCATTTCCGATGTTTTCGCGGCGAAGGAATCCCACCGCGGTACCGTCACCGCCGAAGCGGCGGCCAAGGCCGGCGAATACGCGAACCGGGAGCAGGAGCTGGCCGAGGAAACCCAGCGCGTCGCCCTCACCTGGGAGGCCGACGGCCAGCTCCCGGCGGACGACATCATGCTCATGGGCACCGCCGCGGAGCAGATGGCCGAGGCCGCCGACCATCTGGTCGCGCCGAACCTGGCCAAGGGCTTCGACACCGGAGACCGCGCGCTTTCCACCCTGCTGCAACTGCGCAAGGAGCTGCTCACGATCCTGGGCCGCGGGAAAAAGTCGTCCGAGCCGAAGGACAAGCCGCCGCCGCCACTGGCGGAGCTTGCCAAGGAAGCGCGCCGGCTCGCCGCCGAGGAACGCGACGTCGCCCGCCGGATCGAGCCAGAGGCGCTCGCTGGCAACGCGCTTTCCGCGGTCCGCCGGCAGCAGGAGGTCGCCCTGGCGGACACCGGCGAGCTTTATGCCAATCTCGTCGATCACCACGAGCGCACGGAAGGTGCGCTGCGTTTGATGGACGAAGCCGAAAAGGCCGTGGCGACGGCGGACCGGACGCTCAACGGCGATGCACCCGAAGAGGCCGCGCCCGAGCTGGCGGAGGCCGAGCGGGACTTGCTGGACCTCGCGGTTTTCCTCGAATCGATGGACCTGCAGCGGCTTTCGGAAACCCTGCGCCAGCTCGCGGAGAACGCCGAGAAGGCCGCCTCCGAGCAACAGGCGCCGTCGGGTTCCGGGGAGTCGCCGTCGGAAAATCCGGCGGCGGACGCGGCGCGGTCGACCGGCCTCGCCGGCGCGATCCTCGAGGAGCTGGCGAAGCAGGCGGAGGACCGCCAGACGGATCCCGAAGCGCCGAAATCGCCGGCCGAGGCAACCCTCGACAGCCTGCGCGAGCGAGTGGATGCCGCCGGCTTGGCGGAGGATCTCGAGGAACTCGCGCGCGGCGAGTCGGCTGGAGCCGACGCCGGCGAACTCCGCACGAACACCGCCGGCCGCCTCGGTGCGATGGCGCGCGAGCTGCGCGAGGCCGCGGCGGCGCTCGATGCGAGCCAGCTTGCGGAACTCAACCAAGCGCGCGAGCAGGCCGCGGCCCTCAAGCAAGAGTTGGCGAAAAACAGCGGCCCCGGCAGCAAGCCCGGCAGCCAAGGCGACGGAAAAACACCGGGCGCTGGAGAGAAGCCCGGCGACACGGGCGAGGGCACGGCCCCCGGCGAAGGGGAAAAACCCGGCGGGCAAGGTGGCGGTGGCGACAGTCAGCCCGGACCGGGCGGCCCGACGCTCGGCCGCTTCGCCGACACGCTCGACCGCCTCGGCGACGAGGGCGGGCTTGGTCGCATGGTCAT
>CBFGTW010000020.1:0-45870 GCA_965651855.1 uncultured Verrucomicrobiales bacterium
CCTTCCACTGGACGAAGCGCGTGTCCACGCCGCCTTGGAGGATGAAGTCCTCGATGAGCCGGCCCACGTCATTTTCCGCGAACGCGGTGACCACGGCGGTGCGCATGCCGAAGCAGCGGCGCAATCCGCGGGCGACGTTGTATTCGCCGCCGCCTTCCCACGCGTCGAAGCGGCGCGCGGTGCGGACCCGGCCGTCGCCGGGATCGAGGCGGAGCATGATTTCACCCATCGACACTTGGTCGAACGTGCAGTCGGTAGCGGCTTTCAGTGGAAGCATGGCGCGGGAGTGGAGCGGAAGTTGTCGGACAAGTGAAGCCCGCAGACGGGTTATGCGGTGAAACGATCGGCCGCGGCGGCTTTCAACTCGTCGAGCTTCTCGCGATCCGGCGCGGCGCCGCGGGCTTGGTCCGGCTTCCCGCCGCCCTTGCCGCCGGCGATCGCGGCCAGCTCGCGAAGCAGGTCGCCGGCTTTGAACCCGGCCGCCTGGGCCTCCGCGCCGCAGTAGGCGCCGAGGTGGAGTTTTTCGCCATCGTCGACGATGACGAACGCAGGGCCGCCGAAATTCCGCTTCTTCAGGCCGTTGAGCAGCTCCTGGAGCAGCGCGGCGTCGGATTCGAAATCGGCGACGATCGGGTCGCCCTTCGCGATCAGGTCGGCGAGCGCCTCGTCCGCTTGGCTCGCGGCGGCGGCGGCCTGCAGTTTCTTGAAGCGCTTCTCGGCCTCGATGATCAACTCGCGGTCGGAGTCGAAGACTGCCTTGGCTTTCGCCAGCGCTTCGTTGATCGCGGTAACATCGCCGGTCTTGTAGAGCGTGTCGGCGTCGAGCACCGGCGGCACGCCCACGTTCACCAGCGACTCGCTGATGCCGGCGAGCTTGACGTTCAGCGGCACGAGCTTGGCCTGCAGCGCGGCGGCTTCCTCGGAATTCTGGATGATGATACCGCGCAGCCAGTCGCGGGTGCGCTCGCCGCAAACGGCCTCGATGCGCCGCACGCCGGACGCGATCGCGCCCTCGCTGCGGATCTTGAAAAGGCCGACTTGGCCGGTGGTGCGGACGTGCGTGCCGCCGCAGAGTTCCATCGAGTAGCCGTCGAGCGCGTGCTGCTTTCCGCCGATCTGCACGACCCGGACCGGGTCGCTGTACTTGTCGCCGAAGAACTGCATGATGTCCGGCCGGCCTTTCACCTCGGCGTAGGGCACCTCGCTCCAGGAAACCGGATCGTTCGCGGTGATCGCCGCGTTCACTCGCACCTCGATCTCGCGAAGCTGCTCGTCGGTGAGCGGCCCGCTGTTGAAGTCGAACCGCAGCCGTTCCTCGTCCACCGAGGAACCCTGCTGCGCGATGTCCGCGGAAACGACCTCATGCAGCGCCCAGTGGAGCAGGTGAGTCGCGGTGTGGTGCGCTTCGACCGGGCGGCGGCGGGTGATGTCGACCTTTAGCGTGACCGTGTCGCCCGGCTTCACCTCCGCGGCGGCGTCGATGATGTGCGCCCGTGCCTTGGCGATCGGCTGCGCGCCTTTCACTTCGTGCTCCGCGTCGTTGCACTGGAGCGTTCCCACATCTCCCACCTGGCCGCCCATCTCGGAATAGAAAGGTGTCTTGTCGGTGATGACATAAAGCGAATCCTCCTGCGGATAAACTTCGAGCACGGTGGCTTCGACTTCATCCAGCTCGAAGCCGACGAACTCCGTCACCGCGTCCGTGGAAACGTCCAGCGCGCGGATGACCGTGGACTTCTGAGCCGCGCGGGCCCGCTCGCGCTGTTGCTCCATCAGCTCCTCGAAGCGCACCGTGTCCACCGTCACCCCACGCTCGGCGCACAGCAGCTCGGTGAGGTCGAGCGGGAAGCCATAGGTGTCGTAGAGTTCGAAGGCGACGTCGCCGGAAAGATGATCCGTCCGTTCTCCCATCGCTTCCTCGAAGCGCTTCAACCCCCGGTCGAGCGTCTCGTTGAAGCTGGACTCCTCACGCTCGAGGGTGGCGCGGATGTTGGACTCGCGCGACTTCAGCTCGGGGAAAACATCTCCCATGTGCGCGACGAGGGCGCCGACCAACTCGCCGAAGAACGGCTTCTCGCCGGAGAATCCGAGCTGGCGGCCGTAGCGGACCGCGCGGCGCAAAATCCGGCGCAGGACGTAGTTCCGGCCGTTGTTTCCGGGGAGAATGCCGTCGGCGATGGAGAACGAGAGCGTCCGCAGGTGGTCGGCGATGACGCGGAAGGCGATCGCCGTTTTCAACTCGTCGCTGTAGCCGGCGCGGTCCTGTTCCGGCTCCGGATAGACATCGGCATATCTTTTTCCCGAAAGCTCCTCGAGCCGAGAGAGGATCGGCCGGAAAACATCGGTGCCGTAGTTCGAGACGCGACCGGAGAAATCCGTGAAGTTCTTCGTGCCCTCGATCATCGAGCAGACGCGCTCGAAGCCCATGCCGGTGTCGACGTGCTTCGCGGGCAGCTCGCGGAAGCTGCCGTCGGCTTCCGCGTTGTATTGGATGAAGACGAGGTTCCAGATCTCGATGCACTTGTCCGAGCCTTCGTTGACCAGCGAGCCCTTGGTGTCGCCTTTTTCCGTCAGGTCGAAATGCAGCTCCGAGCACGGCCCGCAGGGCCCGGTCTCGCCCATCATCCAGAAATTGTCCTTCACGTTGCCGTGGACGATGTGGACCTGCGGGTCGAGCCCGGCGGACTGGAAAAGCCTCGCCCAGTGGTCGTACGCCTCTTGATCGAATTCTCCCGGATCGCCCTCTTTCGGTGCGTAGACCGTGGCGTAGAGCCGGCTGGCGGGAAATCCCCAGCGCTGGACGACGAGTTCCCACGCCCACTGGATCGCCTCGGCCTTGAAGTAGTCGCCGAACGACCAGTTCCCGAGCATCTCGAAGAACGTGTGGTGGTAGGTGTCGTAGCCGACGTCCTCGAGGTCGTTGTGCTTGCCGCCGGCGCGGATGCATTTCTGCGTGTCCGCCGCGCGCGGTGGACCGTAAGGCGCTTTCTGGACGCCGAGGAAATACGGCACGAACGGGTTCATGCCCGCGTTCGTGAACAGCAGCCCGGGCGACTGCGGCATCAGCGAGGCCGACTGGACGATCGTGTGCTGCTTTTCGCGGAAGAAATCGAGGAAGCTCTGGCGGATCTCGGCGGCGGTCATGGGCGCGCGAGAGAAACCACGGATCGCCCCGCGGGGCACGCGGAAATTTTCCGGCGGAGAGGCGTTTCCCAAGCCTCCCGGCGGCGGACGACGTTCGCGGCTCGAACTGGCCACGCCGGACGACGCGCACTCCCGGCGGCTCAGCAGATCGGTGCTCCGTCAATTCTCCGCACGGGCGGTGGCCGACCCTTCAGCCGGCGGCCGGGCCGGTGCGGCTTCCGTGCTTTTCAGCAAGCTCCGGAGTTCGTCCGTCCATTCTCTCACTGAAGCATGCGTGAGGTGCTTCTCGATGTGCGACAGCAAGCGCATCGAGGCACCGGCCTGATCGCCGGCTTTGAACAGGTCCACCTCCATCTGCCACTGCAGCTCGGGCACTTCTTCTTCCAGAAACTTGAGGAACTCCGGCGGACGCATGTTCTCCTTCATGCCGATTTTCGTTTCGTTCACCTGCGATCCGGTGCCGTCGTGACGGACTTCGTAACGCTGCTCCTGCCGTGCCCTCTCGCGCTCGATCCGCCGCGCGTACCGAGCCCAATGTTCGCGGATCGCGCCTTCCTGTTCGATCCGCTTGAGCCAACCGGCCCGGAGCTGGGCGAGCCCCGCGGGATTGCGGTGGGGCGGCAGCAGCACTTGGTCGTAAATTCCCTCGAGATCCACGGGAGAGAGCGGCCAGTCCTGCACCTGGACCTTCCCGATGTCGTAGGCTTGGGCGAAGACGGTCGCGGTGACCGGCGTCCTGAGCACGTTCTCCTGGCCTTCCAGTTGTTTGGCGTCCGCGAACAGATCCGCGACAATCTTCTGCGCGCGCGGGATCAATGTCTGGCGGTTGGCGTTCGAAGAATCGGCTTCGAGCGTGAGTGCGAGCCACCGGAGCTGATGACGCAAGGCCCGGCGGAACCCGGCGGGATCAAACCGTCCCTGCTTCGCCTCTTCCGCACGACGCCTCCGGAAATCCCTGAAATCCTGGGATTTGCGCTTTTCGTCGACGAATTCGACCTTTTCCAGGCACTTCATGTAGAGATCCTCCGCCTTCTCGTCGCTGGTCATGGCCTCTCGGAAAGCGGCAACGGCCAGCCGGAAGCGCGCGTCAACCCGTGTCTCCGCCTGGCTCTGTAACTCGTCGAGCTTTTCGAGGAGCAGCTCGCGGTCTGTCGCTTTGATCGGATCGCCCGCCACCGGGACGGTCAGAGCGGCGAAGATCAGGAAAAGGGAGGATGCGCGCATGATCGGATATCTCTCAAATGAACTTTTTCGGGCCAAGTATAAACTCCCGTGCAGTTCGAAGCCGCCACACCAGCGACGCGCATGCCGGGCGTTCCAAGAGACGCCGCTCCGTCAATTCTTCGCGGTGCCGGTGGGGGCGGGGGGACTGAGCAGCGCCTTGAACTGGTCCGCCCACTCGCGGGATTTCGGGGTGCCGGCGTGCTTCTCGATCAAGTCCAGCATCCGCATGGCGGCCGCGCGTTGGTCGCCGGCGCGGAACAGATCCACCTCGCGCTCCCACTCGAGCTGCGGACGGCGCTCGGAGAGAAAACGCAAGTAGGCGGGTGACGTCTCCGCCCCGCGTTCCTGACGGCGACCTTCACCCAGGAAAAACTGCTGCGCGATGCCTTCGTGTTCGATCCGCTTGTCCCAAACGGAGCGCAGCGTCTTCAGGCGGTCGGGCTGGCGGAGGGGCGGGAGCAAGAGCTTGTCGTACACTTCGGAGAGGTCCGGGCTCGCGTCCCGGCCGCGCCCGCTGACTTTGATGGGCGAAAGCGGCCAATCCTCGATGTTGAGGCCGCCGATGTTGTAGGCGCGGACGAACACCGTCTCGGTCACCGGTTCGCCGAGCGTCTCGTGCTGCCCGCTGATCTCCGCAGCCTGCTTGAAGATGGCGTCCACGATTTCATGCGCCTCCACGGCAAGCGCGTCGCGGTTCGCGCCCTTCGAGCCGGCCTGGAGCGTGAGCACGAGCCAGCGCAGTTGATGGCGGAGGGCACGGGCGAAGGCGGGATTCGAGAGTCGTTCGTTCTCGCGGCGGCGCCACTCCCGGAAGTCGGTGGTGGAGCGTTCGAGGTCCGAGTAATCCACCTTCTCCGCGCATTTGAGGAAAAGCTCGAGCGCGGCCGAGTCGCTCTTCATCGCGGAGCGGTAGGCGTTCATGGCGGTGCTGAAATTCGACTCGACCTTCTGGCCGACGTTTTCCCGCACGGCTTCAAGCTTCTCGATCAGCGCCTCGCGGTCCGCCGCGGTGAGTTCCTGGGCGTGAAGAACCGCGGGAGAAACGAAAAGCAACAGGGAAAACGGGATGGCGCGCATGGTCCGGAGTGAAGCGTAGCGGGTTTTGCCCGGCCAAGTAGAAACTCCCGGGGCGGCCGGCGGTTACGGTGCGGGCCGCCCGATTTTTGCAGGCCCGGCAATCAGCGCCGGAGCAGGGCGGTGGCCACGCGGCGCACCGCGGCATCCGTGGCGAATGCGCCGGCCGTGAGCGCGATCCGCCGGATGCCCGCCAGGTCCAGCCGCGCGAGGTCCGCGGGCGTGGCCGCGGCGAAGGCCGGCTTGCCCCGGCGCAGCGCGGTTTCCACCAGCGCCTCGCACGATGCCTCTCCGGCGTCCCCCACCACGACCACGCTGTCGCACCACACCAGGAAATCCTCCATCGCCTTGATCCGCGCCGTCATCGAAGGCGCGAGGGTGTCGAGAAATGTCACCCGCGCATCCCGCCACCGCAGCCGGAGTTGCTGGACGAGCCACTGCACGCGCCGCGGGGAGATCGTGGTCTGGCACACCACCCCGAAGGCCGGGGAGAAACCGAGCCGCGCGGTGTCCGTGGTGTCCTGCAGGACTCGTGAGCCGCCCTTTCCGCCGGCGATGGCCCGCGTCTCGGGATCATCGTGACGCCCGATCACCAGCGGCTGCGCGCCCTCCATCCGCAGCAGGCCGAGCGCCACTTGCGCCCGCCGGACCTGCGGCGCGCTCAGATCCACCAGCGGCAGACCCTTTTCCTCCCATTGCTTCCGCAGCCCCGCCGCCACGCCTCCATACGGGATCACGATTTTGGCGAACCGGAAGAAGTCCGCCTCCTCCACCTCTTCGGCCACCCCCATCCCGCGCAGCCGCTCCGAGATGCCGCCGTCCGGCATGAACCGCCCGACGACGCCCACCGATCCGCCCGCCGCCAGCTCCGCAAGCGTCCGAACCGCCGCCCGCGCGTCCGAATCCATCCCCCAGACCGAAGCCAAGCGCAGCTCGACGCGCGAGCCCGCCACCGTTTCCTGTTTCCGATCGATCGTCGCGTTCATGCTTTGTTAGACAAAGTTCCAGTTCCTAAAAAATCCCGGCCGAACCGGGAGCGATTTCGCTTTGTATCACAAAGCCCTAACAGGGCAAGCGGATTTTTGCCGCTGGAGCGCGGACTTCAGTCCGCGCGGCCCGGAACGGGAGCCGTCCCTCATTTCCCGAGATCGAGGATCTTCTCCAGCACCTCGAGGTATGCGACGAAGGCCTTGCGGCCGGCGGGAGTCAAGGCGTAGCGGGTTTGCGGGCGGCCGTCGCCGGTGAGCTTCTCGCCGCCGATGAAGTCCGCTTTTTCGAGCGTGCGGAGGTGGGTGATGAGATTGCCGTCGGACATGTCGAGCTGGCTCTTGAGGTCCTGGAAGGCCCACGGTTCCGCGCGGGAAGCGAGCAGTGTCATGATCGAGAGCCGCCCCTTCTCGTGGATCGTCTTGTCGAGCTGGGAGAAATCGATCATGCGGAGACTTCTTCCGTGCGGGTCGTGACGATGGCGGCCCCGTAAATCAAGTGGAAGCCGCCGAAGGCCACCGCCATGAGATCCGAAGCATCGAGCCGCGCCATCCAGGTGTAGAGGACGTCGACGACTTGGGCGGCGCCGGCGAGGGCTCCGACGCCGAAGACGACGAAGGCCCAGCCGAGCCAGACCATGGATTTTGGCGCGAATTCGCGGATCGCGAGCAGGGCGATGCCGTAGTGGAGGATCCACAGGCAGGCGGCCAGCTTCTCCGAAGCGGGAGCGCCCGAACGGACGTAGAGCAGGCCGAGAAAGCCGCCGGCGACGATCGATGGCAGCGCCCCCCGCAGCGCCAGTCGCAGGCCGGAACTCCAGAACGGCCGCTGGTGTTGCGCGCCGACCCGCAGGATTTGGAAAACGTTGAAGGCGATCACCAGCAGCAGCCCGCCGATCCACCACATCGCCCAGCTCCAGCCGCGCTCGCCATCCGAAAGCCAGGCCGCGGCGAGTGCCGCCGCCCCGCCCACCAGTGCCGTCTCACCCGACAAGGCCCGGAAAATCGTGGCCCGCTCCATCATCGAACGGATCACTCGCAATTGCTCGACGGCTTCCTCGCGACTGGTCATGCACCGCTTTGCCATGCAAAGAAGAAGCCTGGCAAGCGGAAGATGCACACCCGCCGCCCGGAACCCCGGACCAAGGATTCCGAATGGAAATCCCGTGAAATGCGTCGGACCGTCCGTCATGCGCCCGTTCTCCATTGTCGCCGCCGCCGGCCTCGCCGCCGCCATTCCCGCCACCGCCGCCATTCCCGGAGCTTGGGAACTTTTTGACGCCGAGGAGCGGACGGAGGTCTGGACGGTTTATGATTACGCCGAAGACGAGTTCTACATCCCGGAGTGGGACCAGGAGGGCGAATACGCCTACTTCTTTCATCTCGGCGACGAGCCGCTGTGGTTCTTCGCCGGCGACCAACCGGGCAGCGGGCCGCTCGTCGGCGACTATGCGGCGGCCGGCATCCAGGCGGTGTGGTGCGACGCCTACATCGACGATCCCGAGGAGTTCGACTTCATCGATTGCGCGATCTATGCGAACGGACCGGCGGGCGAGCGCTACTACTACAGCACGCCCTACTACGCCGACGATTTCGACGAAGCCGGTTGGTGGAGCCTGCGCTTCGGCTTTGACGAATCCTGGTACTACTTGGATGGCGATGACTTCGTGGAAGTCGCCGTGACCGAGGACCTGCTGGCCACGGTCGAAGAGGTCGGCTTCCGGTTCTTCCCGCGCCTCGGCACGACCTTCGATGCCATCGCGGCCATCGACGACGTGCTGCTCGAACCGACGGTCGAGGCGCCGGCGACCGATGTCTCCGTGACAGACGGCCAGTTCCGCCTCGCCTTCGATTTCGAGCCGGGCAACGCCTTCGATATCCAGAAGCTGAAATTGCCGGCGCTCACTTGGGAGGACGTGACCGGCCAGACCGACCTCCGCGGCACGGGCACCAACGTCTTCAGCACGCCGGTGGACGAGCAGCGGAAGCTCTTCCGCGTCGTGGCGAAGCCGTGGTACACGCCGCTGGAGTGAAGCATCGATGTTCAGGCATCGAATTCCAAACAAGAGGAGTTCGCTCGACTCAGGCACCCACTTCGCGACCTTGGCGGCTTGGCGGCGAACCCTTCCCATAGTCCCGCCTTCACCTTCGCGCTTGTCACGGCGCGCGAGGCGGAGTTGCTTGCGGCGCGATGGCGGAATCCCGGACGCGACCGGCGGCGCGCGCGGAATGGCTCGACGGCCTCTCCGCGCCGGAGGCCGCGCGCCGGCTGCGCCATCTCCCGGGCTTCGTGTTCTTCGACACCGCCGGCAACCTGCCCCACGCCGCCGGGCGGCCCATCTCGGTGATCGCCGCACGCCCGCTGCGCGTCCTGCGCGGCTCGATCCACTCGCCGGCCCACCGCGCCGTTCTGCGCGACGCGCTCGCCGGCACCCACGACACCGGCGACCTCGGCATTCCGCTCGGCGGCCTTTGCGGCTGGGTCGATTACGAGGGCGGCTTCGTTTTCGGCGACTACCCGGAGATGCTCGTCCACTGCCACGACGACGGCCGCTGGTGGGAAACCGGCGGCCTTTCGCGGGAACTTTTCGCCGGCACCGACGACGCTCCGGTCCGCGTCGGAAATTTCCGGCCGGGGAGCGACCGCGCGACCTTTCTTGACGGCGTCGCGCGCATCAAGGAATGGATCGCCGCGGGCGACATCTATCAGGTGAATCTTTCGCAAGCATTCCTCGCGGAAGTCTCCGGCGGGCCGCTTTTTCCGCTCTACGAGGCGCTGCGCGAAACGTCGCCCGCCCCGATGGCCGCCTACCTCGCGCTCGACGGCCTCGAAGTGCTCAGTTCCTCGCCCGAATCCTTCCTCCGGATCTCCGGCCGCGGCATCGAGACCCGCCCGATCAAGGGCACCCGCCCGCGCTTCGCGGATCCGGACGACGACCTCCGCTCCGCCTACGAACTCCAGACCTCGCCGAAGGAGATCGCCGAGCTGGTCATGATCACCGACCTCCTGCGCAACGACCTCGGGCAAGTCTGCGAGTTCGGGAGCGTCGCCGTCGCCGAAATGCTGCGGCTCGAGACGCTCGCACAGGTCCACCACCTCGTTTCCACGATCACCGGCACGCTGCGGCCGGACGTTCACGCCGTGGATGCCCTTGCCGCCTGCTTTCCCGGCGGCAGCATCACCGGCGCGCCGAAGCGCCGGGCCATGGAAATCATCCGCCAGCTCGAAGGGCGGTCACGAGGCATCTACTGCGGCGCGATCGGCTGGCTGGGCCGCAACGGCGAAAGCACTTTCAACATCGCCATCCGCACCCTCGTCCGCCAGGGCGGTCGCCTCACTTATCATGTCGGCGCCGGCATCGTCGCGGATTCCGATCCGGAAAAGGAATACGAGGAAACTCTCCACAAAGCCGCCGGCATCCGCCTTGCCATTGAAAGATGGCAAAAGGGATGAGGGAGCAAGTGGAACCGCCAAGGAAAGCGAGGTGGATGGATGCGGAACGCGGAGGCGCGGGAGGTCGCGGAGAGATGGGCCGTGTATAAGCTGCGCGGCCTTCTTCGTTCGAACTTGAGCTTGTGGTTGATGCTCCCGAGGGTGATTCCTTGGCGTCCTCGCGGCCAAAGAAAACTCATGCAATTCCTCAACCCCGATCCACTCATCGAGGATTTCCGGGCCCGGAGGTTCGACGAAGCCGAGGTCGGTCCTTACTTCCTCGCGACGATGATCCTGGCGGCGCTGATCGCGATCTATCCCGCCAGCTCCGCCGATGATGGCTGGGACGTTCTCCAGGCCCTTTCGACCGCGGTCATCACCCTCTTCGGCATCCTCCATCTGAGGAAGCGGAACGGCGACACCTTCGGTGACGGCTTCCTTGCCAAGTATTTCTCCCTCGGCTGGGTCGTCGGCATCCGCCTCCTTCTCTTTGCGATCCCTCTGACCGCCGTTGTCCTGGCCCTTGCCGCCATCAGCGGCGGCCGCGCCGCCTTCGATCCGGCCCTCCTCTTGCTCACCGTCGGCCTCGAGGTCACATTCTATGTCTGGCTCGGGCAGCTGATCGAGCGCACCCTGACAAAGGCGCAAGACCCCTTCGGCAAGGCTATGGCACCCGAAGACTTTCCCGCATCCTCACCGCGCGCATGACTCCCGCCGCCCGCCGCTGGTCCGAGCGAGCAACGGAACCGGCTGAAGGGCACCCCCATGGAACGCGTTCTGCCTGCCGCAGTCCACGGATTGGAATTTTCGGCCGGTTTGCGGGAAACGGCCGCGGGATGTCCGCGCTCCTTGAGAGCCGGCGCGGGCGCGGGTAGGTTCGCGCGCATGGAGATCGGCGTTCCGAAGGAAATCAAGGCGCAGGAGAACCGGGTGAGCATGATCCCGGGATCGGTGGCGGAGTTGGTGAAGCGCGGCCACCGGGTGCTGGTGGAGCGCGGCGCGGGCGAAGGGGCGAGCTACCCGGACGCGCAATACGAAGCGGCGGGCGCGGAGATCGTGGCGGCGGCGGCGGAGATTTTCGAGCGGGCGGAGCTGGTCGTGAAGGTCAAGGAACCGCAGGCGTCCGAGGTGGCGATGTTGCGCCCGGGGCAGTTGCTGTTCACCTATCTCCACCTCGCGGCGAACCGCGGGCTGACGGAATCGCTCACGGCCAGCGGCGCGACGGCCATCGCTTACGAAACGATCGAGGTGAATCGCCGGCTACCCCTGCTCGAGCCGATGAGCGAGATCGCCGGACGAATGTCGGCCATCGTCGGCTCCTATCACCTCGGCAAGCACCGCGGTGGACGCGGCTGCCTGCTCGGCGGCGTACCGGGCGTGGCCCCGGGGCGCGTGGTGGTGCTCGGCGGCGGCACGGCGGGCGTGAACGCGGCGCGCGTGGCCACCGGCATCGGCGCGGACGTGACGATCCTCGAGGTGGACTTCGAGCGGATGCGTTTCCTGGACATCACCATGGCCGGGGCGCACACGGTTTACTCGAACGAGGCGAATCTTTCCGAACTTTTGCCGCGGGTGGATCTCGTGATCGGCGCGGTGCTGGTGCCGGGGGCAAAGGCGCCAAAGCTGATCACGCGCGAGATGTTGCGGATGATGCCCCAAGGCAGCGTGTTCGTGGACATCGCCGTGGACCAAGGCGGCTGCGCGGTGACCACGCGGCCGACGACCCATGACGATCCGACCTTCACCGAGGAAGGCGTGCTCCACTACTGCGTGGCGAACATGCCCGGCGCCTACTCGCGCACCGCCACGCAGGCGCTCAACAACGTGACGCATCCGTGGACCACGCTCATCGCAGACAAGGGCCTGGCCGCGGCCTGCGACGCACGACCGGAACTGCTCGGCGGCATCAACACGCTGGGCGGGAAATTGACCTGCCGCCCCGTGGCCGAGGCGCACGACCTCCCGTGGACGCCGCCGGGGGAGCTGATGCGCGGCAGTCAGCCCGCCTGATGCAGCTCGGCGAAGACCATGGTGCCGCCGCTGGTTTGCAGGGTGCTGATGACCATGACATCCACGGTGCTGCCGATCTTCGCGGCGGCGTGGTTGACGACGATCATGGTGCCGTCCGGCAGGTAGCCGACGGCTTGGTGTTCCTCCTTGCCGCCGCGGACCAGGGCAATGCGGACACGCTCGCCGACGGCGACGGCGGGGCGGAGCGCCTCGTCGAGTTCGTGGATGCTGAGAACGTCCACGCCCTGGAGTTTGGCGATCTTCGTCAGGTTGTCGTCCACGCTCATCAGGCGTGCGCCGAGCAGGCGGGCCGTCTCGAGCAGGCGCATGGCGAGCGTTTCCTCCTCGGCCAAGCCGCGGGCGTCGTGGATGGACACTTGGATTTCCGCGGCCTTTTGCATCCGCTCGAGGCAGTCAAGGCCGCGTTGGCCGCGTTGGCGGGTGGCGTTCGACGGTGAATTCGCCATCACCTGGAGTTCCTCGAGCACGAAGCGCGGGACGATCAGCCGGCCGTGGAGGAAGCCAGCGCGCAGGATGCCGGGCACGCGTCCGTCGATCACGGCCTCCGGATCCAGCACGATCGGCTGGCCGGACGCGGCGTCCTGGCGGAAGCGGACGTAGGGGATGATGAAGGCGAAGTCATCCCGGTTGCTGCGCAGGGCGAGCACCGCGCCGAGGAAACCAAGGCTGGCGTAGATGGAAAACTCCAGCGCGATCCGCAGCGAGCGGAGCACGGCGGCATCCACCTGGCCAGCGGCAAGCGGATCGCTGAAGGCCAGCTCGAAGAGCGTCGCCAGCTCGAGCCGGGTGATCAGCCAGGCGCAGAACAGCCCGACGCCGAGGCCGAAGGTGGCGGTGGAAAAGCCGCGCAGGGTGAAGCCCTTGAGGAGGGTCTCGATGAAAATGAAAAAGCCGGCCAGCGCCAGGCCGCCAACCACGCCCGCCCAAAGCGGGATTTCCGCCTCGGTGCCCGCGGTGCCGAGAACCACCGCGTATCCGGCCGCGAGGCACGCGAGCAGATAAGTCAGGCGCGCGACATTGACGGACGGAGGAGCTGACATGGGCCGTTTCGTGCGGCCACCGTGCCCCAGCGGACGAGGCATCATCAAGGTGAATCACGCACCGCCGGCCGGCGCCGCTCAGGCCCGCTCGTCGGCGGTCGCCTTGATATCGGTGAGGGCGGCAATGAAATCCCCGAGGATTTCGGCGGGCACCATGATGGTGTCCCGGTTGCCACCCACATCTTCGGTGATCTTCACCACCATTCCCCGGGCGTTTTCCTTCAGATCGAGGAAAAACGTCTTCCGGTCCGCCAAGATTTTCTCCGTATGCAACAACGCGTTGTCCACCAATGCCTCCTTTGTGGGGATTCAGATTGCCCGACGATTGCGGGCTGACCTTGAATGTCAATGCAATTCCCCTACAGCGGCGCGCGCCGGCACCCGCCGCGTTCCACCCGTTTTTCCGCATGCGCGACTTCATCCCTCCCGACCGGCCGGCCTTGGTGCTGGCGCCGATGCAGGACGTCACCGACCTGCCCTTCATGCGCGTGCTGTCCCGCCGCTGGGCACCGGATTGGTTCGTCACGGAATACTTCCGCGTGCACCCGGATTCGCGGCTGGACCGGTATATCTTGCGCTCGATCGACGAGAATGAAACCGGCCGGCCGGTGTTCGCGCAGATGATCGGCCGGGACTTGCCGAACCTGATCCGCACCGCCCGCGAGCTGGCGGAACATCCGATCGTCGGGATCGACCTGAACCTCGGCTGCCCCGCGCCGATCGTGTGCCGCAAGGACGCCGGCGGCGGACTGCTGCGCTCGCCGGACACGGTGGACCGGCTGATCGGCGAGCTGCGCGCCGCCATTCCCGGGCGCTTCACGGTGAAGACCCGCGTCGGATTCCAGACGCCGGAGGAGTTTTGCCGGCTGTTGGAAATCTTCCGCTCCCACGCCATCGACGGACTCACCATCCACGGCCGGACGGTGGCGGACGGCTACCGCACGCCGGTGCACGCCGGGTGCGTGGCCCGCGCGGTCTCGGAAATGCCGTGCCCGGTCATCGCGAACGGCAGCGTGGTGGATGTGGAAACGGCGCGGGCCTGGCTCGCACTGACCGCTGCCCGCGGCTTGATGATCGGCCGTGGCGCGATCCGCAACCCGTGGATTTTCCGCCAGCTCCGCGACCATTTCGCCGGCCGCCCGGTCGTACGCCCGACGCGCCGCGATCTGCTCGCCTATGTCCGCGAGCTTTACGAGGAACTCGCGCGCGAGACCAAGCGATTCGAGCCGCGCTCCCATGTCCAGCGGATGAAACGCACGCTCGTTTACATCAGCCATGGCTTGGGAAACTTCGAGCACGAGATCCGCCGGGCAGCCACACCCGACGAATTCGACGCCATCTGCCGCAGCCACCTCCATAGCGACGAGGCGCTGCCGGCGCTGCCGCCGGAAGGCTCGAAGATTTTCTGCGGATTCGCCGAACTGCGCGGGGAAGCGGAACTCCGCAATAGTTCCAACTGCCGAAATAGAGCTTGCGGTTAACAGTTGAGTGGACTTAAGCATCAACCGGTTCAGGCAGCTCCATGTCTCTCCCGCAGCCTGTTACCGGAAAGCACCGACCGACTTCGCCGCGAGAGCATGAAAATCCCGACGCACTCCCCCATCCGCCGTGCCGCGCCCCCGCGCGCCGCGCGCCGGGCGCCGGCGATCTCCCGTGGCGCGATCATCCCCCTCCCCGCCATGAACGCCCCCTCCGGCGCTTGCAGCGCCACCCGTCCGCCGCGGCCGCGCGTCGCCAGCCCGACGTGCCACCTTCTGGCCGCCGGGCTGATTTTCGCCCCGGCCGCCATGGCCGAGCATCCGTCGCCCGCGATGGCCCGATCGCTGGCGGAGCTGAGCATCGAGCAATTGCTCAACGAATCCGTCACCAGCGTCTCACGGCGCGAGGCGCGGTGGATGGACACACCGGCGGCGATCACCGTCTTGACCGGCGAGGAGATCGAGCGCTCGGGAGCCACCTCGCTGGTGGACGCCCTGCGGCTCGTCCCGGGCCTCTACGTCGGCGCGATGAATTCCGGCCAGACCGCCATCTCGGCGCGCGGGTTCAACATGCTCTATTCGAACAAGATGCTGGTCCAGATCGACGGCCGACCGGTTTACAATCCGGTCTTCGCCGGGGTGTTCTGGGACGTCCAGCAACCGATGCTCGAGGATGTCGACCGCATCGAAGTGATCCGCGGCCCGGGAGCCTCCGTGTGGGGCGCGAATGCGGTGAACGGCGTGATCAGCGTGGTCAGCCGCAGCGCCCGGGAAACGCAGGGCGGATTCGTCTATGGCGGCGGTGGAAACGTCCACGAAGCCCTCGGCGGGTTCCGCTACGGGGGGCGGATCGGCGAAGGAGAAACGTATTACCGTGTCTTCGGCAACTACCGGCTCGAGGACGACTTTTTGCTTCCGGGCGGCCGCTCGGCAGGAGACGCGTGGGAAACCCTGCACGGCGGCTTCCGGCTCGACAGCTACCGCGGCGCGGACACGCACCTGACCTGGCAGGCGGACTTCACCGGCATCGACACCGACGACGGAACGGAAACCGCCTACAACGCCAACTCGATCGTCCGCTGGACACGCGACTTCGCGGGCGGTTCCTCCGTGGAAGTCCAGGCGTTCTACGACCGCGCCTACCGCGACGACGCAATGCGCGCGTACGGCGTGGTCGATACCTTCGATCTCGGCGCACAGCATTCCTTTTCCCTCGGCGGCGGCCACGACTTGATGTGGGGCGTGGGCTACCGCCGGCTCCTGCACGAGCTGCGGCAGACGAATCCGGGCGTGCCGGTGTTCGACCGCAGTTTCGACCTGAATCTTTTCAGCGCGTTCGTGCAGGACGAGTTCGAAATGGTGCCGGAGCGTTTCCGGCTCATTTCCGGCCTGAAGCTCGAGCACAACGACTACACCGGCTTCGAATTGCAGCCGAGCCTCCGCGCCCTGTACACGCCCACCCCGGACCACACCTTCTGGGCCGCCGTCTCGCGCGCCGTGCGCACACCGTCCGCGATCGAAGGCGGGCGCGCGCTCGGCTACGTCGCCGGACCGCCCACGGGGGGCGTGCTGCCCCTCGTGCTGGGCGCGGGAAATGGCGTGGATTCCGAAATTCTGTGGGCTTACGAGCTGGGCTACCGCACCCGCCCCACACAGTGGGCCACCCTCGACATCGCGGCGTTCTACAACGACTACTCCGACGTGATCGGCCAGGGCAATCCGACGGGGACGATTCCCGCAGCTCCTTTTCCCTATCTTGTGATGCCGATGGACAACTTGATCCGCGGAGAGACCTACGGCGGCGAGATCAGCCTGACGCTGCATCCTTCGGAAAGCTGGCGGCTGATCACCTCTTACTCGCTGCTGCTGGGCCACTTCGAGGGCCGCCGCGGAGCGGACGCGAGTTCGATCGCCCGCGAATTCCCGAACCACCAGGTGGTGCTGCGCTCGTCCCACGACCTCAACGACAAGACCAATCTCGACATCCAGTTCCGCTACGTGGACCAGGTGCCCAACGTCCCGGCCTACCTGACGGCCGACGTCCGCCTCGCTTACCGTCCGCACCCGGACTTCGAGGTCGCCTTGGTCGGGCAGAACCTGCTCGACGACCAGCACCCGGAACATTTTTCCGTTTTCTCCACGCCGAATGCCGAAGTGCCCCGTGGTTACTACGCCAAGCTCACGTGGAACTTCTGACCCGCCCTGCTCCGCCCGTTCATGTCCCTTCCGCGTCGCCTGCCATTCCACCGCCTCCTTTCCACTCCCGGGAAAGTCGCATTCGGAGTGGCCCTGCTGCTGCTTGCCCTGCTGCCGGCGCGGGCACAGGCGACGAAGGAATATCAAGTGAAGGCGGCGTTTTTGTATAACTTCACGAAGTTCGTGGACTGGCCGGACTCACGGTTCCGCGGCAAGCACGCGCCGATCGTCATCGGCGTCTATGGCTCGAATCCTTTCCACGGCGCTCTCGCCGAGGCGGTGCGCGGCCGCACCGTCAACGGCCGGTCGATCCAAGTGCGCAACGTCACCCAGACTTCGGACCTCGCCGGGACGCACGTGCTTTTCGTCCCCGCCGGGGAAACCCGCCGCGCCGCCGGCTTGTCCGACGTCCTCCGCCGCCATTCGGTGCTGGCGGTGGGCGAGGCCCCCTCGATCCTCGACCAGGGCGGGGCGATCGCCTTCACGCTGGAGGGCGACAAGGTCCGCTTCGACATCAACCGGGCCGCGGCCGAGGCGGCGAACCTGCGGATCAGCGCCCAACTGCTCAAGCTCGCCCGCTCCGTCCGCGGTCGCGGTTGAGGCCCCGCCATGCGTGTTTTCCGCGACATTCCGATCAAGCGCAAGCTGACGCTCATCACGATGTTGGCCAGCTTCGTGGCGCTGGTGCTCGCGTGCGTGGCCTTCCTTCTCTACGAGCAGATCAGCTTCCGCCGGAGCATGGCCCGGGATTTCACGATCCTGGCGGACATGATCCAGGAAAACCTCGCCCCCGGCCTGGCGTTCAACGACGACGCCTCGCTCGAGACCACCTTGCAGTCGCTCGGCGCGCACCGCCACATCATCGCCGGCGCCGTCTTCGAGGAATCCGGCGAATTGGTCGCCAGCTATCGCAAGGACACTCCCGGGCCGGGCTTCCCGCTGCCGGAGGCACCCGAACCGGGAAGCCGCTTCACCGACGATCGCCTGGAAACCGTGCGGCCGATCATGGCCGCCGGCGAACGCATCGGCACGCTCTACCTCGCCACCGACCTGCGCGAGGCGACCGACCGGCTGATCCGCTACGGCCTGGTGATGGTCCTGATCCTGATCTTCGCCTGCCTCGCCGCCTACATGCTCGCCCTGCGCCTGCAGCGCGTCATTTCCGTACCCATCGTCCACCTGGCGGACACCGCCGCGCGCGTGGCCACGGAAAAAAACGTCTCGCTGCGCGCGGACAAACACGGCGACGACGAGCTGGGCACGCTCGTCGACCGCTTCAACGAAATGCTCGAGCAGATCCAGAAGCAGGATCTCGAGCTGATGCGGGCGAAGGACCAGCTCGAGCTGCGCGTCGAGGAGCGCACGCTCGAGCTGCGCCAGGAGATCGCCGAACGCCGCCGCACCGAGCAGGAACGCGACGGGTTTTTCACCGTCACGCTCGACATGCTCTGCGTCGCCGGGCTGGACGGCGCCTTCCACCGCGTCAATCCCGCCTTCGGCTCGATCCTCGGGTTTTCCGCCGACGAGTTGATGTCGATGTCCTTCGTGGACATCGCCTACCCGGAGGACCGGGCCAAGACGCTGGCGGAGGTGAAGAAGCTCGCGTCGGGCGATCCATCGCTGGATTTCGAAAACCGCTGCCTGTGCAAGGACGGCACCTACCGGTGGATCGTCTGGACCTTGGCGCCCGTGCTCCAGACCGGCCTCGTCTACGCCTGCGGACGCGATATCACGGAGCGCCGGAAGGCCCAGATCGAGCTCGCGGAAGCCCAGGAAAAACTCCTCGGCGTCTCGCGCCAGGCGGGCATGGCGGAGGTGGCCACCAGCGTGCTGCACAACGTCGGCAACGTGCTCAACAGCGTGAGCGTCTCGGCCGAACTGGTCGCCTCGAAGGTCCGCCAGCTCCGGATCGGCAGCTTGGAACAGGTCGCCGCCATGCTGCGGGAAAACCAGTCCGACCTCACCGGATTCCTGACGCGGGATCCCCGCGGCAAGGAGCTGCCCGCCTACCTCGTCAAGCTCGTCGAGCACCTGGCCAACCCACAGCGCGAGATTTTCGGCGAACTCGATTCGCTGCGGAAGAACATCGAGCACATCAAGGAAATCGTGGCGATGCAGCAGAGCTACGCCCGCGCCGGCTCCGTGACCGAGCCGCTCTCGGTCTCGGAGTTGATCGAAGACGCCATACGGATGAACGGTGCGGCGTTCACCCGCCACGAGCTGAAAGTCACGCGCGATTTCGGCAGGCTTCCGCAGATCGTCACGGACCGCCACAAGGTCCTCCAGATCCTGGTCAATCTGCTCAACAACGCCAAACAGGCGATCGACGCCGGCGGCAACGGCAAGACGCTCACCATCCGCGCCCACGCCAACGGCGGCAAGACCGTCGCGATCGACGTGATCGACAGCGGCACCGGCATCGCCCCGGAAAACCTCACCCGCATTTTCCACCACGGTTTCACCACCAAGCGCAACGGCCACGGCTTCGGCCTCCACAGCGGCGCCTTGGCCGCCAAGGAACTCGGGGGAAGCCTCACCGCCCACAGCGACGGCCTCGGCAAGGGCGCCGTCTTCACCCTCACCCTGCCGATCGCGCCCAGAGAATCATGAACGGGAATCCGGACAGCCCCCCGAACCGGCGGATTCTCGTCATCGACGACAATCCCGCGATCCACGACGACTTTCGCAAGATCCTCGGGCCGCGGAGCGAGGCCGAGGTCCAGCTGGAAGCCGCCGAGGCCGCCATTTTCGGCACCCACCGCAGCGCGTGGTTCGAGATCGACGCCGCCAGCCAAGGCCGCGAAGGGCTCGCGCTCGTCGAGCGCGCCCTCGCCAAGGACCGCCCGTACGCCATGGCCTTCGTGGACATGCGGATGCCTCCGGGCTGGGACGGCATGGAGACCATTTCCCATATCTGGGAGATATGCCCCGACTTGCAGGTGGTGATCTGCACCGCCTATTCGGACTGCTCGCTCGAGGAAATGCGGGACCGCCTCGAGCCGCGCGACCGGATGCTGGTCCTCAAGAAGCCGTTCGAGACGATCGAGGTCCTCCAGATGGCGGAGGCGCTCACCGAGAAATGGCGCCTGCTCCAGGAATCCCGCGCCCGCCTCGGCGACCTCGAGCAAATCGTCCGCCGGCGCACCGCCGAGCTCGAGGAATCCCGGCGCGCGGCGCTGGACCTGCGGGACGAAGCGCTCGCGGCCCGCGAAGCCGCCGAGCGCGCGCTCGTGGACCTGCGGCGGGAGTCCGCCGAGCGGGTGCGGCTCGAACAACAGTTTTTCCGCGCGCAGCGGCTCGAGAGCATCGGCACGCTCGCCGGCGGCATCGCCCACGACCTCAACAACGTCTTCGCGCCCATCACCATGGGCATCGACCTGCTCGAAATGAGCGTGACCGACGCGAAGTGCCGCGAGCTGCTCGCCACGGTGGCCGGCAGCGCCCGCCGCGGCGCCGAAATGGTCAGCCAAGTGCTCTCCTTCGCGCGCGGCGTGGAAGGCCGGAAGCTCGAGGTGCAGGCGCGCCACGTGATCGCCGAGGTGGAGAAGATCGTGCGCGAGACCTTCCCGAAGAACTTGGTCATCGAAACGCTCGTGCCGCGTGACCTGCCCGCGATCGAGGCGGATCCGACGCAGCTCCACCAAGTCTTGATCAATCTCTGCGTCAACGCCCGGGACGCGATGCCCGCCGGCGGCCGGCTGACGATCGAGGCGGCGGACGTGGACGTGGACGCGAAATTCGCCGCCGCCCAGCTCGACGGAAAGCCCGGCCCGCACGTCCGCATCCGCGTCAGCGACACCGGCAGCGGCATTCCCAAAGCGGCGTTCGACAAGATCTTCGATCCGTTTTTCACCACCAAGGAAGTCGGCAAGGGCACCGGACTCGGCCTCTCCACCTCGCTGGCGATCGTCCGCAGCCACGGCGGCTTCATCCACGTTTCGAGCGGCTCCGGCGGCACCGTTTTCTCGGTTTTCCTGCCGGCGCTGCAGGTGGCCGCCGGTGGCTCCCCGCCGGTGGCGGCGCGCGCGCTGCCGCGCGGCGACGGCCAGACCGTGCTGGTGGTGGACGACGAGGCGCCGATCCGCCGCATCGCGCGCGAGGCGCTCGAGACCTTCGGTTACCGGGTGCTGCTGGCGGCGGACGGGGCGGAAGCGTGTGAGATTTATGCCCGTCATGGCCAGGACATCGACGCGGTGCTGACAGACATGATGATGCCCTCCATGGACGGACCCGCGACCATCCGCCAGATACGCCGGATCAATCCGGGGGCGAAAATCATTGCCGCCAGCGGCTTGTCCGCTAACACCGAGAGCGCCCGCTCCGCCGGACTGGTGGTCCAACATTTCCTCGCGAAGCCTTACTCGGCCGACGTTCTTCTCAAGACTTTGCACGAGGTGCTCGCTTCGTGAACGGACGCGACCGCCACCCAAAACCCACCCGCAACTTGTTCCGATGGAAAAACTGAATGCGATCTCGCCCCTTCCGGCCGTCGCGCCGCCCGAATCCGGCTGCGCTCCCGGCCCCGCCGCGGCGCCGGGCGAGGACCTGTTTCTGAACGCGTTTCAGCACGCGGCGATCGGCATGGCGCTGGTCTCGCCCGAGGGGCATTGGCTGAAGGTGAACCGTTCGCTGTGCACGATCACCGGCTATCAGGAGCAGGAGCTGCTGGGCCGCCGCTTCCATGACATCACCGATCCGGCCGATCTGGAGAAGGATCTCGACTTGCTCCGGCAGTTGCTGGCGGGCGAGATTCCCAGTTATGAAATGGAGAAACGGTATTTCCACAAGCTTGGGCATCGGGTGCACGTCCAGCTCAGTGTTTCATTGATCCGGGACCGCCAGGGGAAACCACTGTATTTCATCTCGCAGATCCAGGACATCAGCGAGCGCACCCATACTTCCGCCTCCCTCAAGCTCGAGAGCGCCCTGCTCAACGATTTGATGAACACCAGCCTGGACGCGATCTATTTCAAGGACCGCCAGAGCCGCATCATCCGCGCCAATCCCGCCATGGCCCGCCGCCACGGTTGCCGCGACGTCTCCGAGCTGCTCGGCCTGACGGATTTCGATTTCTTCAGCGACGACCACGCCCGCCAGGCCTTCGAGGACGAGCAACGGATCATGGCCACCGGCGAGGCGATCCTCGACAAGGAGGAAAAAGAGGGCTGGCTCGACGGCCGGCTCACCTGGGTCTCCTCGACCAAGGTGCCCCGCCGCGGCGAGAATGGCGAGATCACCGGCATCATCGGCATTTCGCGGGACATCACGGACCGCAAGAACGCCCAGTTCGAGCTCGAGCGGCTCAACAAGCAGCTCATGGAGATCTCCCGCCAGGCCGGCATGAGCGAGATCGCCACCAGCGTGCTCCACAACGTCGGCAACGTCCTCACCAGCGTGAACGTCTCCTGCGCGGTCATCGCCGAAAAGGTGCGCAAGGCGCGCACCGGCACCCTGGCCAAGGTGGCCGGCTTGGTCCGCGAACACGCCGCCGACCTGCCGCGCTTCTTCGCCGAGGATCCGGTGGGCCGCAAGGTCCCCGAGCTGCTCGAACAACTCTCCAAGCTCCAGGGCGAGGAACAGGCGGCCATCCTCCACGAAGTCACGCTGCTCGACCAGAACATCGACCACATCAAGGAGATCATCACCGTCCAGCAAAGCTACGCGAACGTCAGCGGCGTGACCGAATGCGTCGACCTGCGCGAACTGGTCGAGGACGCGGTGCGCATGAACGCCGGGGGCCTGACGCGCCATCAGGTGGACATCGTCCGCGACTTCCAGCCCGCTCCGGCGATCACCGTGGAGAAGCACAAGGTCCTCCAGATTCTCGTCAACCTGGTGCGCAACGCCAAGCACGCCCTCACCGACAGCGGGCGGCCGGACAAGCGCCTCACGCTCCGGATCGACGCACCTTCGCCGGACACCGTGGCGGTCCATGTGGCGGACAATGGCATCGGCATCGCCCCGGAGAACATGACCCGGATTTTCGCTCTCGGCTTCACCACGAAGCGCAAGGGCCACGGCTTCGGCCTCCACAGCGGAAACCTCGCCGCCCGCGAGATGGGCGGCAGCCTCACCGCCAGCAGCGACGGCCCCGGAACCGGAGCCACCTTCACCCTCAGCCTGCCGGTCGATCCGGCGGCTTCCGACACCCCGAAATGACCATGGCCGACCCAACTTCCAATGCGACCGGCAAAAACCTCCGCGTGCTGGTGGTCGACGACAACCGCGCCATCCACGACGATTTCCGCAAGATCCTGGCCGCCGATTCCGGACAGTCCGAGCTCGACGCCCTCGAGGCGGCGATTTTCGGCGGCGAGAAATCGGTGGCCTCGCGCGCGACCTTTGAGCTGAGCTTCGCCTCCCAAGGCGCCGAAGCGCTCGAGATGGTCAAGACGGCCTGCGCCGAAGACCGCCGCTACGCCGTGGTTTTCATGGACGTCCGGATGCCGCCCGGCTGGGACGGGATCGAAACAACCGTCAAGGTCTGGGAAGTCGACCCCGACCTGCAGGTGGTCATCTGCACCGCCTACTCGGACTACTCCTGGGAAGAAATGATGGGCATGGTCGGCAACAGCGACCAGCTCCTCATTCTCAAGAAGCCCTTCGACACGATCGAGGTGCTGCAGTTCGCCCACGCCTTGTGCGACAAGTGGTCGCTGCTCCAGGCCTCGCGCCAGAACGCCGAGGCCCTCGAAACGGCGGTGCGGGCGCGGACCAGCGAACTCGAGCTCGCCAACCGGCGGCTCGAGAAGGAAATCGCCGAACGCCAGCAACTCCTCGCCGAGCTGGCCGCCGCACGCGACGAGGCGCTCCAGTCGGTGCGCCTCAAGGGCCAGTTCCTCGCGAACATGAGCCACGAGATCCGCACGCCGATGAACGGCGTGGTCGGCATGGTGGAACTGCTGCTCCAGACCGAGCTGAACCGCGAGCAGCGCGATTACGCGGAAACCATCCGCTCGAGCGCCGACCTGCTGCTGGACATCATCAACGACATCCTCGACTTCTCGAAGATCGAGGCCGGAAAGCTGACCTTCGAGAGCATCGACTTCGACCTCCACGAAGTGATCGGCAACACGCTCGACGTGATCGCCCCGCGCGCCCGTTCGAAGTCCCTGGAACTTGCCTGCTGCGTTCAGCCCGATGTTTTCACCAAGCTCCGGGGGGACAGCGGCCGGCTCAGCCAGGTGCTCACCAACATTCTCGGCAACGCCATCAAGTTCACCGAACGCGGCGAGGTGGTCGTGATGGTCGCCCGCGTCGCGGAGAACGGCGGCGACACCATGCTGCGCTTCGAGGTGCGGGACACCGGCATCGGCATCAGCCCGGAGGCCCGCGAGCGCATCTTCGAGCCCTTCAGCCAAGCGGACGGCACCACCACCCGGAAATACGGCGGCTCCGGCCTCGGTCTCTCCATCTCTCGCCAGATCGTCACCGGCCTCGGCGGCGTGATGGGCGTGGAAAGCACCGTCGGCGTCGGCTCGACGTTCTGGTTCACCGCGCGCTTCGAAAAGCAGCCCGACGCCCCCTCGCCGCGCGAACTTTACCCCGTCTGCCCGACGACCGCCCGGGTGCTGGTGGTGGACGACAGCCCGACCAACCGGGAAATCCTGCGCCTCCAGCTCGGGAACTGGAACGTCCGCTGCTCCACCGCCGCCAGCGGCCCCGAAGGGCTCGAGCTCATGCGGGAGGCACGGCTCGCCCGGGACCCCTTCGCCATCGCCATCCTCGACATGCAAATGCCCGGCATGGACGGCCTCACCATGGCACGCGAGATCCAGGCGGACGAGCGGCTCGCCGGCACCCGGCTCCTCGTCCTCAGCTCGATCGGCGACCTGATCGACCCGCGGGACCTCGAGGAGGCCGGAATTTCGGAATACCTCGTCAAGCCCGTGAAGCAAGCGCGCCTCTACGAGACGCTGGCCGTGATCCTCAACAAGTCGAGCGGGCCCGCCTCCGCCGCGGCCCCGGCCACGCCGGTCCGCCGCGGCCTCGCCGACGAAGCGCGCGCCAAGGTGCGCATCCTCATCGCCGAGGACAACTCGGTGAACCAGAAAGTCGCCCTGCTCCAGCTCGCCCGCCTCGGCTACAACGCGGACCTGGCCGCCGACGGGCTGGAGGTCCTCGACAAGCTACGGGAAACGCCGTACGACATCATCCTGATGGATTGCCAGATGCCGGAACTCGACGGTTACGCCGCGACGCGACGGATCCGGCGCGAGTTCGACCGCCCGATCCGGATCATCGCGATGACCGCCAACGCCATGCCCGGCGAGCGCGAGAAGTGCCTCGCGGCCGGAATGGACGACTATGTCTCCAAGCCGGTGCGGACCGAGGATCTCGAGCGCGCGCTGGAGGCTTGGACGCCGGCCGCCGCGAGCAAGCCGGCGCCTTCCCCTGCGGCGGCCGCCGGGTCGCCGGCGGAAATGGTGGCCGCGCCGGTGAACCTCGAACGCCTGCTCGACGTCGTCGGCGGCCAAAGCGAGATCCTGCCGCGCATCGTCCGCGATTATCTCGCGCAAGCCGAGGAGATCGTGCTCGCGATCGCGCAAGCCATCGCCCAAGGTGCCGCGCGGGACGTCCATTGCCTCGCCCACAAGCTCGTCGGCTCGAGCGCATCGTGCGGAATCACCGCGGTGCTCGACCCGCTCCGGCAGCTCGAGCAGCTCGCCGCCGGCGGGAGTCTCCAGGGCGCGACGGAGCTCCAGACGGAAGCCGGCCGCCAACTCGAGATCGTCCGCCGCTTCCTCGACGCCAAGCTGCCCGCCATCGCCGGTTGAATCCGAACCGAAAGAAACACACCATGAAGCGCATCCTCATCACCGACGACGACAAGTTCATGGCGGACCTCCACCGCCACCGCTTCCAGGCGGAGGGCTTCGCCGTCGCCTTGGCGGGCGACGGCGGCTCGGCCATCGAGCACCTCAAGAACCACCCGCCCGACGTGGTGCTGCTCGATTTGATGCTGCCGGACGTGAACGGCATCGAGGTGCTCAAGTTCATCCGCTCGCAGGAAAACCTCGCGCATCTGCCCGTGGTGGTGCTTTCCACCTCGTGCGCCGGCATTCTCAACATTGCTTCCGAAGCCGGCGCCAGCCGCTGCCTGAACAAGGCGGAGTGCACGCCCAGCGTCCTCGTCAGCACCGTGAAAGAAGCGATGGCCGCGGCCGACTCGCAGGGGCGGGCCGCCATCCCGCAGGCCGGCTCGCAGATCCTGTTGGTCGATGACGATCGCGTGATCCACGGCGTGCTCGGGTTTTTCCTCACGCAGTCCGGCTTCGGCATCTCGTCCGCCTACAACGGGCAGCAGGCTCTGGAAATGGCGGAACAACAGCCGCCCGACCTGCTGGTGCTCGACCGTATGCTGCCGGGCATGGATGGCTTGGCGATCTTGCGCGAGTGGCGCTCGCGTCCTCACCTGGCCCGCATTCCCGTGATCATGCTCACCGCCCGTGCCGCGGACGCCGATCGGGAGGAAGCGCTGAACGCCGGCGCCACCGACTATTTGACCAAGCCGTTCAGCCCCGACGAGCTGGTGGCCAAGATCCAGCTCCACGCGAGCCGGGGCATCTGAGGCTCAGTCGAGGAACTTGCCGGGGTTGAGGATGCCCTTTGGATCGAGCGCGCCCTTGAGCGCGCGGTGCGCTGCCAGGGAAACCTCCCCGAGCGCTTGGCGGATCCAGGGCTTTTTCGCGAGGCCGACGCCGTGCTCGCCGGTGATCGCGCCACCGTTTTCAAGGATCCACGTGAACAAGCGGTCGAGCGCCGCGTCCGCCTGCTCGCGGATGGCGGGATCGGCGTAATCCCGGACCATCAGGTTGGTGTGGATGTTCCCGTCACCCGCATGGCCGAAGCAGGCGAGGGGAATGCCGGTCTCGCTCTCGAGCCGGCGGGCGAAGTTGACCAGCTCCACGAGCTTCGAGCGCGGCACGACGATGTCTTCGTTGAGCTTCGTCAGCCCGGTGTCGCGCAAGGAGTAGGAGAATTCGCGACGGAGCTGCCAGATCCGCTCGCACGACGCCTCGTCCGGGGCGCGCTGGATGTGGGCGGCACCGAGTTCCGTCAGGAGCTGATGGAGTTCTTCGAGTTCCGCGCTCACCGCGGCGGGCCGGCCGTCGATCTCCACGATGAGGTGGGCGTTTCCTTCCGGAAAAACTTCCGCGCCGAGCCGCTTGCGGGCCGCCGCCAGCGTGAAGGCGTCGGTGATCTCCAGCGCCGATGGAAGGTGACCGGCATCGAGGATCGCCTGCACCGCCGCCGCCGCCATGGGGAAACCCGGAAACACCGCCGCCAGCATCGCCCGAGCCGGCGGCCGGGGGATGATCCGCAGCGTCGCCTCGGTCACCACGCCGAGCATGCCCTCCGATCCGACGAAAGGGCCGATCAAATCGAAACCGGTCTTGTTCTTGTGCAGCCGGCCGCCGGTGCGCAGGACCTCGCCGTCCGCGAGCACGACTTCCAGGCCGAGCACGTAACTACGGGTCACGCCGTACTTCAGGCAGCGCGGACCGCCGGCGTTGGTCGCGATGTTCCCGCCGATCGAGCATTCCTTGAGCGACGCGGGGTCCGGCGGATATTCCCAGCCCAGTTCGCGGGCCGCTTGCTGCAGCTCGCCGGTGATCACGCCGGGCTGGACGACCGCCACGCCGTCCTCGGGATGGATGCCCAGGATGCGGTTCATCCGCGCGGTGGAGAGAACGATGCCGCCGGTGACCGGCACGCAGCCGCCGACGTAGCCGACGCCGGCGCCGCGGGTGGTCACCGGAACGACCCGCTCGTTCGCGAAGCGCAGCACCGCGGAAACGTCGGCCGTGGATTCCGCGAACACCACCACGTCCGGCGGGTGGCTGGCGTACCACTTGTCGCCCGAGTGCGCGGCGATGTCCGGCGCGGCGACGCTGACCTTCCCCTGCCCGACCAGGGCGGCGATCTCTTCCGCAAGCTGCATTGGCGCGAGTGAAACAGGAGCCGCCCGCCCCTGCAACGCGGTCAGGCCGCTCAGGCGTAGATTTTCTTGTAGTATTCGTCCGCCATCCGGTCGGCGTCGAAGAACGGCACCACGTCGTTCATCGAGCGCAGCATCATTTCCGCCCAGCCGTCCGGATCGTCGTAGTAGAGCGGCAGGACCTTTTCGTTGAGCACGCGGTAGAAGCCGAGCAGGTCGTGGCGGTCACGGTCTTCCGGCGAGAGCGCCGGATCGGCCTGCGGAATGATGAAGCAATTCGCGCCATCCTTCGCGAACTCGCAGACCCAGCCGTCGAAGGTGGAAAGGTTGATCGAGCCGTTCATCGCGGCGGTCATGCCGGAGGTACCTGAGGCCTCGCGGGTGACCACCGGGTTGTTCAGCCAGATGTCCGAGCCGTTTTTCAGGAAGCGGGAGAGCTCGAGTTCGTAGCCCACCAGCACCGTCGCGTTGGGATAGTCGCGCGTCAGGCGGATGAGGTGATTGAAGGTCTCGATGGCGTTGTAGTCGAAGGGATACGGCTTTCCGGCCCAGATCATCTGCACGGGGCGCTCCGTGTTGTTGAGCATTTCACGGAAGAGGCGCATGTCGCGCGCGATGAGGTCCGGGCGCTTGTAGCCGGCGAAGCGGCGGGCCCAGACGATCGTCAGCACCTCCGGCGAGAACAGCTTGCCGGTTTGGTCCGCCACCACGCGGAAGAGCTTTTCCTTCAGCTCGTGCTTGCGGTGGCGCAGCTCCTCGATGTCGCCGCGCTGGCGGGCGTGCTCGAGGCCGCGGTCCGCCCAGTATTTCTTGTTCTGGGCATTGGTGACGTGGGTGATCTCGCAGATATCCGGGTAGCCCTGCCACATGTGGCGGGAAACTTCGCCGTGGAGTTTCGACACGCCGTTGGCGATGCGGCTCAGGCGCAGGGCGGCGAGCGAGTGGTTGAAAACGTCGCCGTCGATGCCGGTGATCGAGCGGATCTCGTCCATCGGCACGCCGCCGAAGAACGAGAAGTCGTGCAGGAGCTTGAACTCGTGCTTCTCGTTCCCCGCCTCTTCCGGCGTGTGCGTCGTGAAGACGAAACGCTTGGTCACCTCGCGGACGTTGCGGAATTTCTCGTAAACGCGGAACGCCGCGGAAAGGCCGTGGGCCTCGTTGAGATGCCAGACTTCCGGGTCCACTCCGAGTTCCTCGAGCAGGCGCGCGCCGCCCACCCCGAGCACGATATACTGGGCGATGCGCCGCAGCTCGTCGTTGTCGTAGAGCCGGTGCGTGATCGCCCGCGAAAGATCGTCGTTCTCCTCGAGGTCGGTCGTCAGGAAGAACATCGGCACGGTGCCGAAGATGTCGCCCGGCAGGTAGAGGGCCTTCACCCACACCGGATGGTTGTGGATCGGGATGGTGAAGCGGATGCCGGTGTCCTGCAGGAAGGCGTATTCCTTTTTCCGGAACTGCACGGCCAGCTCGCGGTCCTCGCCGCGCGCCTGGTTGTAGTAGCCGTAGGTCCACAGGATGCCGATGCCGCAGAGGTTCTGCCGCAGCTCGGCGGCGGAGCGCATGTGCGAGCCCGCGAGGAAGCCCAGACCGCCGGAGTAGATCTTGAAACTCTGGTCGATGGCGAACTCGCAGGAGAAATAGACGGCGCTCTTCGCGTATTGCGGATCGATCTCGTAGCGATGGGCGAAAGGCTTCGGCAGGAAGGAGGCGGGTGGCTTGGCTGGCATGGGTGACGGGAGTAGTGGTGCCGCTGGATGAGGACGCGCGCAAGTCCGTGCAAATTCAGGCGGTCCAGTCGAGGACGACCTTTCCGGACTGCCCGGACATCATTGTCGCGAACGCTTCGTTGAAGTCCCGGAAGCCGTAGCGGTGGGTGATCACGGGGGAGATGTCCAGACCGGCGCGCAGCATGTTGCTCATTTTGTACCAAGTCTCGAACATTTCCCGTCCGTAGATCCCCTTGAGGATCAGTCCTTTGAAAATGACTTTGTCCCACTCGATGGCGACCCTCTCCGGGAAAATACCCAGCAGCGAAACCTTCGCGCCATTGGAGGTATGGTCCAAAATGTCGTGCAGCCCGCTCGGGTGTCCGGACATTTCCAGGCCGACGTCGAAGCCCTCGTTCATCCCGAGCTCTCGTTTCACGTCCGCCAACGATTCCGCGCCGACGTTCACCGTGCGGGTCGCGCCGAGCTTCGCCGCCAGCGCGAGGCGGTAGGGATTCACGTCGGTCACCACGATGTGGCGCGCGCCGGCGAAGCGGCAGACGGCTGCGGCCATGCAGCCGATCGGTCCGGCCCCGGTGATCAGGATGTCCTCGGCCACCAGATCCCAGGAAAGCGCGGTGTGCACGGCATTGCCGAGCGGGTCGAAGGTGGAAACGACTCCCTCGTCGAGCGCCGGGTCCACCTTGTAAACGTTGCGGTAGGGCACTGAGATGAACTCGGCGAAGGCGCCCGGGCGGTTCACGCCGACACCCTGCGTGTGCGGGCAAAGGTGCCGCCGCCCGGCCAGGCAGTTCCGGCAGCGGCCACAGACGATGTGCCCCTCGGCGGAGACGACTTCGCCGACCTTCACGTCGGTCACGCCGCTGCCGACCTCCACCACCACGCCGCAGAACTCGTGGCCCACGACCATCGGCACCGGGATCGTCCGCTGCGCCCAGGCGTCCCATTTCCAGATGTGGACGTCCGTGCCGCAGATCGACGTTTTCCGCACCTGGATCAGCACGTCCATCGGGCCGATTTCCGGCTCGGGGACGTCCTGCAGCCAGAGGCCCGGCTCGGCTCGCGACTTGACCAGCGCTTTCATGGCGGACCGCCGGATCGTGCACGCGCAATCGTCCCGGGCCAGTGGAAAGTTCCGCCCGTCATCCGGGCCGGCGCATTGTCACACCTGCGGCGGGGGGTTCCGCCAGCGCTCCCAGCGATCCCCCACCGCGGCGAAAAGCGGCACCAGCAACACAAACAGGGCCATGAATGCCAGCGCCCCCACCGCCGCTTGCCAAGGCGAGAACCCGTTGGTCCACAGGTTCTTCAACCCGATCCCGAACAACCCGCCGTAGAGCAGGATCACGTGGATCACGTAGATCGGGAACGTGTGCTTGCCGACGCGCATGAACCACGAATCCCCCGGCCTCAGCCGGTGCTCGATCACCAGCAGCACGCCCAGCACGAAAACGATCTGCCCCGTCCGCCCGAGGAACCACGCGTAGCCCCACGCCATGGGCTCGAGCGATGGAAACCACCGCCCGCCCGCGTGGGCGAGCCAGCTCGCCAGCACCAGCGCCACCGCCACGCCGAAGAAGGCGAAGGGAAACCACGGCGCCGTCACCTGCTCGCGCCAACGCCGGACGCCCGCTCCGATCGCGCCCCCGAGCATCGGAAACGCCAACCACGGCGCGAGCGGAAAAACCGACTGCGGACCTTTGAAAAGGTTCTGCACCGCCTGATGCGCCCCCGGCGGAAAATGCTCGCCCTCCGGCAGCATCCGCAGCCAACCGTAAACCGCCAGAATCGCCAGACAGGCCGCGACGTAGCAGAGGCCCAGCGGCACCCGCGGCACCCACCGCTGCACGCCGAAGACCGCGATCAAGGCCACCAGGCCGACGCCGATGCACTGCAACACGTGGAACGCGAACACCCATGGCGGCACCTCGCCGCGGAAATAGCCCGGAACGTTCGCGATCTGGATCTGCAAGGCGTAGCCCCAGAACAGCAGGATCAGCGCGCGCTTCAGGCCCTTCCGCACCCGCGGATTCTCCGGGAAGGGCACCGCCCTATTTCCCGTTAGCAGATAAACAAACACCAGCCCCGCCACCGTGAAAAACATCGGCGCCGCGATCCCGCGGAAGAAATTCCACACCTGATAGCCCCACAGCGACTCGTCCCGCCACCGCTCCGCCAGCACCACCCCGACGAAATGTCCCTCGAGCATCAGCAAGATCGCCACCGAACGCGCCATGTCGATGAACTTCAACCGCCGCGAAGCGGCAGGCGGAGCAACGGGCACGGGAGACGTCATGGGAGAACCGAAACCTCCATGGCCGCGGCGGAAATGGCCAGCCGTAAGGCCGTGACAGCCGCATCGAGCTGAGGGAAAAATCCCGCGCATGGCTCGCCCCGCATCCAGCGACACCGCGAAGCTCATTGCCCGCTGCATCCTCCTTGCGGCGAAGAATCCGGTCTTGGCGGGTCTCGTGCCGGCGAACGAACCCGACGTCCTCCGGAAAATCCTCGCCGCCGCACCCGGCGACGCGTGGTTCCGCAATGCGGCGCGGACGGTGCCATTCCGCCCCGCGATGCTCGCGGCGGAACGGTGGTTGCTGCCCGGCATGATCGCCCACTACCTGGCTCGGAAGCGCTGCATCGAGACGCACGTGCGAGTCTGCATCGCGGCGGGCATCCGGCAGGTCGTCAACATCGGCGCGGGCTGCGACACGCTGGCGCTCCGGCTCCACACCGAGTTTCCGGAGGTGAAGTTCTTCGAGCTGGATCGCGACGCGACCCAACGGCCCAAGCGCCTCGCGTTTCCGCCCGCGCCAAACCTGCGGTTCCTGCCGCTCGACCTTGGGGAGTCACGGCCTGGCACTGTGCTCGCAAATTCTTCGGAATGGCTGCCAGAGCGGCCTGCGGTCGTGGTGGCCGAAGGCGTGACCATGTATCTGGAGAAATCCGCCGTCCGCAGCCTCGCCGGCGACTGCGGCCGCATCGCCGGGAGCGGCGGCTCGATCCTGGTCACCCTGATGGAGCGGCGCGCCGACGGCAGGATCGCCTTCGACAACGAACACCCGCTGGTCGCCGGCTGGCTGGCGCTCAGGCGGGAACCCTTCCGCTGGGGCTCCAGCCGCAGCGACCTTCCGGCATTTCTGGCGGAGGCGAATCTCCGGCTCGGGGAAGTTCTCGATCATCGCGATCTGCGGGAGCGCTTCCTCCGCCCCGCCGGAGCCGGAGAAGTCCCGCTCGCCCGAGGCGAGATCCTGGCACTTTGCTCGCCCGCAACATGACGACCATCTGCAACGACATCCACTCGAAGCTCAACGCGACGCGCGTGGTCCGGATCGCCACGCCGGCTGACGAAGCGCAGGTGGTCGCGGAACTGGCCGCCGCCGCGCAGGCAGGTCTTGCCGTTTCGCTCTGCGGCGCGCGACACGCGATGGGCGGCCAGCAGTTCGGCGAAGACACCTTGCTCCTCGACCTCTCCTCGCTCCGCGGCATCACTGCGATGGATGTGGATCGCGGCATCGTCGAGGTCCGCGCGGGGACGAGATGGCCCGAACTCATCGCCGGTCTCCACGCGATGCAGCCCGACCTCGCCAACCCTTGGACCATCCGCCAGAAGCAAACCGGTGCGGACGATCTCACGCTCGGCGGCTCCCTCGCCGCCAACATCCACGGCCGCGGCCTCGACATGCCGCCGATCGTCGCCGACGTGGAGGCCTTCACCTTGATCGACGCCGAGGGCCGGCCGCGCCGCTGCAGCCGCACTTCGGAGGCCGATCTTTTCGCGCTCGCGATCGGCGGTTACGGGTGCTTTGGAGTCATCACCTCCGTGGCGCTCCGGCTCGTGCCGCGCCGCAAGCTCCGGAGGCTGGTCGAACTGGCCACTATCGACGAAGTCGTTCCGCGGCTCCATGATCGTGCCGCGGCCGGCTGCGTCTTCGGGGATTTCCAGTTCGCCATCGACGAAACGTCGGACGACTTCCTGAAGCTCGGGGTGCTCTCCAGCTACCGCCGCGTCCCGGATGACGCACCGATGCCGGGTGCGCCGCGAGAGCTGGCCGCGGCGGAGTGGGCGTCGCTGATCCGGCTCGCCCACACGGACCGGCGGAAGGTTTTCGAGGTTTACTCCCAGTTCTATCTCGGCACCCACGGCGCGCTTTATTGGTCGGACACCCATCAACTGAGCTTTTATCTCGACGGTTACCACGAGGCGCTCGATCGCGAGTGCGGCGGCGTGGTTCCGGCCACGGAAATTATCTCCGAGCTTTACGTTCCCGAAGACGACCTGCCCGCCTTCATGGCGGCCGCCGCCAAGGAGCTGCGACCCCGCGGTGTTCCCGTGATCTATGGCACCGTGCGCCTGATTCGCGCGGATGAGGACACCTTCCTCCCGTGGGCGAGGCGTGACTTCGCGTGCGTGATCTTCAACCTGCACACCGAGCACGATCCGGCCGGCATCGAACGATCCAAGGAAGCCTTCCGTGCGCTCATCGACCTCGCGCTCGATCTCGGCGGGAGTTTCTTTCTCACCTACCACCGCTGGGCCCGGCGCGACCAGATCGAGCGGGCTTACCCGCGGTTGGTGGAGTTTCTCCGGGAAAAGGACCGGCGAGATCCGGACGGCCGGTTCCAGAGCGAGTGGTGGCGGCACCACCGCCGGACGTTCGCGGATCAGCTCGACTGAACCTCACTCCGCGAGCGCCTTGTCGATCGCCTCGGTGACTTCGGGCGAATCCGGCGCGGTCTTCGGCTCGAAGCGCGCGATCGGCTTGCCGTCGCGGCCGATGAGGAATTTCCCGAAATTCCAGCGCACCTCGCCGGGGAACGGACCGTCGGGTCCGGTGAGCGCCTCGTACAGCGGGTGCTGTTCGGGTCCTTTGACGTGCACCTTGTTCATCAGCGGGAAGCTCACGTCGTAGTTCGTTTTGCAGAACTTCTGGATCTCCTCGATCGTGCCGGGCTCCTGGTTGTTGAAATCGTTCGCCGGAAACGCCAGCACCACCAGTCCGTCGTCCTTCCGCTCGCGGTAGAGCTTTTCCAGTGCCTCGTACTGCGGCGTGAGCCCGCACTTCGACGCCACGTTCACGATGAGAACCGCCTTTCCCTCCCAGTCCTTGAGCGACTTCTTCTTGCCCTCGGCATCCTCGAAAGGAATCGCGGAAATGTCGGCCGCATGCGCGGCGGCCATCATCACGGCAGGAATTACGATCCGGTGAAGCATGGAAGAAGCATCAAGCACGAAGCATCAAATTCAAAAGAAAAGAAGCGGGGCCCCCGACCCCGAGATTCGAGTCTCTCGGCGGCCCTTGGCGACCTCCGCGTCTCCGCGGTTCATTCCCCTCACCACCTCCGCCCCCGCACCACCGGGGCTTCGGCGAAGGGCCGGGCTTGGTCGCGGCGGATGGCTTCGGGGGTGCGCCAGGGATCGACACCTTTTTCGGTGAAAACCGCGACGCCAATGACGCCGACGTTGCGCGTGTCGCCGTGGCGGAGGTTGGCGTAGGAGTTCGAGACGCTGGAGAACTTGAACGCCGCGACCGTGGCGGAGCTCGTGCGGAAGCCCTCGATCTCGAGCGTTTGGCCCGCGTTGATCAGGTAGCCGCGGCGAGAGGTTGACGCCGGCTTGCCGTCGAGCACGTCCAGGCCGTCCACGCTCACCACCACCTCGAGCCGGCTGCGCGAGCGGTTGCGGATGACGAGGGCGTACTCGGCGCCGGGCCGGCCTTCCACGAGCCGGCGACCCCAGCCGTGTTCCTTGAAGGTCGGCAGGAACGACGACCGGCCCTTCACTCCCCACTCGATCAGTCCCCCGGCCGCGGTCTGCATCGGCTCGACCTTCTTCGGCGCGTTCGTCATCGCGGCGATGCCGGCCTTGTTGTTGTAATGGATCGTGTCCATCCCGGCCGGCTTCCGCGCGGCGCGCGTGAAATCGTAGAAGGCCACGTGCGAGCGCCGCTCGTCGCCCCAGCCGGTGGCGAGACCGGGGCGTTCGTTGCTCAGAATGGCGTCAATGCTGTTCCGATCGATGGCGGCATCACCGCTGCGGAGCCCGCCGGTCACGATGCCGCCGGGCGAAACCGTAGGAATTCCGTCGAGCGAGACCGTAGGGGCGGCAGCCTGCGGCAACCCTGCCGGAGGCGCGCAGGAAAAAAGGGCGGTCCCGGCCAAAAATCCCGACAACAACCACAGCAGGCGTTTTTTCATGATGCTGGAAAAACAGCATTTGAAGAGCCGGGCGGTCAATCCAAAAGTGCTGTTTTTCCAGCATTTGAATTGCAGTTTTTTCCGCACCTGCGATGCTCCCGCGCATGAATCGGACTGACGGGGACCGGCTGTCGCGGCGCGAGCGACAGGTCATGGACATCCTTTTCCGGCTCGGCCGGGCAACGGCGGAAGACGTGCTGAACGAGCTGCCGGATCCGCCGAGCTACTCGGCCGTGCGCGCGCTCCTGGCGACGCTGGAGACGAAAGGCCTGGCGCGCCACGAGAAGGAATCCCGGCGCTACGTTTACCTGCCCGCCGTTCCGGAAAAGAAGGCGAAGCGGAACGCCCTGCGGCAAGTCATCGCCACATTCTTCGAAGGCCGCCCGGAGAAGCTCGTGGCCGCCTTGCTCGACCCGCGGGACCAGAAACTCAGCGACGAGGAGATCGCGCGCATCCGCCGTTTGATCGACGAAAAATGATCGTGCTCCTCCCCGCCTGAAACGCCAAAATTTTCCGACGCCGATGATCGCCATGCTCACCTTTTCAGCCGCCGCGGCCGCCTTGGTCTGGTTCGCCGGGCGGACGGATGCCGCGCGCGATCCGCGGCTGACGACGACGGCACTCGCCCTGCTGGCAATCTTCCCGCTGCTCCTGCTCGCGATGCCAAAGCTGGAAATCCTGCCGCCACGTCCAGCCGGCGGAGCAACCGCTGTGACGGGACTCGATTGGTCCGCGCTGGCGCTGGCCGGATGGTGTCTGGTTTCGCTTTTCGGACTCGCCCGGCTCGCGCTCGCCGCCCGGGAAATCCATCGCTGGCGGAGGCGGTCCGAGCTTCTCGAGCGACGCGAGGACATCGAGATCCGGCGGCTCGCCGGCCTTCACGGGCCGGTGGCCGCGGGTGTTTTCCGGCGCGTTGTTTTCGTCCCGGAATCCTGGAGCGCGTGGAGCGAAACCGAACGCGCGATCATCCTCGAACACGAACTCGCCCACCACCGCCGGCGCGACCCGCTCCGCCGATGGATCGCCGAACTCGCATGTGCGGTGCATGCTTGGAATCCGCTCGTCCTCTGGATGACGCGACGGCTGTGCGAGCAGTGCGAGGTAGCTTGCGACGTCGCGGTGATCAACAAGGGGACGCCGCCCCGCGACTACGCCCGCCTGCTTTGCTCGGTCGCGGAAAGGCAGCCCCACCGGCTCCCCGTGCTCGCGATGGCCGATGCCGCCGGACTGGAGTCGCGCGTGCGCCGCCTCATGCAACCGCGCCGGCCCGCGGGCCTGCTCCCGATCGTCGCCATGATCCTCGCCACGGCCGGCATCGCCGCCGCCCTCTCCATGAGCAGTCGCGCGCCCGCTGAAGAACGCATCCCGCCGGAAGAAGTCGAGCTGCGGTGGTCGGCGGAGGCATTTCCGGCGGACTGAGAAAGAGGATTCAGATCGCCGGTACATGCGGATCTCCAGGCCGCTTCAGTCCGTCAGCGCGCGGATCACGATGAACTCGGCCGGGTGGACAAGTGGGTACACGTCGGCCTGGACATACCCGGAGGCCAGCCGAGCCGGCCAGACGAAAGAATGCGACGAGAAGTCCAGATCGAAGGAGGAGGCGGCAACATATCTGATGCCTGGAAAACTCGTATAGGTGATCCGGAAATTCCGGACTCCGGCGCGGGGTGGTCCCTCGGCGACGATCGACAAGACGCGGAGCCGTGATGTCGGATCCAGCGGATCGGTCATGGAGAGGATTTCCTCGCTGTCAGTGATTCCATCGCCGTCGCTGTCGAGAGCCGAGTCATCGATCCCCGGCAACAGATGAGGATAGGGGCTCGCCGGACCTTCGAGAAAATCAAAGACGCCGTCCCCATCCGCATCGACGAAATCGAACTGGTGAAGAGGGATGGCCTCGGCCGCCCCGAGATCCGGAACCGCACCCGTGACGCGCGGCGCACCCCGCTGGTCATTGACCAGCGTGCCGGGAAAGACGTCGAGAGAGTCGGCCCCGAGGTCGCCGTCGGACACTCCCGCCTCGATGGCCCTCGATCCCGGAAGAGGCAGCATCGTTCTTGTCGGGCCGCCGTAGTCCGCGAGCGGGGCCAACCGCGGATCCCCGCTCGTGAGATTGGGTCCGGTTTCAAGATAGTATCCGCGGATGTTCGAGCTTTGCGGCGAACCGCTGGTGGAGCCGTTTCCCGCGACGATGCAGTTCTCGAGATAACTCAATCCGAAGAGTTCCACGCCGGCGACATGGCTGCCGAGATTTCGCGTGATCGTCGCGTGCCGCAGGTAGTTGCGGCTCCTCGAATCGCTTGCGAACGCGCCGCCGACCCCTGCGACATTGCCGTGGATCGTGGAGTTTTCGACCCGTATCGAGCCACTGTTGAAGATGCCTCCGCCAGCCCAGGCATCGCAGCCCCCGATCAGACACCGGCGGAGTTCCAAGTTGCCCGAATTGAGTATGCCTCCGCCGTTCGCAATGAGGCCCGGATAGCCATTGACGAGAGCAAGTCCCTCGAGGACGGCATCGCCTCCGGCAGCGATCTGGAAAATGCGGCTTTTCCCGTCACCATCGATGGTGAGTCCGGCCGGCAGCGTCGAGGCGTCGACCGTGAGGGTGCTATCGATCGAAAGCTCACCATGCTCGAGACGAATCGTGCCGCCTGACAGGGACAGGTCGAAGAGAATGAAGTCGTTCGGAGGGGGCGATGCGAGGGCATCCCGGAGCGAGGTGCCACCGGTCCCGGCACCATCGTTTTCATCGGCCACTGTATCGACAATCGCGATGCGGGACTCCGCCGCGCCAAGATCCGGCTTTTTCCCCGCAGTCCGGGGCAGCCCGCGCTGGTCCGTCTCGTGGGTAGCGGCCGCCGCCGCATCAAGCGCGGGGGAGCCCGGCAGCGGCAGCATCGTATGGAAGCCGTCGGCAGAGGAGTCGGGGCCGCCGTAGGAGCCCAGCGGAGCCAACATCGGATCCCCCTCTAGCAAGTTGGGCCCTACGGCCGCCACCGTGCCATCGGCCACCCCCAGATTCGACTCGCCGGCCGTACTGCTGTTGCCGGCCACGATGGAATTTCCGATCGTGAGCAACCCGGCCGAAAGATGAACGCCACCACCTCGCATCGCTTGATTTCCCGAGATGGTCACGTGGTCGAGCGTGATGTCTCCGGCTGACATGATGGCTCCACCAGTCCCGCCAGCCGAGTTTCCGGCCAGCGTCGAGCTGCGGACCGCACACGCGCCGTCAACGAGGAAAATGGCACCTCCACCCCCTTCCGAAACGTTTTCCGCGAAAGTGCTGGATGATACATCGCATTCGCCTCCGGACGCGTGGAGAGCCCCTCCATGTCCGTTGCACCTCGATCTCCAGATGGTCGAGCGCTCGAGAGTGAGGCTTCCGAGGGTGTGGATCGCTCCCCCGGCGTCTTCAGCGGAGTTGTCAGCGAAGGACGAATCCTCGGCGAACAGATCGCCTCCGTTGAACAGACCTCCTCCACCGGTCCCGGCAGAGTTTGCCATCAGCCCGGATTTCCGAATTGTGCACGCGGAGCCCGCGGCGTTGTAGACAGCACCACCCTCACTCTTGGCCGAGCAAGAAACGAACCCGACGCCTTCGCAGGTCAATTCGCCACGATTCTCGATGCCTCCGCCGACAGTCGCCTCGCAGCCATGGAGCGAGGAACTCCGGAGCACGAGGTTTCCACGGTTGAGGATTCCGCCTCCCCGGTGCGACGCAGACAGGTTCCCCATGAGCCGAATTCTTTCCATCGTCAGCGTCACCCCCTCCGCTACCACGAAGGACCTTTGCCCCGTCTGAGCCCAGATGTGGGAAAAGTCACCTCCCGCAGGCCCGGCGATCACCAGGTCCTTGTCGATCTGGATCGAGCCCAGGGTCAGGCTGTGGGTCACGACTTCCGCAGCGAATCGTATCTCCGATCCGGCGGCGGCGTACTTCACCGCTTCGCGCAAGGAAGTTCCAGTCCCGTTCCCCGGATCCGCATCTCCGTCATCCTCGTCAACCGCAGTGGTCACCGTGGCAGCCCACAACGGCGCGCACAGAGCCAGTTGAAATATTAGAAGTCGTTTGGCAATCAGCACGCCAGACCTTCTGGCGATGACGCCGCTCAATGGAAGCCCAATGCTTCAGCCCCGACCACTTGCGCCAGCCGCGTTCAAGAGGACAACCGGAACCCGTAGCGCAGAAGCCAAAAGAACTCCGTCTCGATGACCTCGGCGGCCCCGAAGCCGGCGACGGCTTCCAGCAATTCATCGCGCGACGGAAAGTTCTTCAGGACTTCGTGGATGCTGCCATCGGCAAGTTCCCGAAGCTGAAAGGAATCTCCAAGCTCATCGGTCCGGCAAATGGGCGAGCTAACGAGTCTCCACCACGAGCGCCTCGTCGAGGAGCGGGCGTATGACAAGGAGCTTCGTGGTGACCCGTTCCTTCCACCTGAACTCCATCTCCACAGGTACAATCAGGGTGGTAATCGCATGTCCCACCCCGCTCTCGCGCTCTCTCCGGAACGACAGCGCGAAGGCGTACGAGCTGATAATCGTCTTTCGGGCTCCTGCGCCTTCGACGCGGCGGCCTTCAAAGTTCCACTGAGTGTAGAAGCTGTACCCGGCGCGGGTGCTTGCCGATGTGCCCGATGCCCCGACCAATTCGTCTCCGGGCGTAATCTCGTTGATGTCCTCGCCCGCAGAGGTTGGCCTATCCGTCCACCGGACCGACTGTCGCTCGAAAACAAGTTGCCAGTCCGCATCACTCATCAGGGAAACCCGCTCCCGGAACTCCTCTGGAACCAGTTTGTCCCAAGGAATCACGTCCCTATTGGCAGAAGCCAAGCTGCTGGAGAGGCTCATCAACATTGGAGCCAGCACGGTTCGCACCCAGCTTCCGGACCTCATGCACGTGCTCGCTTTCTTCATTCTTGGTGCTTCTAAAGGACTCTCGGCGACCCGCCAAGCGCGGAAGCAATCCGCGCTACTTCAGCAGCATGCGCGACCGCGATTCACGCTCCACTCGCCCGGTCACAGTCGCCTTCCTCACATCCAGTGATACGAAAGAAGTTATTCCACGTCGAGCCGCCCGGCTTGCCCGGGCGGCCCGCGGATCGTTCAAACCATGCTGTGCAGCCCCACGACGTTGCCTTCGGGATCTTGGAAAATCCCGATGAACCCGTGCAGGGAAATGTCGGTGCGGTCTTTGATCACCGTGCCGCCCGCGTCGAAAACGCGCGCCAGCACGCCATCGAGGTCTCCCTCGACGTTGAGATAGACCATCGTGCCGCCCGCTCCGGGATTGCAGCCGTCCATCTCCGTCAGCGCTCCGCCCACGCCCTTGTCATGATCGGCGGGAAACATCGCCATCCGGCAGCCTTCCATGGTGGCGGGCTCCAGCTTCGTATTCAGAATGGTGCCGTAGAATTCGACGGCTTTCGTCAGATCCTTGGTGGCGATTTCAAACCAGTTGAGTGCGTTCGTTTTCATGATCGTCGTTCTGTCGCTGCCGCCTCTGTTCCCGGCGGCGGTCGGATTCCAGCACGCCGCACTGACAACCTTATGTCAGGAGCATTTCGCACCTCCGCAAAAATCTTCCCGTGGCGCTCCGCTACCGCCAAGGCCGCCCCTCTGACCTTCGCCCTCAGCTCCTCCGGGGCCACCGCCTCCGCCTTCGCCCCGAAGCCGAGCAGCCAGTCGGCGAGCCAATCCACCGAGAAGGCCAGCAACTCCATCTCCACCCAGCCTCCCGGCGTCGCCTTCTCCGACAGCGGCGTGCAGGGCATCTCGGCGCGGAAGCGCTCCACCGCCCCGGCCGCCACCCGCACGGTCACCGGCACCAGCTCGCCGTCCGCGCATTCCTTGACGAAATCCTTCACCGAAAAGTCGTCGTGCCCGCTGAAGCGCTCGTCGAGCAGCTCCCAAGCCGCCATGCGGTCGAGCCGGAAATCCCGGAAATCTCCGCGCAGCCGGCACCACGCGATCAGGTGCCACTGGCGAGCGTAGAAGACGAGGCCGAGCGGCTCCACCACGCGGTCGCTGATCGCCCCGCGGTTCGCGGTGTTGTAGCGGATGGCCACGCACCGCCGGCGCACGATCGCGTCCTGCAGCGGCATCAGCGACTCGCGCTTTTCATCATCTCCCGGCCTCCGGAACCAGACGCCGATGGCGGAATCGAGCCGCCTCAGATAGTCCTTCCGCTCCTCCGGCAGCACCGAGCGGATCTTCAACATCGCCGAACGCAGCGATTGCCGGAGCGAACCGTCGGCCACCTGCCCGGTCACTTCGCCGCTCATGAAAAGCGCCGCCGCCTCGTCCTCGGTGAACATCACCGGCGGCATGTGGTAGCCGCGCATCAGGCTGTAACCGACGCCCGCCTCCGCAATGATCGGCACCCCCGCCTCGCCCAACGCGGCGAGATCCCGGTAGACCGTCCGCACGCTCACCTCGAAATGCTCCGCGATCCGCTCCGCCGTGATCACCCGCTGGCCCTGCAGCAGCAGGATCATTCCCGTGAGGCGGTCGATGCGGTTCATGGGGGTGGGCACCGTGTAGCAAAACGCGCCCAGCGTTCGCAAGTCGCGGCGAAGGGAGGCCGCGAAGCGGGAAAATCAATCTGCGCAATCTGCGAAAATTGAATTGTCATTTTCCAGGCGACGTCGAGAGCGGCGGAAGGCTGGAAGGGCAGGAGATTGGATGACCACAGATTACGCGGATTTTAAAAGCTATGTATTTCTGTCCTCTCGCGGGGACCGCCCGTGGCAATTCCGCAAGGCCGTCTGGGGCTGGAAAATTCCGTGTCGCAAATTCGGTGGTTTGCCGTCCGACGGCTGCGGTAGGGTTTGGCCATGACGCCGCGCGCTTTGCTTCCGGACAAGGAGACGATGTATCAGGCTTTCCTGGATCGGGACTCCTCGTTCGAAGGGATCTTCGTAATGGGTGTGCGCACGACGGGGATTTTCTGCCGGCCGACCTGCCCGGCCCGCAAGCCGAAGCTGGAAAACGTCGAGTTCTTCCCGCGGGCGGGCGATGCGATGGCGGCCGGTTTCCGGCCCTGCAAGCGGTGCCGGCCGCTGGAGACGAGCGGCAGCGTGCCGGACTGGCTGCGGCCGTTGATGGATGCGATCGACTTAGACCCGCTCAAGCGCCGGACGGCGGCGGACATCCGCGAAGCCGGCGTCGATCCGGCGCGGGCACGGCGGTGGTTCCAAGCACATCATGGGATGACGTTCTTGGCCTACCTGCGATCGCGGCGGCTCGGTCAGGCGTTCTCGCGCATCCGGGAAGGCTCGGAGGTTCTGGAAGCGGCGCTGGAGGCGGACTTCGATTCCGTGAGCGGGTTTTGCGAGGCCCTGCGCAAACGCACGGGCGCGGCGCCGCGATCGTCGGCGGGCAAGCTCGCCCTGAGGGTGGCGCAGTTTCCTTCACCGCTCGGGCCGATCATGGTGGCGGGCGACGAGGAGGCGGTCTACTTGGTGGAGTTTTGGGATCGGCGGATGCTGGAGACGCAGTTTGACGTGCTAGAGAAGCGGGCCGGGGCCGTGTTTTTCCCAGGATCGACAGGTCCCTTGGAGTCGATGGGCCGCGAGCTGGAGCGGTATTTCGCCAGGAAACTGAAGTGCTTCGAAACGCCGATCCGGTTTCCCGGCACCGAGCATCAAGAGCAGGTGTGGCGGACGCTGCTGGAGGTGCCGGCCGGCGAAACTTGGACCTACGCGCAGCTCGCGGAGCGGGTCGGAAAGCCGGCCGCCGTGCGCTCCGTCGCGCGCGCGGTTGGCGAGAACCGGCTGGCGATCGTCGTGCCGTGCCACCGGATCGTCGGCTCGAACGGCGACCTCACCGGCTACGGTGGCGGGATCTGGCGCAAGCGCCACCTGCTGGATCTGGAGCGGGCCGTGGCGGAAGAATTGGAGTTTGGTTGAAGCGAAACGCGGAGACGCGGAGGTCGCGGAGAGAACGCGGAGATTGTGCAGCCCGTGGTTGCGGTGCCTCGTCGCAACACAAGCAGAATGGCTGGAGCATCCCTTCGCAGCCAGCAATGCTGGCGTCCGCTAGGTTTCCGACCGGCCTCTCGGAGGGAGATATGCGCTTCACCTCTCGCCATCAGGAGACATGCCGCCTCCGGACCCGGCGTTTAGCCGGGGCTGCCGGTTTCGATCGGAAAGCCTCAGAACATCTCTCGCACACGCCCAGACCAAGATGTGGAGGAAGCCCGCCAAAAAGGGATGAACGGCGCCAGCTTCCAGAACCCCTTCGACCAGCCCGCCCACCAGAAGCATGGAGAACGGCGGCGCTACCATCGCAGCCAAGAAAACAAGGCTCCAAAAACCGCTCCACCCCATGCACGCCTGCCAAACGAGGCGGCTGAAGCTCGACTCGAGGCCCGTCACCAAGCTCGCCGAAAGGAGGCCCGACAAGATCAAGCTGGGATAAAAGAACCAATGGGAGAACATCGCGAGACCATGCGACCAAAGCATCCAGGCCACGGCTCCGCCGCCGGCCGAAATGGCGACGACGGATGGCAACACGGGCGAGTCGTCGGAGTCGTTCATATTATTTCCAGCTCAGCCGAACATCCAAATATCCGGAGCAGTGAAGCGGGGGCGTTGGCTTTCGACAAGAGCAGAAACTATGGGTCCGGAGCGACTGCTTTCTCTTCGGCGGGCTTGGCAGCCAGCCGGTTCAGGAACCCATCAAGATCGGAACTGAACTTCGGGACGAAGAGGAACTCAGTCGTGATCCTCCCTTCACCGGAAATTTCTCCGAAGACAAAACGCAGATCGCCCTCCACCGAGCGGTTGGCTGTTTCCACGAACTCGGTTCTCTCCTCTTCCTCAAGCGGCAAACTGTCGGTCATGAACTGGATCTCGATCTTGTCGCCCAGTTCAGAGACACCCTTCAGCGACTTGATCACGGTGGCGAAGTGGACGACCCTCGCGAACGGCGGCCGGACCTCTTTCAATTCCGTCCCGTAGATGCACACCAAGAGCACCTCATCCGTGTCGTGAAACGTCTCCCGCAGCGACTCGTCGTCACCGAGGAAGCCCCACTTTGGCGGGGACTCGGCCTCCTCCACCTCGCTGGCCGCCGCTACGAAAACGCAGCAGCCGAGCAAGATTGCAATGAATGGTCGCATGACTGATGGATTGGGCGCTCCTATTACCACCGGAGCGCCTCAACTTAATCTCGACCTGGAGAATGGTCGAGCAGCCATTTTGTGCCGGCGGTCAGGAATGATCCCGCTCAAGGGCTCCCAGAGGTCAATCTGCGCGACCGCACGCTCAATCCCCTCAAATTCGATCTTCACCGCGGTCGTCATCGCCTGCATGCACGGCGGACGCGGTCCAGGTCGGAATCCTGGATCAGCTCCATCAACCGAGTTGAGCTGATCTGCCAGAAAACGTCCTGGCGATCCTTGAGTTCTCGGACCCTGTCATCCCTTTACGACCGCGACCGCCGCGTCAGATGCTCCCGAGAATCTGCCGGCGCTTCTCTTCGTATTCGGCCTCGGTGATTTGGTTCCGGGCTCGGAGGTCTTCGATGGCGGCCAGCCTCTCCTGGGCGCTTGGCGGGCTTTGCGGGGGCTGGGGAGGTTTTCGACGCGTGAAGCAGAATACGATGGCAATGGCGGCCAGAATCGTGAGCAGGCCGAGCACAAGAAGGACTATAATCAGCTCTGCAGCTCCAATTCCCATGATCTTTCGCTTCGTTTGATTCTCAGTCTAACGGCAACGGTCTCCTCTCTCGCAGGATCGCTATCTTGCAGCTGGAGAGCTCTGGCACAAGCCGCGAAATGACTGAACCTTCGCGTCGGAAAGGGACGGGCGGACTGAAGTCCGCGCTCCATCGCCTCGACTTCTTGGCGAACTTGGCGGTGAATCAACTTCAGTGCGCCGCCAGCCAGTTGCCGCCGGTGCCGTGTTCGACCTCGACAGGCACGTCGCCGGGGAGCGGGAGGGCGGTGCGCATGGCATCGAGGATGCGGGGGACGATGTGCTTTTGCTCGTCGCGGGCGAGGTCGAAGACGAGTTCGTCGTGGACCTGGAGGAGCATGCGCGTCTTGCCGCCTGACTCGCGGAGGAGGGCGTCGATGCGGATCATGGCGAGTTTTATCATGTCCGCGGCGGTACCCTGGATGGGCGAGTTGATGGCGGCGCGCTCGGCGTTGCCGCGGATGGCTTGATTGCCGGAGCGGAGGTCCGGGAAGTGGCGGCGGCGGCCGCTGAGGGTTTCGACGTAGCCGGACTCGCGGGCTTCGGAAATCGTGCGGTCCATGAACTCGCGAATCGCGGGATATTCGCGGAAGTAGGCCTCGATGATCGAGGCGGCCTCGGTCCGAGGGATGCCGAGCCGCTGGCTGAGGCCGAAGGCGGAAATGCCGTAGATGATGCCGAAGTTCACCATCTTCG
>CBFGTW010000021.1:0-44395 GCA_965651855.1 uncultured Verrucomicrobiales bacterium
GAGCGGATCTTCGCGCGGATTCCGGACTTCCGGCTGGAGGTCCCGGGCTGGGCGTGATTTCGAGTTCAGAGTTCAGAGTTCAGAATTCAAAATTTCGTCCATGGCGATGTCGTGCGGCTCGGAGAAGGTGTCTGGCACGAGTTGTTCCGGGCGGCAGACGCCGAGCTTGATGGCGTCGGGCCGGGCCTTCGAGAGCAACCGGTCGTAGAACCCGCGGCCGCGCCCGAGACGGCCGCCGTTCGCGTCGAAGGCGAGGCCGGGGCAGAGGAAGACGTCGATGTTTCCCGGTTCGATCTCCGGCAGGGCGGGGGCCGGTTCGCGGATCCCCCACGGGCCGGGGATGAAGTCCGCGAGGTCGGTCACCCGATGGAGCGCGAGGTGCTCGCCGTCGATCCGCGGGAAATACCAAGTGCGATCCGCGAAGTCGGTCAGCAGGGGCAGCAGGTCGATCTCCCCCGGGAGCGGCGCGTAGGCCGCGATCCGGCGCAAGCCCGGCCGCCCGGACAACCACCGGCGGACGGCTTCGCGGACCGGGGAATCGTCGCTTGGCGTCCGGACGAGCCGCCGCATGCGGGCGCGCAGGAGATTTTTGCGGTCGGGCTGCGGGGGATTTGTCACTTGCCAAGGAAGGTGTGGCTTGATCGTTAGAACCGGCCGGGCGATCCGGCAAGGTCGATGCCCGGCACGACCGGATTTGAATCTCCGACGAACGATGCGCGATGCCCCGGGAAATTGAGCGGAAGTTTCTGGTTTCCAACGACGGGTGGCGTGTGGGCGCTGATTCCGGGCGGCGCTTGGTTCAGGGCTATCTGGCGCGCGGCGGAGAGTGCACCGTGCGCGTGCGGGTGGCGGGAAACGAGGCGGCTTGGCTCACCCTGAAGGGCCGGCCGCAGGGGATCGCGCGGGCCGAGTACGAGTATCCGATCCCGCCGGACGAAGCTTGCGAGCTGCTCACGATGTGCGCGAGCGGACTGGTGGAAAAGACGCGGTATCTCGTGCGCTACGCCGACCACGTCTGGGAGGTCGATGTTTTCGCCGGGGAGAACGAAGGCCTGGTGGTGGCGGAGGTCGAGCTGGAAGACGAGTCCGAGCAGCCGGCGATTCCGCCGTGGGCAGGGCGCGAAGTGACCGACGAGGCGAGGTATTTCAACTCGCGCCTGGCCGCCCGGCCGTACTCGCGATGGTCTCCCGAAGAGCGCGGCGCGTGACAACGGCGGATTCCTCCAATCTCCCGCTTGCCAGCCGCAGGCGGGCACCTACGCTCGCCTCCGAAACGGCACATGAAAATCTGGTTGGACGGCAAGCTGGTGGATGAGGCGGACGCGAAGATCTCGGTCTTCGACCATGGATTGCTCTACGGCGACGGTGTCTTCGAGGGCATCCGCTTCTACAACGGCCGCGTCTTCCGGCTCGAGGAGCACATCCGGCGGTTGTTCGATTCGGCCCGCGCGATCGTCCTGCCGCTGCCGTGGACCCAGGAGGAAGTCTGCCGGTTCACCTGCGAAACGGTGGCCGCCAACGGATTGACCGACGGCTACATCCGGCTGGTGGTCACCCGCGGCGCCGGCGAGCTGGGGCTGAACCCTTACCTCTGCCCGAAGCCGTCGATGTTCATCATCGCCTCGACGATCAAACTCTACCCGGAGGAGCACTACCGGAACGGGCTCGCCTTGATCACCTGCGCGACCCGCCGTCCCGCGCCGGGCGCGCTCATGCCGCAGGTGAAGTCGCTCAACTACCTCAACAACGTCATGGCCAAGGTCGAGGCGATTCAAGCCAACGCCCTCGAGGCCGTGATGCTCAACGAGCAGGGCTACGTGGCGGAGTGCACGGGCGACAACCTGTTTCTCATCAAGAACGGCGAGCTGCACACGCCGCTGATCAGCGACGGGGCGCTCGACGGCATCACCCGCGCCGTGATCCTGGAACTGGCCGAGAAGTTCGGGATTCGGATCCACGAGCGCTCGCTGACGCGCTACGACATTTTCACCGCGGACGAGTGTTTCCTCACCGGCACCGCCGCGGAGGTCATCCCGGTGGTCTCGCTCGACCGCCGGCCGATCGGCGACGGAAAGGTCGGTCCGCAGACACGGCGCTTCCTCGAGGCGTTCCACGAGCTGGCAGCCAACACGGGCACTCCGGTCGCTTGAGATTACGTGGATTTTCCCCGGCGCACGGGACTTTTCCTTTCGCATCCGGATGAAGGCCGTCTTAGACTGAAACCAAATGAAGTGTGACTTTTGCGATGCCAAGGCCACCGTTTTCCTGACCCAGCTCGTCGAGGGTCAGATGAAGAAAGTGTGCCTCTGCGACAAGTGCGCCAAGGAACGGGGAGTGACCGATCCGACGGGCTTTTCGCTGGCGGATCTGCTGCTCGGCGGCCTGCCGGCGGGTGCCGCTCCCGCGGCGCAGCCCGTGTCGTCGTTCGGCGGCAAACGCTGCCCGGCTTGCGGATTCACGCTGGACGACCTGCGCCGGGTCCGGCGTTTCGGCTGCGCCGAGTGCTACTCCACTTTCCAAGACGAGGTGGCGCCGATGCTCAAGGGCCTGCACAAGGGCACGACGCACTCGGGCAAGGTTCCCGCGGGGTTGATGGCCATGCAGTTCCGCCACAAGCGGCTCGAGGAACTCCGTTCGCGCCTCGACCAGGCGATTTCCGCGGAGAACTACGAGGAAGCCGCCGGCATCCGCGACGAAATCCGCAACCTCGACGAGGTGAACAGCTGACGCACCATGACCGGCCCTCACGAAAACTCCACCGGAACCCCGGCCCAGCCATGATGCGATTTTCCACGCTCATCAAGCACCCGGCGGACTGGATGTCCGGCGTGCCGGGCGATCACGGCGCGGTCGTCACCTCCCGGATCCGGCTGGCGCGCAACCTGCGCGACCACCCGTTCCCCGGCTGGGCGAAGCGCGACCAGCGGGCGGCAGCGCTCGATCTGATGCGCCCGGCGGTGGAGGCGCTGCCGGCGATGAAGGACGCCTTCTCCCAGGAGCTCGGCGATCTTTCCTCGGTGCAGAAGCAGGTGCTGGTGGAACGCCATCTGATTTCCCGCGAGCACGCGGCCCGTGGGGACGGTTCCGGCGCGATCATCGAGCGACGCCAGACTTTCAGCATGATGCTCAACGAGGAAGATCACCTGCGGATGCAATCGATCCGCCCGGGTCTCCAGTTGATGGACGCCTTCGAGGCGCTCTCCGAGGTGGACACCGAACTCGAGGAATCGCTGGAATTCGCCTTCGATCCCACGCTCGGCTACCTGACGACCTGCCCCACCAATCTCGGCACCGGTCTGCGCGCCTCGGCGATGCTGCACCTGCCGGGCCTCGTCTTGAGCGACCAGATCGGTCAGGTGCTCCAGGCCGTGAACAAGATCGGCCTCGCCGTCCGCGGCCTCTACGGCGAGGGCACCGAATCGCTCGGCAACCTCTACCAGATTTCCAACCAGAGCACGCTCGGCGAGAGCGAGGAAACCATCATCCGCCGTCTCGAGCGCGTCATCTCACAAGTGGCGCAGCACGAGGAAAACGCCCGCGAGAAGCTGATGGAGGACGACCCGGAGATGGTCTCCGACAAGATCGGCCGCGCGTACGGCATCCTGCGTCACGCGCACATCATCGACTCCAAGGAGGCGCTGAACCTGCTCTCGATCCTCCGCCTCGGCGGCAACCTCGGGTTCTTCCCGAGCGACACCGTGGTCTGTTGCGACACGCTGCTGATGGACATCCAGCCGGCGCATCTTCAGCTTCATTCCGGGCGCAAACTTTCACCCGAGGAACGCGACTCGATCCGGGCGGAAATCATCCGCTCCCGGTTGCAATCACTCCAAAGGCCTGATAACGGTTTTCAATCAGACGAGGGGGAAAATTCCTCCGATTCCATCAACCCTGGCGACGCATGAACAACTTCACCCCACGTGCCCAACAGGTCCTGGCTCTCGCCCGCAAGGAGGCCGACCGATTCAACCACTCCTACGTCGGAACCGAGCACTTGCTGTTGGGCTTGATCAAGCTCGGCCAAGGCGTGGCGGTGAACGTGCTCGAACGGATGGGCCTGGAACTCGAGGCCGTCCGGATGGAGGTCGAGAAGGAAGTCGGCTCGGGCCCCGCGCAAAAGGCGGCGGGTAACATTCCTTACACACCCCGTGTGAAGAAAGTCCTCGCGCTGGCCAACAAGGAGGCCAAGGCCCTGAACCACTCTTACGTCGGCACCGAACACCTGCTGCTCGGCCTGCTCCGCGAAGGCGAGGGAGTCGCCGCACGCGTGCTCAAGCGATTGGACGTGGACATCCAGCGCACCCGCAACGAGATCCTGGCGGAGATCGATCCGAATTTCTCGCCCGAGGACCACGACGACGATGACGACGATGACGACGACAGCCCCTTCGAAGACGAAGGTCCGACGGCTGGCGAAGCCCCGGAACCGGAGGGCAAGACGAAGACGCCCGCGCTCAAGGCCTTCGGCCGCGACCTGACGAAAATGGCCCGCGAGGGCGCTCTCGATCCCGTGATCGGCCGGGAGTCGGAAATCGAGCGGGTCATCCAGATCCTCTGCCGCCGGACGAAAAACAACCCGGTGCTCATCGGTGAGGCGGGCGTCGGCAAGACCGCGATCGTCGAGGGCCTCGCCCAGGAGATCGCGAGCGGCAACGTTCCCGAGATCCTCCGCGACAAGCGCGTCATCACGCTCGACCTCGCCCTGATGGTCGCCGGCACGAAATACCGCGGCCAGTTCGAGGAGCGGATCAAGGCGGTGATGGACGAGATCCGCAAGGTGAAGAACGTCATCCTTTTCATCGACGAGCTGCACACGATCGTCGGCGCGGGTTCCGCCGAAGGTGCGATGGACGCGTCCAACATCATCAAGCCGGCGCTGAGCCGCGCGGAACTCCAGTGCGTCGGTGCCACGACCCTCAACGAATACCGCAAATACATCGAGAAGGACGCCGCGCTCGAGCGCCGGTTCCAGCAGGTGAAGGTCGAAGAACCCTCGGTCGGCGACGCGATCAAGATCCTGCAAGGGCTCCAGGAAAAATACGAGACGCACCACAAGGCGAAGTTCACGCCCGAGGCCGTGGACGCCTCGGTGAAGCTCACCTCCCGCTACCTGACCGGCCGCTACCTGCCGGACAAGGCGATCGACGTGCTCGACGAAGCCGGTGCGCGCGCCCGCATCGGCACCATGACCCGCCCGCCGGCGATCAAGGAACTCGAGGCGAAGATCGAGCAGATCAACCGCGACAAGGTCGGCGCCATCGCGGAGCAGGATTTTGAGAAAGCCGCCTCTCTCCGCGACGACGAGAAACACGCGAAAAAGGAACTCGAGGAGACCCTCAAGAATTGGCGCGCGTCTTCCGAAGAGAAGGTCGTGACAGTCACCGACGACGACATCATGGCCGTTGTCTCGAAGTGGACGGGCGTCCCGCTCCGCCGGATGGAGGAAAAGGAAGCCGAGAAACTCCTCAAGATGGAGGACGAGCTGAAGGGCCGCGTGATCGGCCAGAACGAGGCGGTGATCGCCATATCGAAGGCGCTCCGCCGGTCGCGGGCGGACCTCAAGGACCCGCGGCGGCCGATCGGTTCGTTCCTGTTCCTCGGACCGACCGGCGTCGGCAAGACCTATCTCGCGCGTAATCTCGCGGAGTTCATGTTCGGGGACGCGGATGCGCTCATCCAGATCGACATGTCCGAATACATGGAGAAATTCACGGCCAGCCGCTTGATCGGCTCGCCGCCCGGATATGTCGGATACGAAGAAGGTGGCCAGCTCTCCGAGGCGGTGCGCCGCCGGCCCTACTCGGTCGTGCTTTTCGACGAGGTCGAAAAAGCCCACCCGGACGTGATGAACCTCCTGCTCCAGATTCTGGAAGAAGGCACCGTCACCGACTCGCTCGGCCGCAAGATCGACTTCCGCAACACCATCATCATCATGACGTCGAACGTCGGCGCCTCGACGATCAAGCGCCAGACCTCGCTCGGCTTCGGCGCGATGGCCGAAGACCAGGCGGACTTCGAGGGCATGAAGGAAAAGATCCTCGACGAGGCGAAGCGCTACTTCAAACCGGAGTTCCTCAACCGGCTCGACGACCTCGTGGTCTTCCACATGCTCGAGAAGGCGGACCTCAACCAGATCGTCGACCTCGAGGTGGACAAGCTGGTCAGCCGCCTGCGCGAGAAGGAGATCGCCCTCGTCCTGAGCGAGGAGGCGCGGGATCTCCTGTCCGAGAAAGGCTTCGATCCATCTTACGGCGCGCGTCCGATGCGCCGCGCGGTGGAACGGTATCTCGAGGACCCGCTCGCCGAGTCGCTGCTCCGCGGCGACGTGAAATCCGGCGACGTCGTGAAGGTGGTGCGCAAGCCCGGGACCGAGGATCTCGAGTTCGAATCGGTGCGCCCCGACGCGCAGCCCGAGCCGGACGAGGCCGGGGTCTGACGGAGCGCCTCACCGAGCAATCTCCAAACCGGCCGCCGTTTCTCCGGAAACGGCGGCCGCGTCGCAATCAAGCGGGGACCGGCGACTCGAGCGCCGCGCGGATCTTCCCGAGGCCTTCCAACATCCTCGCGCGCGGACAACCGAAGTTGAATCGGATGAAGCCCGGCTTGCCGAAGAATGCGCCGTCGGAAACGAACAAGCCGGCGCGTTTCTCGAGCTCGGCCGCGGGATTCTCCCAGCCGGTTTCGCGCGCGTCGATCCACGCGAGATAAGTCGCTTCGCCGGCCTGCGCCGACATGCCGGTGCAATGGTCGTTGATATAACTGACCAGCAGGTCCCGGTTCTCCCGAAGATAGTCGATCAGCTGCCGCCGCCAGGGTTCGCCCTGCCGGTAAGCCGCCTCGGCCGCGTGGTAGGCGAGTGCGTTGATCTCCGCCTGGGTGTGGCCGCGTGCGGTGGAGAACCGCCGCCGCAACGAGTCGTCCGGGATCACCGCGAAGGCATAGCCGAGGCCGGCGATGTTCCAAGTCTTGCTCGGGGCCAGCAGGGTGATCGTCCGCTTCCTCGTCCGCTCCGGAAGCTGGAGCGCCGTCAGGTGCGGCGTGGCCGTTTCGTCGAGGATCAGGTCGCAGTGGATCTCATCCGAGACGAGAACCAGATCGTGCCGTTCGCAGAAGTCGGCCAGCCTCTCCAGTTCGTCGCGGTCGAAAACCCGGCCGAGCGGATTCTGCGGATTGCAGAGAATGAACAACCGCGCGGCCGGAGTGACCGCGCGTTCCATGCCGTCCCAGTCGAAGGTCCAGCGGCCGTCGGAGGCGACGTGTTCCACCGTGATCAGCTCCGCGCCGGCATCCCGGTGGACGCCGAGGAACGGCGGATACACGGGCGTGCAGGTCATCAGTGCCTCGCCCGGCTTGCAGAAGGCGCGCGCCGCCACCGAGAGCGCCGGAACCAAACCGCCGAGGTGGACGATCTGCTCCCGGGGCACTTCAATGCCGCGACGCTCGCGCAGGTAGCCGAGCACCGCCTCGTTCAGGCCGTCGTGCGCCTGGGCATAGCCGAAAACCCCGTGGTCCACGCGCCGGTGGAGCGCCTCCAGGATTTCCGGCGGCGAGGCGAAATCCATGTCCGCCACCCAGAAGGGATCCAGCTCCGGACGCCGGTCGAACTTGATGCAGCCCGTGCCGCGGCGGTCGAGCGGCGTGTCGAAGTCGTAGGTCATGGGCGGAATCTCCATCGGCGCGGCCCCGGCGTTCAAGTCTTGCCTGCGTCACGCCAGCCGGTCGCGGAAGTCGGCGAAGCCGAACTCGCGGATCACTTCGAGCCGCCCGTCCTCATGCTGAAGGGCGATCGCGGGGTGTTTGACGCCGTTGAACGTGGTCGTCTTGACCATGGTGTAGTGCGCCATGTCGTCGAAAACGAGGATGTCGCCGACCCTCAGCTCGCGGTGAAACGCGAAATCACCGATTACATCTCCGGCCAGACAGGTGGGCCCGCCGAGGCGGTAGGCCCAGTCGCCGTCCGTGGCCGAGGGATGATAATTTTCGCCTTGGAAGGCCACCGCCGGCCGGGCGTCCGAGGAAGCTCCGTCGACCAGATAGACGTCCGGCCGGTAGGGCATCTCGAGAACATCAGGCATGTGGGCCGTCGCGGAAACGTCGAGGATCGCAGCCCGGACCCCGCCGCTGTTGAAAATGTCCATGACGTGGGCGCGGAGCACCCCGGTGTGGATGGCGACCGCTTCGCCAGGCTCGAGCCAAACCTCGACGTTGTATTTCCGCCGGGCCTCCCGCACCAGGCGGATGAGGCGCTCGCGGTCATAGAACGGCTTCGTGATCCAGTGGCCGCCGCCCATGTTGAGATACTTGAATTGCGGCGAACCCAGCAAATGGCCGAACTTTTCGTCCACCGCCGCCAGCGTCGTTTCCAGATCGTCCGAGTTCTGCTCGCAGAGCGTGTGGAAATGCAGGCCGGAGAGTCCGGAAAGATCCGCCCCCTCGAGTTCGCCCGCCGTCGTCCCCAACCGCGAGCCCGCCACGCAAGGGTCGTAAAGGGGCGTGGCGCCGGTCGAGTGCTCCGGGTTGATCCGCAGGCCGCATTGAAGCTCGCCGCTCGCGAAGCGCGGGTGTGCCATGACCTGCCCGCGGAAACGCCGCCACTGCGAAAGCGAATTGAAATCGAGGTGATGGGCAAACTCGCACAAGCCGCGGATGTCTTCATCGTCATATGCCGGCGAGTAGGCGATGACATGCTTGCCGAAGTGGTCCCGCGCGAGCAGGCCTTCCCACAGGCCCGAGGCACAGCAGCCGTCGAGTTCCTCGCGCAGCCACGGAAAGGTCTTCCAGCAGGCGAAGCCCTTGAGCGCGAGCACCAGCCGGCAGCCGGCGGCCTCCTTCACCTCGCGGAGAACCCGGGCGTTGCGCCGCAACGCGCCGATCGAAAGGACGAACATCGGTTTCAAAACGTTTTCCGCAGGTGGGATGGCAGGATGTTGAGCTGTTCGCGGTACTTCGCCACCGTGCGCCGCGCGACCTTGATCCCTTGTTCGGCGAGCTTCTTCGCCAGGGCGTCGTCCGAGAACGGCTTCGCCGGATCCTCCTGGGCGACGAGCTGCTGGATCGCCTGGCGCACCCCGGCATTGGAAACCTCCTCGCCGCTGCTCGTCTGGTAGCCCGTGGCGAAGAACGCCCGCATTTCCATCAGGCCGTGCGGCGTGAGGACATACTTGCCGGCGACCGCGCGGGAGACCGTGGTGGCATGCAGCTCCAGTTCGTCGGCGATGTCGTTCATCGTCAGCGGCCGCAGATGCCGGTGACCTTTTTCCAGGAACTGTGGCTGGTGCTCGATCAGTTTGTGGGCGATCGCCAGGATGGTCTCCTGGCGAAGCGAGATGGATCGGATCAAGCTCCGGCCGTCCCGGATCTGGTCGCGGAGAAACTGCCGCGCCTTCGAGTCCGTGCCGCTGCGGCCGATCATGTCCTTGTAGAAATCGTTGATCCGCAGGCTGGGGAGGTGCTCGCCGGTGAGGCGCGCGCACCACCGGCCTTCGTCGTCTTTCTCGATCACCACGTCCGGCAGCACGTACGGATTTCCGGTCGGGTTGAAATCGCCACCCGGATTGGGTGTCAGGCGGCCGATCCGGCTCGCGGCATCCGCGATCCGCTCGACGCTGGTGCCCAGCGCCCTAGCGATCTGCGGGTAATGCTTCCGCGCGAGATCCTCGAGATGGTCGCGCACGATCTTGTATTCGATCGTGTCCTTCCCGCTGCTCCGTTCGAGTTGCAGGAGCAGCGACTCCGGGATGCCGGACGCTCCCACGCCGGGCGGGTCGAACGATTGGACCAGCTCGAGCGCCTCCTTCATGTCGCGCTCCTTGATGCCGAGGGCCGCGCCGAGATCCGCGGCGGACAGGTCGAGGAAGCCGCGCTCGTCGAGATTGCCGATGATGGCCCGCGCCGCTTCCCGCACGGGAGGCTCGACCATTGAGAAATCGAGCTGCAGCTGGAGGTGTTGTTGCAGCGTCTCCGGCGCCACGATCGAATCGTAGAGCCGTTGGCGACGCTCTTCGTCCTCGCTGGTCCAAGGCGTCGACCGATTCTCCATGATCTCGCGATCCCGCCAGTCGTCGTCGGTCTCGTTCAGGTGCTCGAGCGAGTCCGCCTCCTCGGGATCGGGGGCCTCCTCGTCGAGCGAGGGCAGCTCCGTGATGTCCTCGAGCACCGGGTTGGTCTCGAGGGCCTGACGCAGCAGTTGGTTCAATTCCAAAGTGCTCGCCTGGAGAATCTCCAGGCTCTTGCGCATCTGGGGCGCGAGAGTCTGCTGCTGGGAGAGGGACTGATGGAGGGCTGCTTCGGACATGGGCGGCAATCTTCTCGCCGCGCCTATTCAAGCCTAATCAACGGAAATTGCAGCAAATATTATGCCACGGAGCGAAGTTTTTCACCGGCGTTTCTCCCGGCATGGCAGGCACCATGGCATTGGTTCCGATCTTGTCCACCGGACAATTCGAGCAGGCGCCCGCGAATTTCCCGACCGACGCCCTGCAGCGTCGTCAGGCGAAATAGTTCACGCCGCTGCGGAAGACCGGTTGATATTTCTCGCCGGGAATGTTTTTCGCGACGTGCGGCCCTTGGCGTTCGGTGTGGGCCATCTTGCCGAGCACGCGGCCGCACGGGCTGGAGATGCCTTCAATGGCGGCGAGCGAGCCGTTCGGGTTCACGTCGATCTCCATCGAGGGTATGCCGTTTGCATCGAGATACTGCGTCGCGATCTGGCCGTTGGCGGCGAGCTGTTCGATCAACGCGTGCGAGGCCACGAATTTCCCTTCGCCGTGCGAGACTGGCACGCGGTGGACGTCGCCGGGCTGGCAAAGCGAAAACCACGGCGAGAGCGTGGACACGACGCGGGTGCGGACGTAGCAGGAGACGTGGCGGCCGATGTCGTTGTAGGTGAGCGTCGGCGCGTCGGGCTCGGGATCGCGGATCTCGCCGAAGGGGACGAGGCCGGTTTTGACAAGCGCCTGGAAGCCGTTGCAAATCCCGAGGACGAGGCCGTCGCGGTGGCGGATCAGGTCCATCACGGCATCGGCGACCCGCGGATTCCGCAGCACGGTGGCGATGAATTTTCCGGAGCCTTCCGGTTCGTCGCCCGCGCTGAAGCCGCCGGGGATCATGAGGATGTTGGAGGCGCGAATGGCAGCGGCGAGTTCCGCGAGCGATTCCTCGACGTGGTGCGCGGTCAGGTTCCGGAAGACGAGGATGTCGGCCTTCGCGCCGGCGTGTTCGAACGCGCGGGCGGAGTCGTATTCGCAGTTGTTGCCGGGGAAGACCGGGATGAGGACCCGCGGGGAAACCGCGGGGCCGCTGCGCTTCGGCGGGCGCGCGCTGTGGTGAGTGATCGCCGGAATGCGTGCGGTGCCGGGTTCGGCGTCGGCTTTCGTCGGATAAATCGGCTCGAGCGGCGCGGTCCATGCGGCCAGCAGCGCGGAAAGCTCGTGGCGCGCGGCGTTGAGCTGGAGCACGGCCTCGTCGGAGGTGCGGCCGAGTTCGGTGGCCTCCAAGCCGTCGAGGTCGGCCGTGTGCTCGATGAGGAAGGCGAAGTAGCGCTCGTGATGGAGGTCGAGATCCGTGGAGATTTCCGCGCCGATGCCGTTGCCGAAAGCCATTTTCGCCAGCGCGGCGGCGATCCCGGCGCGGCCGGGCGTGTGGATCGATAGGATCTTTCCTCCGGCGTTCAGCCGGTGCAGCGCCTCGGCGATTTCCTTGAGGCGGTCGAAATCCGGCAGGTGGTCTCCGTCGCGCGGCACCTCGACGAACGAAATCCGGCTGCCGGCCTTCTTGAACTCCGGTGAAAGCGCCAGCGCGGCGGTTCCCGGAGCCACGGCGAACGAGACCAAGGTGGGGGGAACGTCGAGATCATTGAACGAGCCGGACATCGAGTCCTTGCCGCCGATCGCCGCGAGCCGGAGCTGGTGCTGCGCCTCGAACGCACCGAGCAACGCCGCGAATGGCAGGCCCCAGCGGGCGGGGTCGTTGCCGAGTTTCGGGAAATATTCCTGCAGCGTCAGGCGGATGTCCTGCAACCGCGCGCCGGCGGCGACCGCCTTGCAGACGGATTCGGTGACGGCGTAGAGCGCGCCGTGGAACGGCGACCACGCGGAAAGCTGCGGGTTGAAACCCCAGCTCATGAAGGTGCACGCGTCGGTCTCGCCGTGGAGCACCGGTAGCTTCGCCGCCATCGCATCCGGCGGCGTGAGCTGGTGCTCGCCGCCGAAGGGATGGAGCACGGTGCCCGCGCCGATCGAGGCGTCGAACCGCTCGCCGAGGCCTTTCTGCGACGCGACGTTGAGATCGGCCAAAATCGCCTCGACCGACTCCGGATTCCGCACCGCTTCCTCGAAGCTGCCCGATGTCGCTTTCACCCGCACGCTCGCGGCAAGCTGCACGCCGTTGGTGTCGAGGAACGCGCGGCTCAGGTCGACGATCGTCTTGCCGCGCCAAGTCATCTTCAGCCGACCGTGGTCGGCAACTACGGCGACTTTCGTACATTCAAGGTTCTCGCGGTCGGCCTCGTGGATGAAATACTCGACCTCCGCGGGATCGACGCACACGGCCATGCGCTCCTGGGATTCGGAAATCGCCAGCTCGGTGCCGTCGAGGCCGTCGTATTTTTTCGGCACGGCATCGAGGTCGATCTCGAGCGAGGGGGCGATCTCGCCGATGGCGACGGACACGCCGCCCGCGCCGAAGTCGTTGCAGACCTTGATCTTGCGGGCGAGCTCGGGGTTCCGGAACAAGCGCTGGATTTTCCGCTCGGTCGGCGGGTCGCCCTTCTGGACTTCGGCGGAATTCTCGAGGGCGTCGTCCGTGTGTTCCTTCGACGAGCCGGTCGCGCCGCCCACGCCGTCACGGCCGGTGCGACCGCCGATCAGCAGGATGACATCGCCGGGCGAAGGGCTGCCGCGGAAAACCTGGGCGCGCGGCGCCGCGGCGATCACGGCACCGATTTCCATGCGCTTGGCGACATATCCCGGATGATAAACTTCCGAGACTTGTCCGGTCGCCAGGCCAATCTGGTTTCCGTAGGAGGAATAACCATGCGCCGCGACCTGGCAGATCTTTTTCTGCGGCAGCTTGCCGGGCAGAGTCTCGGAAAACGGCGTCCGCGGATCGCCCGCGCCGGTGACGCGCATCGCCTGATAGACATACGAGCGGCCGGACAGCGGATCCCGGATCGCGCCGCCGAGGCAGGTCGCCGCCCCGCCGAAGGGCTCGATCTCCGTCGGGTGGTTGTGCGTCTCGTTCTTGAACATCACGAGCCACGGTTCCGATCGCGGGTTGGGGTTTGCGGATTGCGGATCGGTGACGGGGACTTCGACGACGATGGAGGCGGCGTTGATCTCCTCGGAAATCTCGAGGTTGTCGAGTTCCCCGGATTTGCGCAGCTCCTTCATGCCCATGAGCGCGATGTCCATCAGCGTGACGGGGCGCTCGGTGGACGCGCCGTAAACTTCCTTCCGCGTCGCGAGATAGGTTTCCCACGCCCGCTTCACCGGCTCCGTGCCGGGGTCGAAATCGGCGTTCTCGATGCGGGTGAGGAAGGTCGTGTGGCGGCAGTGGTCGGACCAATAGGTGTCCAGCATCCGGATCTCGGTGAGGGTCGGCTCGCGGTCTTCCTCGTCCCGGAAATAGCGCTGGCAGAAGGCGAGGTCGGCCCCGGACATCGCGAGGCCGAGGTCCGCGCGCATCGCGGCCAGTTCTGCCTCCGTCTTAACCGTGAAGCCGTCCAGCACCGCCACATCCGCCGGCGGCGTGATCCGCGGCTCGAGCGACTCCGGCATCGCCATCGACGCCTCGTGCGAGTCCACCGTGTTGATCACGTAGTTTTTCACCCGCGCCACATCGTCAGCGGAAAGCGCCCCATGCAGGACGATGACCCGTGCCGAGGCGACCCGCGGGCGTTCCTTTCCGGTCAGGATCTGGACGCATTGCGCAGCGGAATCGGCGCGCTGGTCGAACTGCCCCGGGAGATACTCGACGGCGAAGGCGGTTTCGTTTTCGCCGATCTCCAGCGCCTGCGTGGCCACGTCCACCTGCGGTTCGGAGAGAATCAGGCGGGCGGCGGCCTCGAACTCGGCGTCGCTCAAGCCGTCCACGTCGTAGCGGTTGACCAGTCGGACGCCCGTCAAGCCGTCCAGCGCGAGCGAATCGCGGAGGTCGTGGAACAAATGGCGCGCCTCGGCATCGAAGCCGGACTTCTTCTCGACGAAAATGCGGTGCATGGCGGGAACGGCCGGAGCCTTGGGAAGCGACGGATGCTAGGAGCGCAACCGCGGAGGGCAAGTCTAGGCGAGAGGATCCCGCTCAACGCCGTGGATTCCGGATTTCCACCTCGTTGCCGGAGCGGGTGAGCAGGGCGAGTTCCTCGACGTCTTCGGGCGCGAGGTAGATCCCGCGCGGGCGGTCGTCGTCGCCTTCCTCGAAGGGCAGGATGCGCAGGGCCGTTTTGGCGATTTGCAGGGATTTCTCCGCTTCGCGGAACTGCTTCGACTGCGGCTGGACGGTGCGGCCGTTGAGGAGCGCGGCCTTCGACTCGACGGTGGTGCGCATGGCCGGGATCGATCCGGGGTTCTCGAGGTGGACGATCGGATACTCCCGGAGGAACTTCCCGCCGTCCCAGAGCGAAACGGCCATCCGGTGCGGCTCGATCAGCAACCGGAAATCCAGCGGCATGACGACCAACTCGTCGCCGGGCTGGAGGTTGCCGAGTTCCATCAAGCCGTTGAGATGCATGATGAGATCGAGCGAGGTGCGGTATTTCGCGGCGATCGCGTAGTAGGAATCGCCGCGCTTCACGACGTGCGTCTCCTTGCCCTCCATGTGCGTGGTGGAGAGCAAGTCATCGAGGTTCATGTCGCCCACGATGCGGCGGGCGAGGGGAGCGGCGGTGGACGTGGGGAAGATGTTGACGATGGCGGTGAGCTTTTCGCGCGCGGCCTCGAGTTTCCCCAGCGCGATCAACTCGTGCGCTTTGGAGTACGCGCGCTGCCCGGGCTCCACGTCCGGCAGCTCGCTGGCGTCGAGCATTTTCGCCAGTTCCGCCTCGGGATCGGACCCGATCACTTCCGCGGGATTCGGGATGATTTCCTCGAAGATGCCGCCGAGCGGGCGGACCATCACATGCCAGGCGAGCATGCCGGTGAAGGCCATCACGCCGATCACGGCCACGGCCGCCAGGAGCTTGACGAACGTCCAGAGCCTCATCGTTGCACGGAGACTTTCACAGCATGCCCCGGCGCTTGAAGTCAAACGCGTTGATCTCGTGCGAACGGATGATCATTTCCAAGGCGAACTTCAGCACCGAGATTTCCCACGCATCGTCCACGCCCTCGATCACGGCACGGGCCGGATCGCCGGTGCGGCGGATTTCCTCCAGCACCCGGCTGCGCACGGCATCCATCGAATCGCGGACGATTTCCTCCTTCACGAGGCCGCGGCGGAACTGGAATCCGTATTGCAGGAACGCGAGGTTCTTCCCCTCCGCACGGAGTTTCTCCACCAGCGCGTCGAGCCGGGCGCGGGCGGATTCGTCAAAGCCCTCGAGCTCGATCTCCCGGTATGGCTCGGGCCGCAGGATCCGCGGACGCATCGCCTCGACCGTGCCCGTGCGGATCCGGACTTCGCCCACGCCGTCCATCAGCTCGCTGATGAGCTGGAATTCGAATTTCGTGTCCCCGAACGTCTCGATCCGCCGGTCCGGCTCGCGGAGCACCTTGGTCGTCTCGAGGGCGTATTGGATATCGTCAGGGGAATGCATGGACTGGAATCACTCTCGGGCGGATGCGGGGCAATGCAAAGAAAAGGGGCGGACACCTCACCGGAGTCCGCCCTTTTGGATGGAAAAGCGTACGCCGACCGTTTCGCTCAGCCTTGCTGGCTGTTGATGTAGGTGATGACGTCGCCGACCGACTGGAGCTTCTCGGCTTCCTCGTCGGGGACTTCGATGTCGAATTCCTCTTCGAAGGCCATCACGAGTTCGACGGTGTCGAGCGAGTCGGCGCCGAGATCCTCGACGAACTTGGCTTCGGGGGTCACTTGGTCGGCGCTCACGCCGAGCTGGTCGACGATGATGTCCTTGACGCGGTCTTCGATGCTTTTGTCAGACATGGGGTGTGCTGTTGGGATTGGTTGGCGCTGCGGTTGGCTTAGCCGGAGGGAACGCCGCTTGGCAATCCCGAAAAATCGAGCGAAGTGGAATTCGCGGGCGCCGGCAGCGGCTCACGCCGGCTTGCTGTCAGCTTCGGTGACTTCAGCGTCGTCCGCCGGGGCGTACTCGATGATTTCGCCGGTGAAGCGGGCGCGGATGTGGGCCATCAACCGCTCGGCGGGCTCTCCCTGCTCCTTCTTGAATCCACCGTAGGTCAGGCCGTCGATGCGGATCCGGCCCTTGCCGGAGGTCCCTTCGTAGTCGGCGAACGCGAGGCCTTTGGTGTCCCACTTGCGCAGGTCGAGCACCTTGAGGTTCGCGTAGGGGATGCGCTTGCCGGTCTGGGTGACGATCGCTTCCGGGTCCGCCACGATCGAGCGGCGCAAGGTGCGGATCAGGATGAAGGCGGTGGCGATGAACAAGGCGACGCAGACCCAAAAGACGATCCACTGCTCGCGGATCTTCCGGGCTTCGTAAGGCTCCTCGGGAGGTTCCGCATCGATTTGGCGGGCGCCGCTGAACTCGCGCCACAGCGGTTCCCAACCTCCGGCCTGGAGGCGTTCGTAATCGTGGAGAACCTCCGGCCAGGCCATCGGCGCTTCGAAGCCCTCCGGCAGGATGGAAAGCTCGTCCGGCAATTCCACCGTCTGCGCCGCGGCGTGTTGCCGCCATTTCTCCGCGGTGAGGGAGTCCGCGCTCATCTTGTCGAAGTCCGCACCCGCTTCCTGGAACGCGCGGTGGAGATAATACACCTCGTTCTTCTTCCGGTAGCCGGTCGAGCCGTCGATGTAGAACAACACGGCAAAGACGCCGAACATCGCGAGCATCGCGGCCGCGCGGACGAGAAACCAAGGCGTGGGCCGGCAAACGATTCGGTCGGGTTCAGTCATCGGCAGTGCGGCCAGATAAGGGGCGCGGGCCCCTCTTGGCAAGCTGAAGCGGCCCGCGGGGAGGTTCCGTCGGTCCCGTCGATTCCCGCTTGTCGAGGGCGGCGCGCTGGTTTACGGAGCCGCCCATGCCCATTGCCACTCCCGAACAGTACGGCGCGATGTTGGACGCCGCCCAGAAAGGCGGTTACGCCTACCCGGCCGTGAACGTGACCTCGATCGTCACCATCAACGGCGCGCTGCGCGCCTTCGCCGAGGCGAAGTCCGACGGCATCATCCAGGTCTCCACCGGCGGCGGAAAGTTCGCGTCCGGCTCGCTGGTCGGTGACGAAGCCTTCGGGGCGATCGTGCTGGCCGAGGCCGCGCACCGGTTGGCCGAGAAATACGACGTTCTGGTGGCTCTCCACACCGACCATTGCCACCCGGAAAAAGTCGATTCCTTCCTCCGCCCGCTGCTCGAAGCCTCGCGCGAGCGCGTCGCCGCCGGCAAGGGTCCGCTTTTCCAGAGCCACATGCTCGACGCCTCGGCGCTGCCGCTCGACGAGAACATGAAGCTCTCCAAGGAACTCCTCAAGGAGTGCGCCGAACTCGGCATCATCCTCGAGGTGGAAGCCGGCGTGGTCGGCGGTGAGGAAGACGGTCACGACACCTCCGGGCTGCCGGCCGACAAGCTCTACACCACGCCGGAAGACATGCTCACGGTGTACGAGGAACTGAACGGCATCGGCCGCTTCATGTTCGCAGCCACCTTCGGCAACGTCCACGGCGCCTACAAACCCGGCGCCGTGAAACTCAAGCCGACGATCCTCCGCGACGGCCAGAAGGCGGTGGCCGAGAAATACGGGGACACCATCGAGATGGACCTGGTCTTCCACGGCGGCTCCGGCTCGACCCTCGAGGAGATCCGCGAGACCCTCGATTACGGCGTCGTGAAGATGAACATCGACACCGACACGCAATACGCTTTCACCCGCCCGATCGTGACGCACATCTGCGAGAACATCGAGAGCGTGCTCAAGATCGACGGCGAAGTCGGCAACAAGAAGCACTACGACCCGCGCGCTTATCTCAAGAAGGCGGAGGTCGCCTTGGCGAACCGACTCAAGCATGCCTGCGACGACCTGCTCTCCACCGGCAGGACGATCCACGGCACGGTCTGAAACCGCGCCAACTCCTTGTGAGAAAGGCAGGTCCCGGGTTCCGGGGCCTGCCTTTTTCGCGTCGATCACGGTCCGTCCGTGTAGCGGGATCGGACGTTTTCCGGGACGTAGGCGGCATGCTGCCGCAACCAGCTCCCCGCGGCCGCCGGGTCGTCGTCGAACCACCGCTCGAGGTAGCGCGAGGTGAAACGGCTGCGCATCCGGTCGTCGGCGAGGTGCAGGGCGGTGGTCAGTGCGGCGGCGGGATCCGCGCCGAATCCGCGGCGGACGATGTCGCGGCGCGCGCCGTCGTATTCGGGGCCGTCGCCGAGCTGGCTGAGCCAGTTGAAGGCAGCCACCGGATTTTCCCGCGCGAGCTCGTCCACGATTCCCTCGGCCGCCTCGTGGCGGGTGTCCGCGGGCAGCGACTCCACCCACTTCTGGGCGTCCGCCAGGTTTTCGCGGGCATAACGTTCCGCCACCTCCTCGGATGCGTCGCGCCGGGCCTCGGCCGTGGGGAGTTCCGAGACCCATGCCGCCGCCGCGGCCGGATCGCGGTCCGCCAGACGCTCGCCGATCCACTCGGCGCTGTCGCTCTGGAGCCGTCCCTCGGGAAGCTGCTCGATCCATGCCGCGGCGGTCTCTTCGCCGCTGAGCAGGACGTGACCGAGCGTGGAACGCAGCGCCCAGCGCTGGTCGCGACCGTCGAGTTCCTCGATCAGGCCGCGGGCGACGTCGATGTCGCTGCTCGCCACGCCCTGCACCACGCCGACGAGCCACTCGCTGCGTTCGTCGCCCTCCGGCAGCGACCGCGCCCATTCTTCGGCCGCCAACGGGTCCCGGGCGGCCCAAGCCGCCATCACGGCGTGTTTCATGCCGTCGTCTCCGGTGCCGCTGTCCACCAAGTGCTGAGCCGCGGCCAAGGGATCGCGTTCCGCCCACGCCGAAAGCACCAGCAGGTATTCCTCGCGGAAAACCACATGATAATCCTCCGCCTCCATCTGCTCGAGCACGCCGGCGAAAGCATCGGCCTCGAGGTTTTCCATCAGGCCCAGCAGGGCGCGGAGCCGGCCGAGGCGGTCCCCGGCCGAGAGGGCGTTGGTCACCAATGCCGCCGAGGGCGCGACCGAGGCCGGTTGCGGGCGGGAAGTCCGGGAAGTTCCGCCGCCTGGCGAAGAGCTGCCGCCGGCTGCCACGCCGTTTGACAAGTGGGTCGCGCCACCTTCACCGCGCGCCTCGCTCGTGTCCGGCCCAAGGGTGTCTCCCGAGGGGCCGAGCATCCACCCGGCGCACAGGCCAAGCAGCAACGTGCCGGTCGGCAGTGCCGCGCGGGAAACGAAGGTGCGGGTCGGCTTCTTCATGACGATCTCTGGAGAAACGTCTCACCGAAACATGACGACCACATGACGCGGCCACGGATTCCGGAGCCACGGGTGAGCATCGCTCGATCCCAACATCGGCCGCGATCGACCGGCTTTCAACTTCCAAACTCCGAACTCTGAACTCGACCTGGCGGAACGGGAGGGATTCGAACCCTCGGTAGCCTTTTGGGCTACGTTCCCTTAGCAAGGGAGTGCTTTCGACCACTCAGCCACCGTTCCTGGAAGCGGGTCGGGAGGTTTGAACCACAGGGCCCGGAAAACGTCAACCTGTTCGTCCGGCAAGTCGGGAAATTCCCGCCGGCCGCCGGCTCACCGGAGTTCCTCGCGGTCTTCGGGAGCGGGCGGGGGAAGGTCGGGAGCGTTCTCGGGACGAAAATTCCCGGCTTCTTCCTCGGCGAGTTCGCGGGTGGCCTCTTCGCTTCCAGACCCGGCGGGCTCCGCCGGCAGGACGGACTCCACCTTGAGCGCCTGTTCCTCCGGCGAAAGTTCCTCGAGATCCGAGCTGGCGGCGATGTTCCGTTCCTCGGTCTCCACATCGAGGCCGGCGGACGGGTCCTGCGACAGGCCGGCCGCCTCGCCAAGCATCTCCGGCCCGGGGAGCGGCGGGCCCGGGGTGACGTCGCGCTCGGTGTCCGAGGAGCGGTCGACGGGCATGAAGTCCGGCTGCTGGTTCGGGTCGCGGATCGGTTCGGGCGTGTCGGGAGAAGGTGTCACAGGCTTTTCGGGTTTCGGTTTCTTCGGCTCCTTCGCTTTTGGCGCGGGAGCGGGTTCGCGGGGTTCCTGCAGGACGAGGGTGTCGTCGGTGTAGAGCAGGATGTGGCCTTGCTGGAGGAGCCAGAAAAGGTCCGCCGCGTAGTCCGGCGTGGGCTCGGTGGTTCCTTCCGGCAGGACCGCTTTCCACAGCCCGGCGAGGGTGGCCGGTTTGTTGTTCCGGATCCACTCGACCATGGCCGCCGGACGTTCGGCCAAAACGGTGTCCTTCGCAAGGGCGTGCGGCCGGGCGGGGCCGGTGTGAAGTTTGCCTTGGCGCTTGAAGACGGGCAGGTGCTCGGCCTCGAGGGCGCGGCAGATGGCCGGAATGAGGAGCGCCGGGTGCTTGCGGGCGTGGCTGCCGGCGAGCTTCAACGTGGTGAGCAGCGGGGGCGAAAGGTGGCGGGCGGGAATCGCGGCGGAGACATCCGCGCGGCGCGTCTCCTCGAAAAGCCGGTCGAAGCACGTGCCGGCGATCGCGCGCTCGATTTCACCGCGGTCCTCGATCCATTCGGCGTCCTCGCCAGCGTCCTTCAGGCGCCAGCGGGTCTTGTGCTTCATCGTCTCGAGCCAAGCGGCCACCGCTTCCTCGCCGCGCTCGGTCCGGACCCGCGAGGCGTAAACCTCGAAGGGCATGTTCGCGAAACGCTCGCGGTGGAGACGCCGGAGGTTGCTCTGGTAGGCGTGGTAGTTCGGCGGCCCGAGCCATTCGCCGGACATCCCGCAACGGGCCACCGCCTGGAAATTCCCCGCCGGGGGCTCGGCGTCCACGGTTTCCTCCTCGACCACGTCGCTCCGCCACTCGGACTGCCAGAAGTGCCGCAAGGCGTCCTCACGGCTGAGAAATAGCGACTCGTCGAGCTTGCCGCGGAAGAGGGTCGGCCCGTCGGCCTCGCTCTCGAAAAGCGCCCGGCAGCGTGCCCGCTCGGCGAGCAGGATGCGGGCGATGTCGAACAAGGGATAAACGCGGGCAACCTGATGGACTTCGCGGCCGACCAAGTGGACGGCCTGCTGGTCCGGCCCGATCGTGACCCGCACGCCTTTGGCTGGTGGCGCTTCCGGCGGCCGGCCGCCGCCGCGCGCGTCGTCCCGGCCGCGGAAATTCCGGCGCCCGTCGCGCTGGCCGCCGGCTCCGCGATCCCGGCTTTCGCGGCGCGGGCGGTCCTCCGTGTCGCGGTAGCGTGGCTGGGACGACTGCGAGCCCTGCCGAGCCCAAGCCGGCCCCAAGGCAAATTCGGACAACAGGCCGCGGAGTGGATCGTTTTCGGACTCGGTCACAGCCCGAACTCTAGCAACGCCCGCCGAAATGACAAACTCCGCGTTGTTGCGGCACGAGTTTGGTCAACCGCCGCCGCCGCGCAGCAGGTCGACGATCCGCCGCGTGGCTCCCTCGTGCCTCTTGAGGATGATCGCGGCAGCCGTCGCCGCTTCGGTTCCGGCTGGTCCCAGCGCCCGCCCGATGACGGCGGGCAATCGGGTTTCGTCGTTTGCCACGAAGCTTGCGCCGGCGTCGCGCAGCCGGCTGGCGAGCGGCTCGAAGTTTTCCATATGTGGACCGTGGACGATCGGCTTTCCCGCGACGATCGCCTCCGCGGGATTCTGCCCGCCCACGGCGCGGAAGCTCTTGCCGATCACGACCGCATCGGCGTGGGCGGTCCAGTCGCGGAGTTCGCCGGTGGAGTCGACCACCAGGCACGCCGTCGCCGGATCCGGGGGCTGCCGGAAATCCGAGCGGAGCACCACCTCGAAGCCAGCCTTTTCCAAGTCGGCCCGCACTTCCCGGCGGCGTTCCGCGTGGCGCGGGACGATCACGGGCAGCGCGCCCGTCTGCCGGATCGCCGTGGCAATGAAGGCTTCCTCTCCCGCATGGGTGCTGGCCGCGAGGACGACCGGATGATCGCCGCCAAAGGCATCGATCATGACTTGGAACGCCTCGCGCTTTGCGGGCCCTGGTCCGCTTCCGGGGTCGAATTTCAAGCTGCCGAGCGGGTGGATATTTTCCCGGGGGATTCCGAGCCGCTCCCAGGTTTCCACGTCCTCGGGTTCCTGTACGGCCACGGCATCGAGCATGCCGAAGATCGGCCTGATCCAGGCGGCGGCCTTGGCGTATCGCCGCGCCGACCGCGGTGATAGACGGGCATTCACAAGCCGCACCGGGATGCCGCGGCGGCGGCACGCGAGCAGCAGGTTTGGCCACGCTTCGCCCTCGACGAGGACCACCTGCGCCGGCTCGAAGCGCCGCAGGTAGCGCCGGACCATCGAGGGGAAGTCGAGTGGCGCATAGGTGACGCGCAAGCCCGGGAGATCCGCCGCGGTGGCGACGGCATGGCCGGTGGCCGTGCCGGTGGCGAGCACGAACCGCCGGTGCGGCTCATCCTTCTGCCATTCGCGCAGCAGCTTCAGAGCGAGCAGGGCTTCACCGACACTCACGGCGTGGACGTGCACCGCGCCGCACGGCTCGTCTTCGATCGCGGCGGTGTAGATCGCGGCCCGCTCGCCGAGACGGGTGCCGAAGCCGCCGCGACGCAGCATTTTCACGATCCAGCCGGGAAAGGCCGCGACGAACAACAGCGGCAGCAGCAGCCGGTAGATCGCGAGGCCGAGAAACAGACGCATCGCGGCGGACGCTAGGAGCGGTCCACCGGCGCGTAAAGCAGGATGGCGCTGCCGCCGTATTCCCGCCGGTCCAGCAGCTCCCAATCCGCGGCCGTCGGGCTGGCTTGGTCCGAGGAAACCTCCGCCACAAGCCAACCGCCCGGCGCCAACCGCGGTGCGAGCAGTCCGCCGGCGAGCAGGGCACCGACGTGGTCGCGGTCTCCCGGATACTTGCAGTAGGGCGGATCGGCGAACACGAGATCGTAGCGGCCGGCATCGCGCTTGAGAAACGAGCCGGCTTCCGCGCGGACCACCCGCCCGCCCTCAAGCCGGGCGCGACCGAGGTTCTCGGCGATCACCTTCGCCGCCTGGCGATGTTCGTCGACAAAGACGCACGAGGTCGCGCCGCGGCTGAGCGCCTCCAGCCCGAGCGCGCCCGAGCCGGCGAAGAGATCGAGCACACGGGCCTCCGCGACCCGCTCGCCGAGGATCGAGAAGATGGCTTGGCGCACGAAGTCCGTGGTCGGCCGCGCGACGGCCGACGGCACCTTGATGGCGAGCCGGCCGGCCTTTCCGGCGATGATTCTCATGGCGATTCCGAAGGTGGCGTGAGGGCTTCCTCAAAGTCCAGCACCGGCCCGCCTTCGCCGAGTCGCAGGGCGAGGTCGCCGGGCCGGCCGAAGATTTCCAAATCCAAGGCGACCCGCTGGGGCGTGCCGAGCGGTGCGACTGCGGCCGGTTGGCGGATGCCGGGAAAGATCCGCCGCGCGATCGAACGGGCGGTTTCCGGATCCGCGACGAGCCGCAGCACCGCGGCCGTCCGCCCGTCCGGCAAGACCGTGGCATTGCCGAGGAGCGAATACTCGTCACCGATCAGGCGCGCGTCCGCGCAGGAAATCGCCCCGCCGCGCAAGAGGATCACGCAGCCACCGAGACTGAATCGCGTGGATTGGCCGCCGGCTTGAGCGGTGAGATCCTCGGCGCGCGCGACGAGCTGGCCTTGCCAAGTCGCCGGCGCGAGCAGCAGGCCGGCGAAGCGCAGGTCCGCCGCGAATTTGCCCGCCCGCGCAGCGGTGTCGCCGGGCAGATCGGCGGGCGGCGGCGACTGTGAGGGCGCGCTGATTTCCAGTTGCAACGGCATCCCACGCGTCCGCGCGAGCTTTCCGGCGGCTTGGAGCCTCAAGCCGCCGGCCTCGGTTTCGAGCAGACCGAGTGACAAGACGGGTGGCGACCAATCGAGTGGGACTTCGAGCGCCCCGGTCACCGACGAGCCGAAGATCGAGATCGGGCCGAGCGCCAGTCGCGATTCGGCGGCCGGGCCGGCCAGCGGGAAATCGCCCGAAATTCCCGGCAACTCGAGCAAAGGATCCCGCCAGCCGGCAAAGACGAGCTTGAACGAGCCGTCACGGACGCGGATCCACGCTCCCGGGCCGGTCTCCTCACCGGTCTCGCCGCCCGTCGGAGCGGGCGCGGCGGCTGTCGCGGGGGGCGGCGGTTCTTCGGGAGCGGCCGGCGTTTCCGGTTCTCCGGCATCGCCGGGCACTGCCGCGACCGCCGGCGGAGGAGCCTCCGGTGCCGCGGCGACCGGCTCGGTCGGCGGCTGTCCGGCCGAAAGGTGGGAGAGAATCTGGACCGGCAAAGCGACCCGTGGCTGCTCCAGCTCGATCCCGCGCACCGCGATCCGCCCTCGCAACCACTCGCGCCAAACCGGCTCGAGACGCAGAAGCCGGATCGTCACCAGCGGCTCGGTCACCGCGGCGCGCAGCGGTTCCGGCTGGTCGAGCTTCAGGTCGCGGACGGTCGCCCCGTTCCACGGAGACCATGACGCCCGTCCCACACTTGCTTCCAGCGTGGTGGCGGCGGTGATTTTCCGCGCGATCCAGCCGCGGCCCCAAGGCGAGGCGAGCCAGAGGTTGCTCAGGGCGAAGAGCGCGAGCGGCAGGATCACGACCGCCCCGGCCACAAGCCACGGCCACCGCCGCCGGCCTTGGCGCGGACCGTCAGTTGACGCCGCGGCGTCCATCGCTCAGCGCGCCTGGACGGGCGCGGTTTCCTGGAGCTGTCCCGCTTTCCCGAGGGCGAAGCGGATCACCAGGCTTTTGTCGAGCAGCCGCGTGCCCTCGCTGGAAACCTCCTGCACGCGGTAGACGACGAGCCCGAACTTGTCGCCCGCCATCCGGCCGAGCGCGACGTTCTCCTTGAGCCGGCCGAGCCCGGTCTCTTCCTCGAAGCGCCACTCCGGCCCTTTCCACGCGCCGAGAATGCTGTCCGCGTCCGCGTCGATGTCCTCGATGCGCACGAGCGTTCCGTTCGGCGACCGGAAAACATCTTCCTCGGGGAAATAGCGGAGGGTCGAGAGCGAGCTGGCCTCGCCCGTGGCGGTGAGGGTCCAGCTCCCGCCGGAGCCCTCGCGGAGCAGCAGCATGACTTCGTCCACCGGCTTGAACTCGCGCTTGCCCCAGAGTTTCAAATACTCGTCGTATTCCTCCCGGGTGATGCCGAGCTTCTCGTGGTAGGGCAGGGGGGCACCGGGCTTCGCTTTCTCCGAATACTGGCGGAACCACTCCGGGTCTTGGCGCGCCGCGGCTTCCACCTTGCCGACATACTTGTCGATTTCCTGCGGTGGCAGCACCACGCCGATCTGGCCGCGCACGGGCACGCCCTTCTCGAACAGACCTTGGAAAACCTTCGGCACCTGCGCGGTGGCGGAGGAGAGGGTCATCACGGCGGCGAGGATCGGTGCGTGGATTTTCATGCGGACGCGGGCCGGAAGCTTGGGCCGCCCCAGCCGGAACTCAAGCGGCAATGCGCGGCCCGTCACCCTCAGGCCTCCGGTTCACCTTCGGGGAAAATCCGGCCGATCGGGGTCTCGACCCGCGCGTCGATCCAACGCTCGAGCGCCGTCCGCATCGGGCCGAGGACGCCCGGCCGCGTGCCGGCGAGATCGCTTTCGCAATGCGGATCGGAATCGAGGTGAAACAGGCCGAAGTGCCGACTGCCGTCCGCCGTCGGCGTGCAGACGAGTTTCCAGCTGCGTGTCTGGAGGCAGCGCTGTTTCGCGTCCACCAGCGGCTGGCGGTAGGGCTCCTTGAGCACGAACTGGTAGTTGAAGTCCGCCTCGATGGTGGTCATCTCGTCCATCGGCGGCAGCTTCGGCCGCTCCACGCCCGGCACCCGGAACTGGATGAAGGGAAATCCCGTCTCGGCGTAGAACGGCCGCCACTCCGGTGTTTCCGCGCCGCTGATCCACCCGGCGAAGCTCCGGCCTTCCCAAATCGCCGGCTTTTCCACGCCGAGCAAGTCCGCCAGCGTCGGCATCAGGTCGATGGTGCGCACGGTTTCGGAAAACCGCCGCGGCCCGGTCCCCGGCACGTGCATGACGAGGGGAACATGGTTTGCCTGGCTGCCGCCGTTCAAGGTCAAGCCGTGGCCCAGCGTGACTCCGGGCTCGTAGAGATCGTCGCCGTGGTCCGCGGTGACGACGACGATGGTGTTTTCCGCCAGTCCCTCGCGCTCGAGCGCCGCGAGGACGCGCGCCACGTGGTCGTCGAACTGCCGGGTGCAGCCGTCGTAGAGCGCGCGGATCTGCTCGATCTCGCGCTCGGGCAGGGCGCTCCACTTGTCTTCGAGATCGGTGCCGCCGATGAAGGCGTCGATGTCGAAGTCCACTCCGTTCTTGTTCCGGCCGCGGTATCCCGGATCGGTGAACATGCTGGAATACGGTTCGGTGGAGCGGTAGGGCAGGTGGTTCGAGGAATAGAAGAGATGCCAGAAGAACGGCCGGCCCTCGCGCGCCACCGCCGCCAGGCGCTTCTCGACACGGGACGTGACCACCTCCGGCGTGACGAACTGCGCGAACGAGCCGATCTGCGGGTAGAGTTTGTAGCCGATCTGGTTGTCGAAATAGAGCGGGATGACGAAATGCGCCATCGTCACCGCCTGGCTCATGTAAATCTTGAAGTTGTCGAAGCTTGAAACCGATACATGCTCGAATCCCAGTGGCATGACTTCGTAATATCCCGAGCACCAGTCTCCGATGGCGGCGGTGTCGTAGCCCTGCTCGCGCAGCAGGTCGGCGATCGGTCGCGTCTTTTTACGGGCTTCCTCGACCCGCCCGCGGTCCGGATACATCTGCCGGATGCCGTGCGAGTGCGGGTACTGGGAGGTCATCAGGCTGGTGCCGGATTCCAAGGTCGAGGCGATCGGCGTGTAGCATCGCTCGAAGATGGCGGAGCGGCCCGCCAAGGCGTCGATCGTCGGGGAAACGCCCGCTGCCGCCGCGCCGTCGGCGCGCGCCGGACGATGCCCCGCGAAACCGAGCCGGTCGCCGCGAAGCGAGTCGGAGGCGATGATCAGGACGTTGGGCGGGCGGTTTTCTCCCGCTTGTGCCGGTGCCCGGTGGGGCTGCCAATGGTGGAACGCCGCCGCCACCAGACCGGTCCCGCAGAGCGCGGCGGCGGCGGAACGGCGGACGGCGACGGCCCGGAGCCGCCGGAGGTGCCAGACGATCGCCGCGAGACCGGCGGCGGCCGGCAGCGCCGCGAAAAGCAATCCGTGGGCCGCCGGCTGCGCGGCCGGCGGGATCGCCTTGAGAATCTCGAAATACCAATGGCCGAAATCCAGCTCGTGGAGGAAATACGGGCGCGTCTCGATCAGCCGGAGGTGGAACCATCCGTGGACGAGCACCGCCAGCCCGAAGGCCCGCGCGCCGACCGCCAGCCGGCCGCGCCGCCGCGAGCGCCCGGACCACCACGCCGCCGCCGGCTGGATCAGCGCGGCCCCCGCGAGCGCGAGCAGCAGGTAGGCCGGGAGCATCCGCAGGTTCTCCGCCAGCAGGAAGCCGCGGTGGCTCTCCACGGCCAAGGCGCTGAACTTGTTGTCCATCGACCCCGCGTTCCCCGCCAGCCGCCACAGCGCCAAGCCGAACAACAATGCGAGAAACGCGCCGACGCCGGCGAGCACTTGGAGGAACGGCGCGGCCCGCCGCCCTTCGCAAGCCGCCGCGGGATCTGGTGGAAGGACGCTCAAGGGGCGCGGAGAATGCATGATGGTTCCGGCGGATCAAGAGCCGCCGCGGGAATCGTCCAGCAGGATCCAGAACGGCGAGACCACCCGCTCGATCACCAGCCCGCGCGGCGATTGGAGGTTCTCCGGCAAGTCGAGCCGCAGGACGACGGAAATCCGGCGCTTCGGCGTGCGCGCGATCATCCCCAGCAGGGTCCGCGCCGCCTCGCTGTCGCGGCGCGCGTAGCCGAACAAGGTCTCCTCGCCGCGCAGGGTGGTCAGGCGGAAGGACTGCCACTTTCCCGCGTCGGAAAACTCATGGCTGTAAAGGTGGTCCGCCTCTACGTACACGCGGAAGTCGCGCGTGCCCGGCGGCCGTTCGGTCGCGAACCGGTTCCAATCCATCGGCTGGTGGCAGACCGCCGTCTCCCAATCCACCCGCACGTCTCCGTCCATCTCCGCCTCGAGCAGCAGGTTCTGCGTCGCGCCGTCCTCGGTGGCCACCTTGGAAACCCAGAAATCCATCCGTCCTTCCAGCACCGTCGGCTGCAGCAGTTGGATCGATGCCAGCGGCGACGAGGGCACCGGCCGGCCGGCGTACCACGCCTGCATCAGCGGCTTCACGCGTTCCGGATGACGCACCAACGGCAAAAGTTCCTCCACGCTCGAGGCCCGGCAATAGGCGGCCAACGTTTCCCCGATCCGGTCGACCAGCCGGGCGGCCGACCGCTCGCGCTGGCTGTCCGCCTCGAGGCGCTCGACCAACGCCTGCTGCTGGCTTTCCACCGCCTCGTTCGAATTGCCGATCTTCCACAACGACCAGGTCACCGCCCCGGCCGCGATCACGCCGGCCAGCGCGAACCAGCCCCACGGCGTCGGCTTCCCGGAGTTGTCGCTTTCTCCCCAAGCCGTCTCGGTGGTTTCGAAGAAGACCGGCGCGGCCTCGTCGAGTTCCGGCACGGTCCCGCTGCCCCCGGTGCGGCCGAAGCCAGCCGCTGCCGCTGCCGGCGATGCCGTTGCCGCCGGACGCGGGTTTCCCTTCGTCCCGGGCGTCTCGAGACGCACCACCTCCGGCTCGCTTGCCGGCGCTTCGATCACAGGCTTTAGTTCCGGTCTTTTCGTCTTCCGTGCCACCGACCGAGGAAAGGCGGAAATGACCATCGACGCAATCCCGCGCACCGGCCTAAAACCCCGCGTCCCTTCGACAAGCTCCGCCGCCCGCATGCCACCGCGCATCCTCATCGTCACCGCCGCATTCGGGGAAGGCCACAACAGCGCCGCCCGCAATCTCGAGCGGGCCCTGCAGACCGAAGGTGCGCGGGTTCGCGTCTGCGACCCTTGCCTCATGTCCGCGCCCTGGACCACCGCCGTCCTCAGCCGCGGCTACCGCTTCGTCACGAACTACCTGCCCACGGTGTGGGAGTGGATCTACCGCTCGACCAACCACCGCGATTTCAGCCGCAAGCGCCTCCCGCTGATGCGCAAGCCGGAGCGCTGCCTCGCCCGGCTCGTCCGCGAGTTCCGGCCGCACGCCGTCGTCAGCACCTACCCGATCTACCCTTACTTCCTCGCCCGGGCCTTCCCGGAAGCTTCGGAGCGCCCCCGCGCCTACACGGTCGTCACCGATTCGCTCGAGATCAACGCCGCCTGGCTCCGCGCCCCCTCGGACCGCTGGCTTGTGACCGACGCCTTCACCCGCGACCGCATGATGCGCCTCGGCGGGGACATTTCCCGGATCTCCGAGACCGGCTTTCCCGTTCACCCGGATTTCGCGGAACTCCGGCCCGTCGAGCCGGACGACCGCTGCGATCCCTTCCGCGTCCTCTACTTTCCGACCGCCCGCCGCCGTGGCACCCTCGAGCGGGCGGAAGCGATCCTGGAGGCCTCTCCCGCGGTGACGCTCACCCTCGCGCTCGGGAAGAACTTCCGGCGGCTCCATCGCCTCGCCTTGGAGATCGAGCGGAGATTTCCAGGCCGCGTCCGCACCATCGGCTGGACGCGCAACGTGCCGAAACTCCTCACGCGCCACCACCTCGTCGTCGGCAAGGCCGGCGGCGCGACCGTCCACGAAGCCATCGCCGCCCGCTGCCCGATGCTCATCCACCATCTCGTCCCCGGCCAGGAAGAGGGGAATCTCGAGCTGCTCGAAAAAATCGGCGGCGGCACTCTCGTCCCCGCCGGGCACGACCTGCGCGCCCGCGTCGCCGACATGCTGGCCGACCACGCCAGCGGCTGGCGCACCATGAAGCGCGCCCTCGCCCGCCACGGCCACCACGCCGGTGCCATCGCCGCCGCCCGCCTGATCCTCCGCGAGCTGGGCCTCAGCGGCGATACCCCGGAACGCCCGGACCCGGGCTCCGGAATCACCTGAGCCCCCGCGATCTCCCGCAGGCCCATCGTCTCCTCGTTTTGCAAGCGGCTCCCCAAGCACCTGCGGGTTCCGCGCGGGTCGGGATTCCGACCCGATCGCTGGCATCTCCGCCGGGCGGCTTACTCCTCCGCAGGCAGCTCCATCCCGTGGCCGAGGTGGAAACTGGTGTGCGGCGGCTTGTTGTAAACGACGTTCTGCCACGCGATCGAGAGCCGGTACTGCGGGTCGTGCATCAGCGTGACGAAGCGGTGCTCGGTCGGAATCGTGGAAAAGTGGAGCCGCAGCGATTTCCCGTCCGGGCCCGGCAGGAGCAGCTCCTCCCGCCAATCGCCGAGGAGGTCCGCGGACAGGTTCGGCCGCAGCGAGCCGGGCTGCCAGCGTCCGCCGCGGGCGTCCGGGGCGGCGGAGAAGATCTCGCGTTCCCGCTCGTTCTCCCAGTCCCACTTGAGGACGCGGAAGCGGCTGTAGATTTCCCGCAGCAGGTCGCCGTCCCACCAGATCGCCCACTCGGCGCTGCGCGGCGCGCGGCCGATCACCTTGCCGCGGATGTCGCGCAACGGGCCGTGTCCCCAGACTTCGGCGCCGGGATGCCGCGGGTCGATGTCCGCCACGAGTCCCTGGCTGAAATCCACGCCGGGACTGTGCGTCCACAGCGGTTCGCCGGTGCGGGCGTCGTGAAGGCCGGCGCCCGGCGTCCGCAGGCGGACGGTGTCCTCTTCGTTCTCCGTGATGAGATATAGCTCGAGCCCCGGGCGGTCGGGATCGAAGTCACCGATGTGCATCGAGTCGCCGTGGCGGCGACCGGTCGAGTAGAGGCCGGTGCCGTCGTCGTCCACGGTCATCGCTTGGTAGACGATCTCGTCCTTGCCGTCGCCGTCCACGTCGGCAACCGAAAGCGAATGCCCGCCCATGCCGGAAAACGGCGAGGCGTCCTCGAACGGCGGGTGGCTGATGCCGGAATCGAACACCCAGCGCGAGGTGAGCTCGCCGCCGCGCCAATCCCATGCCGCCATCACCGTGCGGCCGTAGACGCCGCGGCACATCACCAAGCTGGGGCGCTCGCCGTCGAGATAGGCGATGCACGCGAGGAAGCGGTCGGCGCGGTTGCCGTAGTTGTCGGTCCCGCCGTTGCCGCCGATCCCGCCCCAGCCGTCGAGCGGCTCGCGGCCGGGGATGTAGTCGACGGTTTTCAGAGCCGCGCCGGACTTTCCGTCGAAGATGGTGAGAAACTCCGGCCCATCGAGGATGCGGCCGTGGCGGCGCGAGCCCTCGTCATGGTTCCGCCAGTCTTTCTCTGGGTCGCCGAGGGTTTTCCCGACGCCGTCGATGGTGCCGTCCGCGGTCTTGCAGGCGATCTCCGCCCGGCCGTCGCCGTCCAGATCGTAGACCATGAACTGCGTGTAGTGCTCGCCCTCGCGGATGTTGATGCCCAGGTCGATCCGCCAGAGGTGGGTGCCGTCGAGCTTGTAGGCGTCGAGGATCGGCCGGCCGGTGATGCCGGCGTGCGAGTTGTCGCGCCCGCGCGAGACCTGGTGGAGGACGATCTCATACTGCCCGTCGCCGTCGAGATCGCCGACCGAAACATCGCCCGGCCGGTAGCCGTCGATCGTCTGGATCGGGATCTCGATGAAGGCATCAGCGAGAATCTTCGCCTCGGCGCCGGGTGGTCCTTCGGCGGCGCCTTTCACGGCGCGCACCCGGTAGGCGGTGGCGTTTCCAGGTTCCGGATCGATCGCGCTCGTCGGCCCGGCGAGCGGCTCGTCGTTCACCCGTTCCGGGCCGTCGGGGCCCACACGATAGAGGTGGAAGGCCGTGTCCGCCGGATCGTCGGCGAGCAGCCGCCAGCTTGCGAAGACGGTGCCATCGTCCTGACCCACCGCCACCAGGCCGCGGTCCAGCGCCTCCCGCTGCCGTTGGGCGTGCGCGGGGCAAAGGAGCAGGAGTGACAAAAGGGCGGATATCGGGGCGCGGATCGGCATCGGGAAAGAAACGTTTCGGCCCGGGCGTTGTTGCCACCCGCATGATACCTCAATCGGGGAGAGCAGGGACGCGGTTGCGCGCCATGGCGGCTTGGGTGATGGCAGGGGCGCTCGCGGCCACGGCGGCGCGCGCGGACGAGGTGCGGGTGACGGTCGATCCCTCGCAGCGCTTCCAGACGATCCGCGGGTTCGGCGCGTCCGGTGCGTGGTGGCCGAACTACGTGGACGATTTTCCCGAGGAAAAGAGAGCGGAACTGCTGCGGCTGCTTTTCACCGAAGAAGGTGCCCATCTCAGCATCTACCGCCACAACCTGCCGGCCGGCGACGGCCCGGACGTGACCGATCGGATCCGCCGCACGGCGACGGTCGAAACGGCGCCGGGAGAATACGACTTCGAGCGCGCGGGGAAGTTCAACCGCGTCCTCGGCGAAGTGCGCGCGCTGGGTGTGGAGCAGTTCGTTCTCTTCTCGAAAAGCCCGCCGCCGCGGATGCTCGTCAATGGCAAGGTCAGCGGCGGTCCCGAGGGCGGCCCGAACCTCCGGCCGGAGATGAGGGATGATTTCGCGACTTATCTTCTCGATGTTTCGGCCTATCTCATCGAGCGCTACGACCTTCCCGAAGTCGCGCTCTCGCCGATCAACGAGCCGCAGTGGTATTGGGGCAAGGACCGCCGCCACCAGGAGGGCTGCCGCTACACGCCGGAGGAACTCGCCGCGACCTTCGAGGCGCTGGTGAAAGCGAAGCGGGAGCGGGGGATGGTCATCGAGATCCAAGGCCCGGAATCGGGCGACTGGAAAAGCGCGGACGACTACGCGCGGGCGATGTTCGGGGTTCCGGAAGTCGCGGAGGAAGTGCGCACCTTTGCCGTCCATTCGTATTGGTCCACGCCGCGCGACCGGCGGCGGTTCGTCGACTGGTTCCGCGGGCGCTGGCCGGACAAGGCGCTGGCGATGACCGAATACTGTCAGATGGAGCGCGGCCACGGCGTCGGGATGGACGAAGCCCTGCACATGCTCGAAGTCATGCACCAGGACCTCGTCGTCGCCAACGTCGAGAGCTGGCAGTGGTGGCTGGCCGTCTTCACGGGCCACTACAACGACGCCCTCATCTACGCCCACCCGCGCCGCCGCACGATCGAGCCGACCAAGCGGCTCTGGGCGATGGGAAATTTCAGCCGCTTCATCCGACCCGGATCCACCCGCATCGCCGCCGAGGGCGGGGGAGAACTCCGGGTTTCCGCCTATCTGGCGGCGGACGGTCGGACGCTGGTTCTCGTGGCCGTCAATCCCGGTGGGGAAACGACCCTGCGGCCTGCCGTCGCCGGCGCGGGCATCGCATCCCTGGAAGCCTTCGCCACCTCCGCCGCGCACGATCTGGAGAAGCTCGCGGCGGCCACCGCCGAGGCCGTGACGCTGCCGGCCCGGAGCGTCACGACCCTCGTCATGGAACCGGTCGATCCGCCGCAGGGGCGGTAGGAGGCGGCGGAACGCTTCCTTCTCCATGCATCAGCCTCGAGAAGATCGAACCGTGCGCGGACGTTCACGATGCGGCTTGGCGCGGGCCGGACCGTTTCCTTAGCGTCCGCGCATGTCGAAATACGCCGGCGAGGAAGTGTTGGTGGTGCCGCGCGCGCTGCTGGATGAGATCGGGATGTTCCAAGGCATCCGCACCGAGGGGCTGGACGAGGCGGTGGCCCGCCTGCTCGATCCGGCGGCCCACTTTTTCATGGATCGGGCCGCCGCCGAGGAAGATCCGACGCACAAGCAGATCATTCCCTACTGCGTCTTCCGCCATGGCGACCGCGTTCTCCATTACACCCGCGGAAAAGCCGGCGGCGAAAGCCGCTTGCACGCGAAGCTCTCGGTCGGCGTGGGCGGCCACGTGAACCCGGTGGACATGGGTGAGGGCCGCAGGGGCCCCGATGCTTACCACGCCGCGGTCAGCCGCGAGATCGATGAGGAACTCGCCATCACCGGCCGCCACGAGCACCGGATCATCGCCTTGTTGAACGACGACACGAATCCCGTTGGCCAAGTCCACCTGGGCGTGGTGCATCTCGTCGATCTGGAATCGGACGCTGTCACATCCCGCGAAGATGCCCTCGCCGAACTGGCCTTCGCGCCGCTCGGGGAGCTCAACGGTCCGCTGTTCGATCGATTGGAAACGTGGTCGCAGTTCTGTATCCGGCACCTGGCGGACGCCGAGGCTTGAGTGGAAGATTCGGGCGGGACTGGAGTCCCGCGGTCCGGAAATCCGGAAGCGTCAGGCCTCGGGGTAGGTGTAACCTTCGCGGTAGTCGCGCCGCAGCAAGGCGTTCGCCTCGTCGTCGCCGGGGAAGGTCTCGCTTTCGCCGTCCCAGTCGAGGCTGCGGCCGAGCTTCAGGCTGATCATCGCCAGCAGGCTCATGGTCGTGGAACGGTGGCCGGTCTCGATGTCGCTCACGGGTGTGCGGCCGGTTTCGATCGACTCGATGAAGTCCGCCCACAGCTCGCGGATGTTCTGGGCGTCCGGCTCGTGCAGGCCGTGCTCGCGGTGCACCACTTCGCCGCCGCGCGACGGATAGAACGTCCAGCCGCCTTGCCAGCCCATGTGGAACGCGCCGTTCGTGCCGTAGAAAATCGCGCCGACTTCCTCGTGCTTCGACGAGTTGTTCCCGGCGAAATGGCGGTTGTCCCAGGTGCAGGTGAAGTCGCCGAACTCGAAGGTCGCCACCTGGTGGTCCGGCGCGTCCGTCGTCTGCACCTTGCCGTCGTTCACCGGCGGGCCCTTGATCGGCCGGCCGCCGCTCGAGAACACCTTGCGGGGCGATTTCTCCTCGGACCACCACAGCACTTGGTCGAACCAGTGCATGCCCCAGTCGGCGATGGTGCCGTTGCAGTAATCGAGGAAATTCCGGTAGCCGCCGGGATGGATGGCGCGGTTGAACGGCCGCAGCGGGGCCGGCCCGCACCAGCGGTCCCAGTCGAGGCCATCGGGCACGTCCTCGTTCGGCCGCGGCTTCTCCGGACCGCCGCCGCCGTAGCGGACGAAGCAGTTCACCAGGCCGACCTTTCCGACTTCGCCGGATTTCAAAAACTCCATGCCCGAAACGTGGTGCGGCCCGACCCGGCGGTGCGTTCCCACCTGCACCACGCGCTTCGTCTCGCGCGCCGCCTTCACCATCGCCCGGCCTTCGAGGATCGTGTGGCCGACGGGCTTCTCGACATAGACATGCGCGCCGGCTTTCACCGCGTCGATCATGATCAGCGGATGCCAGTGGTCGGGCGTGGCGATGATCACAATCTCCGGCTTCTCCTTCGCCAGCAGCTCTTCGTGGTAGGCGTAGCCGGCCGGCTTCTTGCCGGTCTTCTCCATCACCGACGCCACCACCGGCTCGAGCTGCGCGCGGTCGACATCGCACAGCGCCACGATCTCGCAGCGGCCGGAAGCGATCGCTTCGTTGAGAATGTTCCGTCCCCACCAGCCGGTGCCGACGAGCGCGGTGCGGTAGGTTTTCCCGCTCTCCTGAGCGAACAAGCGCGGAGTGGAGAAGGCGGATGCCACCGTGGCGGCGGCGCTGGTCTTGAGGAAATGGCGGCGGGTTTCGTCCATGGCGTGCGGCAGCTTACGGCGTAACCACTGCCGGCTTTTCCTGAATCCTTCCGTCAGCTATGGGATCGGAAGTGGCGGATGATGACAGACAGCGGTTGTTCCGGACGACGCGGTGGTCGTTGGTGGGCGAGGCGGCGGCGGATGCCGGATCTTCGCTCGAGGTCCTGTGCCGGCAATATTGGCAGCCGGTGTATGCCGTGGTCCGAGGCGCGGGCAACGACGTGGAAACGGCTAAGGATCTGACGCAGGGATTCTTCGCAATGCTCCTGGAAAGAGGCTCGCTGGCTTCCGCGCACGGCATCTGCTGGCGGAAGATGAGAGGGGGTATTGGGTCTATGATCTGTTGTTCCAACCCGTTGAAGAATTCGGCTGGTTCCAGCGCTTCGCCATCCGCCGGGCCGCCACTTCGCAGCCGAAGGGTGTTTTCAGGTACCAGCGCCACGCCCGCACGGTCCGCGCGAGCCACTTCGGCTCCGCGCGCGGGATTTGCAGCGTTCGAGATTCGATGTCGGACGTTCGATGTTCCACCGCCGGGTTCATGCGGCGCAGCCTGCCACGCCTCCGCGATCCGGAACAGATACAGGCGGAGAGTTTGTCATGCAGTACAGGAGGATTTCCGCAATCTGTACTGGTCGATCCCGCCTCCGGCTGTATCTGGTCAGCGTCGGCCGACCGGCTGAGACTCCGCGATCATGATCGAAACGCCGCTTTACCAGGACCTCGCCGACCGCCTCGCGTCATCGATCCGCGGCGGGACGTTTCCGCCGGGCGACCGGCTGCCTTCGGTGCGCCGGCTGAGCCGCGAGCACGGCGTGAGCATCTCGACGGTGATCGAAGCCTACGCGCGCCTGGAAGGGCAGGGCCTGGTCGAAGCGCGGGCGCGCTCCGGGTATTTCGCGAAGGTGCTTCCGCCGAAACTCGACCGCCTGCCGCGGGCGGCCGCCCATGCGCCGAAGCCGGTGAAAATCGAGTGCGCGTCCATCTTCGAGGCCGTCATGGACGCCGTGGCCGACCCGCGGGTGGTGCCCTTTGGCGCGGCCGTGCCGGACGATGCGATCATCCCGCACGCACGGCTCGCGAGTTTGGCGAATGCCGTGGTCCGGCGTCTCGGCGCGGCGGCGTTCCGCTACAATCTTCCGCCGGGCCGGCGCGAGCTGCGCACCGCCGTGGCCAAGCGCCTGCTCGCCGCGGGCATCCAAGCCGCGCCCGACGAGATCCTCACGACCCAAGGCGCCACCGAGGCGGTCTCGCTCGCGCTGCGCGCCGTGACAAAACCCGGCGACCTCGTCGCGGTGGAAACCCCCACGTTCTTCGGCCTGCTTCATCTGGTGCGCGATCTCGGGCTCAAGGTCCTCGAGATTCCCGTCTGCCCGAGCGAGGGGCTGATGGTCGATGCCTTGAAAACCGCGCTGGCCAAGCACCGGATCACCGCATGCCTGGTACAGCCGAATTTCCAAAACCCGCTCGCCGGCTTGATGCCGCCCGAGGCGAAACGCCGGCTCGTCGCGCTCGCGGAAACGCACGACTTCACGCTCATCGAGGACGATCTCTACGGCGATCTCATCCACCACGGCGAACGCCCGTGTTCGCTCGCCCGCTACGATACCACCGGCCGCGTGATCCACTGCGGCGCGGTCTCGAAGACGCTCGCGCCGGGCTTGCGCGTCAGCTGGATCGTCCCCGGCCGGCACTACGCCGAGGTGCGGCACCTGAAACACGTCCACAATCCGGCGAATTCGACGCTCTCGGAGTTGGTCGTCGCCGAGTTTTTCAACGCCGGCGGCTACGACCGCCACCTGCGCCGGGTCCGCACGCTCTACGCCCGGCAATGCGCGGAGATGCGGCGCGCCGTGATCGAGCACATTCCCGAAGCCCGGGTGAACGACCCGCGCGGCGGCTTCGTGCTGTGGGTGGAGATGCCGGCCGGCTTCGATGCCGAGCGGTTCGCCGTCCGCGCCTTCGAGGAAAAGATCAGCCTCGTGCCGGGCAGTATTTTCTCGGCGACCTGCGGCTTGCAGCACTGCTTCCGCCTGAGCTGCGGCTTTGCCTTCGACGAGCGCACCCACGCCGCGATCCGGACGCTTGGGCGGATCGCGAAGCGGATGTCGTGACGAAGCGCCTCAGGCCGTCGCTTCCGGCCGGGCCACCAGCGTGGCGAAGCGGCTCTCGAGGCTGGCGAGCACCTCCGGGTCCTCGACTTTTCCGCCCTCGGGCGTGGTGATGTAGAGGGTGTCCATCGCCACGCCCTTCTCGGTGCAGATCCGGGCGTGCGCGGTGTTCAGGCCGTGCTGGTTGATGGTGGCGAACATGTCGTGCAGCAGGCCGATGCGGTCGAGCGCCTGAACTTCCACCGTGGTGCAAGTCGGGTGCAGCTCGTTGCTCACATAGGCGCGGACCGGCACGGGCACCGTATGGTCGGTGCGTGCCTTGAGGAAATTCGGCTTCCGTTTGAGGTGGTCCTCCGGCGTGTAATCTTCCGCCGCCAGGATCGCCTCGAAGGTCCGGAGGAAGCGCTTGCGGGTCGCGACATGGGTGATCGGCTCGAAGTTCGTGGTGCAGACGCGGAAGATGTTCACCACGATCCCGTCGGTGCGGGTGAAGAAGTCCGCGGAAAGGATGTTGATCTGCTCGGACGCCAGGGCGCAGCAGACGATCTCGAGCAACAACGGCTTGTCGCGCGCGGCGAGGATCAGCTCGCTGTAGCCGGCCTTCGGGTGGTCGATCCATTTCACGCAGGTGGCGAAGGGATCGCCGGTCTGTTCCTCGCGCTGGAGGAAATGCCGGACGGTCCGCACCTGGGTGACAATGTGGGACGCCTGGCGGAAGTGGAAGGCAGCGGCCGGCATGCGCTCGAAGTGGCGTTCCACGTCCGGGCGGTAGTCCTCCCGCATCATGCCGAGCACCTCGTCGCGCAGGGCCTTGCGGTCCGCGTCGAGCTTGAGCGAGTAGTTTTCCCGGCCTTCTTCGAGAAACCGCCGGGTGGCGGAGTGGAGCTGCATCATCAACGCCTCTTTCCAGCCGGACCAGGCGTCCGGCGAGGTGCCGTTGGAATCCGCGTAGGTGAAAAGCATCAGCGCGTCGAGCCGGGCCGGCGTTTTGACGATCGCGGCGAACTCGGCGATCACGTCCGGGTCCTCGATGTTCCGCGTGGTGGCGGTGCGCCAGAAGGTGAGGTGGTTGTCCACCAGGAACATGATGAGCGAACGCCGCGTGCCCGTGATCTGGAGGCGGTTGCACATCCGCGCCGCGAGCATCGCCGAGCCGTCGGTGTGCTCGCGGACGTTCTCCGCGCGGCCGGTGTCGTGCAGCAGCATCGCGAGGTGGAGCCCGTAGGGATCGACGATCTCGTGGTAGAGCCGGCGGTAGAGTTTCCGCTGCGGGTCGTCGTCGTCGATGAGCTGGTCGAGCTGTTCGAGGCAGCGCAGCGTGTGTTCGTCCGCGGTGTAGCGGTGGAAGAACTCGTGCTGGACGAGGCAATCGAGGGCGCCGAATTCCGGCAGGTAGCGCCCGAGAAAGCCGATCCGGTGCATCTGGCGGAGCGCGCGGGCGACGTCGCCTTTCCGCTCGAGGATCGCCTCGAAAGTCTCGCGGTTCGCCTTCGAGTAGCGGAACGGCCGGTCGATCATGTCCCAGTTCGCCGCCACCAGCCGGCGCATCGGCGGGCTGAGCCGCAGGTTCCGCAGCTGGCAGTGCTGGAAGAGCCGCATCAGCCGATGGGGATCCTCGCGGAAGATGTCTTGGTGGGTCGGGTAAATCCGTCCTTCGCGCGCGATGAAGCCGTCGAACTCCTCGCGCTTGCGCTTCCGGAAGGTGAGGAACGACCGCAGTTTCGCCTCGCCGCCGTGTTCCTGCTGGATCTGGAACGTTTCCATCAGCGAGGTTGTGTGTTGATAGAGGTAGCGCGTGTGCCGGTAGTAATCCCGCATGAACGCCTCGGTCCGGCGAAGGATGCTGCGCTCGGGATAGTTGAAATTCGTCGCCACCACGCCTTGGAGCTGGAGGGTGAGCTGGTCGGTCGCCTTCCGCGTGTGGTAGTGCAGTTCGTTCCGGACGCGGTGGAGGAAGTCGTAGGCCGCGTTGATCTCGCGCAGGGTGTTGGCGGTGATGATCCGCGCCTCGACGAGCGAGTTGAGGTCGGTGGTGCCGTGTTTCACCCGCGCCACCCACAGGATGTTGTGGTAGTCGCGCAGGCCGCCGCAGCTTTCCTTCACGTTCGGCTCCTGGAGGAAAACGGTGCGCGAGTATTTCTCGTGCCGGCTGCGCAGGTCCTCGCGCCGCAGGTCGAAGAACGCGGCTTGGCCCTTGTCGATGCACTCGCGGGTGAAGCGCAGCTTGAAGTCATCGAACAAGCTGGAATCGCCCGCGATCAGCCGCGCGTCCATGAGGGCGGTCTTGTTTTCCTGGTCCATCTTCGCCTGCTCGATGCATTCGGTGATCGAGCGGCACGCGTGGCCGACCTTGAAGCCCACGTCCCAGAGCAGGTAGAGGATGCCCTGGACGAGATCCTGCAAGGGTCGCGGCAGTTTGGTGGAGGCGCGCGGGAGGAGAAACAGAATGTCGATGTCCGAGCGCGGGTTGAGCGTCGCCCGGCCGTAGCCGCCGGTGGCGACCAGCGCGATTCCGCCGGACTTGCCGCTTTCCTTGATCGAGGCGTTGAGGATCGATGAGAGCACGGTGTCGATCAGCTCGGCCCGGGCGTGGGCGATCTCGAGGCCCCCGGCCCCGGCGCGATGGCGCAGCTTGATGCGGTGTTCCTCGATCTTGAGGAACCGCTTGTACATCGCGATTCGCTCCGCCGGCGAGAGTTGCTCGTGGACGGCGGGTTCGAGGATTTCGCGGGCGTGCGATTCGAGGTTCTTGAGATGATTCGCCATGGGCGTTGAGCGAGCGTGTCCCCTTTCGCCCGATCGTCAAGCGGGGTGCCGCCGGTGGAGCGGCGCAGGCTCGGTTTTTGCGTTTCCCGCCGGCCCGCTCCCGCTATGACGCGGCCATGCGCTACGCCGAACGCCTCCAGAACCGCATCCAGAAAACCGGCTCCCGCCTCTGCGTCGGGCTCGATCCGCGACCGGGCGAGGGCGGACCCGCCGAGGCGCGGGACTTTCTGCTGCGGGTGATCGAGTCCACCGCCACCTGGGCTGCCGCCTTCAAGCCGAACATCGCTTACTTCGAAGCGATGGGGCCGGATGGACTCCGGTTGCTCGAGGACTTGCTCGGGCAGATGCCGGACGACGTTCCGGTGATTCTCGACGCCAAGCGCAGCGACATCGGCGAGACCCAGAAGTACTACGCGGAGGCGTACTTCGGCCGCTGGAAGGTGGACGCCGTCACTCTCAATCCGTTTCTCGGCTACGATTCGCTCGAGGCCTTTCTCGGTTGGGAAGGCAAGGGGATCTATCTGCTGGCCGTCACCTCGAACGCCGGATCCGCGGACTTCCAGCGCCAACAGCTCGCGGACGGCCGCTCGATCTTCGAACTGGTGACCGGCCTCGGCGCGCGCGCCGAGGCCGAGAAGCGCGCCACCGACGTGGGCTACGTCGTCGGACTCACGAATGCGGCGGAGGTGTTGGCGAAGGTCCCCGACGCGCCCTTGCTCGTGCCGGGATTGGGAGCCCAAGGCGGGGACCTCGCCGCGCTCGCCGGATCCGGACGCTCCGCCCCGGACGTGATCAACGTCTCCCGCGGCATCCTGTATGCGGCGGACGACCGCGGGTTCGGCGCGCGAGCCCGCGACTGGGCGGAGAAAATCGCGGCGGCTTACCGCGTCTGAGCGCTTCTTTTTCCATGCATGGAGCCGGGTTCGGTGGCAGTATCCGGCGCAGGTGAACGGACCGAAGGATCGAAAGAAGCAACCCTTTTCCCCCCACTACTCGGGCATCTGGCCGCAGAAGGGCTGGCCCGGGCGGAACCTCAGGTTTTTCCGCCACCGCATCGTGCCGGGGATTTTCACCAAGGCGGGGGGAGTGATCCAGGAGCCGAATCTCGATCCGCCGACGGACGGACGGGTGCGCGTGACCTGGATCGGCCACGCGTCGTTCTTCCTCCAGTTCGCCGATCATTCGGTGATCGTCGACCCGAACTGGGCGAACTGGCACGGCCCGTTCCGCCGGCGCCAACTGCCCGGGCTTCGCCTCGCCGCGGTGCCGGAAGTCGATCTGGTGCTCGTCAGCCACGCCCACTTCGACCACCTCCACAAGCCGAGCCTGAAAATCCTCCAGGCCCGCGAGGGCATCGTCGTGCCGCGCGGCAGCGGCTCGCTCGTCCGGCCGCTCGGCTTTCCCGCCGTGCACGAAGTCGGCGTCTGGGATCACCTGCGCTTTTCGGAACTCGAGGTGGTCCACACCCCGTGCCACCACTGGGGCGCGCGCTTTCTCCACGACACCCATCGCCACTACGGTGGCTACCTGATCCGCGCCGCGGGGAAATCGGTCTTCCACTGCGGCGACAGCGCCTATTTCGACGGCTTCGAGGAAATCGGGAAACGCCACGAAATCGACATCGCCCTCATGCCCATCGGCGCCTACGACGCCCCGAGCGGCCGTGACGTCCACATGAATCCGGAAGAGGCCGTCCGCGCCTTCGCCGAGCTGGGCGCGAAGGTCATGATTCCGATGCATTACGGCACGTTCCCGCTCGGCAATGAACCTCACGAAGAACCGGTGGAACGGCTGCTGATGGAGGCGGACCGGCTCGGGCTCAGCGAGCACATTCTCATTCCCGAAGCGGGCGTCGGCATCGAGTGGTGAGCGGAAGCCACGACGCCCTGCGTAGAATCCGCAATTGCCTAAGAATACTGTAATACTGTTTCACCGCGCCAAATCGGACATTTTCCTGAAAATCAAAACCATACGGCTGTCACCGAGGCGTGGCTTGACGGAAGTCGCTTGAGGTGGTGGATCACGCCACCATGGCTACCGTGTTCCACCGACGCCTGTTTCTCCCCCTGCTTTTGTCGCTGGCTTGGGCGACCGCCCTGCCGGGTCAGGATTTTCTCAATCTCCAGCAATCGCCGGCCGCCTCCGGGCTCTTCTCCGACCACCAGTCCGGCTCGTACGCCGCGACCGGCTTTGGCAATGGCCAGACTTGGTTGATCAACGCCGAAGGCGGCGACCGTCTCAGCGTGCTGGTGCAGACCGCGCTCCGCGCCAACAGCCACCCGCGCATCCGGATCTCCAATGCCGGTGGCAGCTCGCTCGCGGAAGTCGCCGGCTCGAGTGACGGCTACGTGGCCCTCGAGGGCTACGTGCTGCCCGCGCCCGGAGTCTATCAAGTCACTGTTTTCAGCAACAACGCGGCTTCCGCCTTCGATCTGCACGCCTTGCTTGGCCGCGGCGTGGAGCTTGAGCGCGAGGACAACAACCTCCGCCTGCTTGCCAACGGCGTGATCGCCTCGTCCCAAGGGGGCGGCTTCACCGCGGGGGTGGCCGGGGTGCTCGACCACGACCCGGATTGGCACGATCTCGGCACGCTCGCGCCGGGGAATACCGTGAGCTTTTCCCTCGAAACCCCGGCCACATCGAGTCTCGACGGCTCGCTCGCGGAGCTGGCCTTGTTCCGCGACGACGAACCCGCGCCTCGCGCGACGGCCGTCGGAACGACCCTCACCCATGACGTCGCCACCGCGGGCCGCTACCGCATCCGCGTCCGCATGGAGGGCGTGGAGGGCCGCCACCTCACCTTCAACGGCGGCTCGGACCACGTGAATCTCGGAAACCCCGAGGCCCTCCGAATCAACGGCTCGCAGACCATCGAATTCTGGATCAAACCGAACGATTTCAATTCCCGCCAGAATCCCTACGCGAAGGCCTATGGCGGCGAGGGAACCATGACGCTCGAGACCGACGGACGGATCAATTATTTCTACGGCACCCACGGCGGAAACGGCGGCACCTACCAGACCTTCAACTCGAGCGCCCAGCTCCGCGCCGGCCGTTGGCAGCACGTCGCGTTGGTGCGGGATTTCGAGGCGAGCCCGCCAAAGCTCCGTTGGTTTTTCGACGGCGAACTGGTCGCCGAAGCCGACGCCCTCCACGTGCCGGCGGCCCAGGGTTCGCTCGACGTCACCCTCGGCACCGGCTACGCGGGCGCCTTCCGCGGATCGATGGACGAAGTGCGGATCTGGAACGTCGCCCGCACCGCCGCCGAGATCCAGGCGGGCAGGGCCACCACCCTCGAGGGCGACGAGACCGGCTTGGTCGCTTACTATCAGTTCGAGGAAGGCTCGGGCGCGGTCGCGAACGACAGCGGGCCGCTTGCCATTTCGGGCGTCGTCAACGGCGCGCCGGCCTGGAGCGAACCGGCCGCGGGTCTGGATGCCTTCCTCACCCTGGGTCTCGACGCCTCCTACCTCCTCCGCGGCACCGTCGGCGATACGGTCCCACCGGCGGTCGTCGCCGTGCATCCGATCCCGGTCCCCGGCCAGATCTTCGATGGGACGACCGCCGTGCCCTCGAGCATGACTTCCCAGCGCGGCAACAACGACCAGGCCTTTCTCTACACCGCCGAAGGCACCACCGGCGGCAGCCTGTGGGGCACCGGCACGTTCACGGACAACTCGAC